>JBDLIT010000041.1:0-28551 GCA_039714735.1 Pseudomonadota bacterium
GCGGATTTCGTGACTCATATTGGCCAGAAATTCTGATTTCACTCGATTCGCGGCCTCAGCTTCTTCTTTTGACTCAATAACCAGGCGTTCAGTTTCCTTTCTTTCAGAAACATTCCGCACTACCGCTTGCAAAATGTCTGCATCTTTAAAAGGTATTACATTCAGAAGCACTTCTGCAGGAAATTCCTGATGATCATCATATCGCCAGTGTATCCATTCAAAGAAGTTGCTCCCTTTCTGGAAGGCTTCTTCAATCTTATGTTGAGCTGCCTGTATTGAGGAGTGCCCATCCGGTTGAAAAAGAGGGGACAATTCCGAAGGATGTAATTTGCTGAAACTTTCTACATCAGGGCAGCCAAATAAACTCAGCGCAGCCCGGTTGCAATCGAAAAACCCATTCTCATTCAATAAGATGATGGCATCGCTACTGGAATCAAACAATGCTCGATATTTAGTTTCGTTTCTGATGCGTTGCTGTACCTCTTTAGCCAGTTCATTAGTTTTCAATTTCACCTGTGCAGCTAGTAACTTTTCACTTTCATTCAATCTGCCCAGGCGCAATCGATCAATTTCATCATCAATTGTTCTGGGAGATTCATAAATATCAAATTCAACAAAAAAGTTATCCGGACCATAGGAGTCTGATACCTCATCGGCCCAGCAGGTCGTGTCAAATGCATGGTTAAAGATGCCAATAATCTTGCCCTGAATAAAAGGACAACCCCATTTTTCAGCAAGATCCTTTTGCATCAAGACTTCCCAGGTATTTTCTACTCTTACCCTGGCACGACGAGTTTCCCTGTCATAATGAGGCATTGAGAAAATGCCCCAACCTGCAGAAGAAACGGCCTCACCCCATTTTAAAAATCCTTCTTCAAACGAATCTGAAAGTACCGTCACCATAGCGTGGTAATCTTCTTCCGTACCCTGGCTGGAAGAATGCGCAACCATTAGGCGAAAGAGATCGATACCTACCTCTTTTGCAAGAGGTTGCAACATGGTTAGCAATGAAGGGTTAATCCAGAATAATGCGGACGACAACCCAAAAAAAGTGAATGTACCTTTATTGATATCCCACTGGATCGGGACTCCATTTATTTCAATTTCAGGATTTTTCATTGTTATATATAAATATCCATCTTGAAAATAATTACCTGAATAATCACAGATACAATAGACTCTAAATATCTATCAATTCAGGTCAGGTCACAATGAACTATTCGATATGGCTTTGTTTTAGAAACAATGAGTATAGCTAGCTTCAAAGCAGTAATCGAGTTAATGGCAGGCTTATTAAGCAGTATAAAAAAAACTATTTTTCCATTCATTAAACTACATTTACTTAATAAATTTTCTATAAGGTTCAGCTATCGTCAGGAGGCGGAATGGCATTGGCGGTGTCCTTGCTGCAACAAAGCCAAGACGAGGTAGCATGGCTTCCAATGGTACTGTCAAGTTAACGATATCCAAACCGCACAAGCGATCAACGGTTTCATACCTTTACTATTAGGCAATGATTTGGGTGCACGTCAACTCCCGCCATTCACAAAATGCCCTCATGCGAAACTCGCGATAGTGATTCGCTCGCGTCAAGTGCCGACCCAATCTGAACAGATTTCCCACCACGCCATAAGAGATACCAGGTGTTACCTAATCGGCCTTGTCGTTTTTTCAATTTCCGCGCTTACTCCGCTCCGAATTGGTTGCACCATTGCCGAATGGATTCATACGAGACAGCAATTCCACGTTCGGCCAGAAGGTCTTCCACATCCCGAAAGCTCAGACAAAAGCGATGGTACAACCAAACTGCGTGACTAATGATTGCAGGAGGAAATCGATATCCATGGTATAACGGCTTAGCATCTTTCATGCGTGTAGTCTGGCTGATTTAGCGTGAAGTTGACAGTTACCCACGCCATCGAGAAACAGTATGTGTAAGTGAATATTCAGATTGAGCGCGCTACCGAAGCGCTGGATCAGCGTTACTGCACCGGTTTGGGCAGTCCTCTTGGTGAACCCTGCTTTTTTAATCACATGCGTGGCGATGGTACGGTAGACGATACCCAGCACTTGCCCCATGATCGCTGGCCGGCTGGCGAACAGAAAGCGCAGTTGAAACGGAAAACTCAACACCCACTGGCGCATGGGTTGCTCGGGCAGAACCTCGTCGACCAGTAGCGCCACACTCTCGGCCATGCGCCGCCAGATGGGTGGTGAAGGCCGGGTAATGCTGCTCAATGATCCGATAGAGAAGGGTTTGCTCGGGCTGGTGGCGCTGGTAACGGCCAGCGTCCCGATCCTAAGCGGCACTCCTTGCCGCAGCGGTACGGGTCCCGATACCAAAAATGCCCGAAAAACGAAAACACCCTGACTTGGCGGCGCCACCAACCCATACTCAACTCGTTGATTATGGAGTTTATATTCTCAACTGACGATAATATTTTATTGCAAAAACAATTACCTATGAACCATTCCTATTCCCACTCTATAGTGGCCGGCGGTTTACTCGATATATCATAGGCCACCCGGGAAATACCCGGCACTTCATTGATAATCCGCCGCGAGACCCCCTCGAGAAACTCGAATGGCAGATGCGCAAACTGGGCGGTCATAAAATCCACGGTCTTCACCGCGCGCAGGGACACCACATACTCATATCGACGGGCATCTCCCACCACACCGACGGACCTGACCGGGAGAAAGACCGCAAAGGCCTGACTGACTTCATCATACAGGTCGTGCTTGCGCAGCTCCTCGATATAGATATGATCCGCCTGCCGCAGGATGTCGGCATACTCCTTTTTCACTTCACCTAGAATACGCACACCCAATCCAGGTCCTGGGAAGGGATGCCGGTAAACCATCTCATAGGGCAGACCCAACTCGACACCGATGCGCCGCACCTCGTCCTTGAACAGCTCACGCAGCGGCTCGACCAGCTCCAGTTTCATGTATTCGGGCAACCCCCCCACATTATGGTGGGACTTGATGACATGAGCCTTGCCCGACTTGGCGCCGGCGGATTCGATGACATCGGGATAGATAGTGCCCTGCGCGAGAAAACTGACATTATCGAGCCTGCCTGCCTCCTCCTCGAAGATATCGATGAACAGATTGCCGATGATCTTGCGCTTCTGTTCAGGATCGGACAACCCATTCAATCCCTTCAGGAAACGCTCCTCTGCATTGACCCGGACCACCTTGACCCCCATGTGCTCGGCAAAGGTAGCCATCACATGATCACCTTCGTACAGGCGCAACAGGCCATTGTCGACGAACACACAGGTCAGTTGATCACCGATCGCACGATGCAACAGCGCTGCCACGACGGATGAATCGACCCCCCCGGATAGACCGAGCACAACCTGTTTGTCGCCGACCCGCCTACGCACCTGCTGAATCGTGTCATCAATGATCTTGCCCGCTGTCCAGAGTGGTTCACAGCCACAGATGTTGAACAGAAACTTATCGATGATGCGCTTGCCCTGGCGGGTATGGGTCACCTCGGGATGGAACTGCAGGCCATAGTAACCCCGTTCCTCATCCGCCATACCGGCGTAAGGGGCGTTTTCCGTTTCACAGATCACATGGAAGCCATCCGGCAGTTCTATCACCCGGTCACCATGGCTCATCCAGACATCCAGCAGTCCATAACCCTCTTCACTGGTATGGTCTTCGATATCCATCAGCAGTTTCGAATGACCACGGGCGCGCACCCGGGCATAGCCATACTCATGTTTGTCTGAACCCTCCACCACGCCGCCCAGCTGAGCCGCCATGGTCTGCATGCCGTAGCAGATGCCCAACACCGGGATGCCCAGATCGAAAACCTGCTGCGGCGCGGTCGGGGCTTCATCCGCGGTAACGGTTTCAGGGCCACCGGAAAGGATCACTCCAGCCGGACTCTCCCCCTCGAACCCCTGGTCGGCGTTGTCATAGGGGAATATCTCGCAGTAGACACCCGCTTCCCGCACCCGACGGGCGATCAGCTGAGTGTATTGTGAGCCAAAATCAAGGATCAGGATTCGATGGGCATGTATGTTTGTGGTCATTTTTCCACTTCCAGAAATACCAGAGGGTCAGTATCTGTCCACCCACTCAGCCAACGATCAAGCACAGAGAAGGCCTGGCGACTCCGCAAACAAGATCTTTCGAGCGCTGGTGAACTGAAAAATCATAGGGGCGCCACAAAAATCCGGGGCGCCCTATGGGTTGTTAATCCAACTCGACGGTCAATCAGTCACGCCGGTAATTGGGGGCTTCCTTGGTGATGGTCACATCATGCACATGGGATTCGGTCATACCGGCGCCCGTGACCCGCACGAACTCGGCTTTGGTGCGCATCTCATTGATGTTGGCGCAACCGGTATAGCCCATACTGGAGCGGATACCACCGATTATTTGATAGACGATATTGAGCACTGTGCCCTTGTAAGGCACACGACCCTCGATGCCCTCGGGTACGAGCTTCTCTTTGTCTTCAGTGCTTTCCTGGAAATAGCGGTCACTGGAGCCGTCCTTGCCCGACATAGCTCCCAGGGAGCCCATACCCCGATAAGACTTGTAGGAACGACCCTGGAAGATCTCGACATCACCGGGCGACTCGTCAGTACCGGCAAACATCCCGCCGATCATCACCGAGTAGGCCCCGGCCGCCAGCACCTTGGCGATATCGCCGGAATAGCGCAGACCGCCATCGGCAATCAGCGGCACACCGGTTCCCTCCAACTCCCTCGCGACATTGGCCACTGCGGTAATCTGCGGCACACCGACACCCGCTACGATACGGGTGGTGCAGATGGATCCAGGTCCGATCCCCACTTTCACTGCATCCGCCCCGGCCTCCACCAGCGCACGGGCGGCGGCGGCTGTTGCGATGTTGCCGCCGATAACCTGTACCTGGGGGTAATTCTTCTTGACCCAGGCAACCCGGTCCAGGACACCTTGGGAGTGACCGTGAGCGGTATCAACCACAATCACATCCACCCCGGCCTTCACCAGGGCATCAACACGTTCTTCCGTACCGCCCCCGACGCCGACCGCCGCGCCAACACGCAGGCGCTCCTGATCGTCCCGACTCGCATTAGGATTATCCTTCGCCTTCTGGATATCTTTCACCGTGATCATGCCGCGTAGCTGGAAGTCATCATTCACCACCAGCACCTTTTCGATACGATGCTTATGCAGTAGACTGAGTACCTCGTCCCGGCTGGCCCCCTCCTTCACGGTCACCAGATCCTGTTTACGGGTCATGATATTTCTGACCGGGTCGTCCATCTTCTTCTCGAAGCGCAGATCCCGTCCGGTCACTATGCCCACCAGTTCGTCACCATCCACCACCGGCACACCGGAAATATTGTTCGCCCGGGTCAGCTCCACCACTTCACCGATACTGACGTAGGGTCCCACCGTGATTGGTTCGCGGATCACCCCACTTTCATACTTTTTGACGCTGGAGACCTCATGGGCCTGCTGCTCTGCGGTCATGTTCTTGTGCACAATACCGATACCACCCTCCAACGCCAGGGAAATGGCAAAGCGAGCCTCGGTGACGGTATCCATGGCGGCGGAAACCAGCGGGATATTCAGCTCGATTTCCCGAGTAAGCTTGGTGCACAGATCAACATCTTTGGGCAATACCGTGGAGTGGGCAGGAACCAATAAAACATCATCAAATGTGAGGGCTTCCTCGATTACGCGCATAGTCTTAGCTTCCGGTGGGTAAAGATAGCCGGCCATTATAGGTTTTGCGGCCAGACCGGTAAACAGGTAGACCTCACAAGCAGCGAGGTGCGATTAGGAATGACAATCGAGCATCCAGATTGCACAATGAAGGAATCCGGGCCGGATCAGGTCCGGTCAGCTGTGAGAAACCAGGAACATGCAACTAAATAGCCGCATTTTTCCACTACTGCTGTTCGCACTGTTTATCTGCGGCGCTCCTTGGACTTCAGCATCCCAATCCAGTGGTACAAATGTCAGGGTCGGTGTCACCGAGAATCCACCCCTGGCAGAGCAAAAGGCAGATCCTGATTCTCTCTATCGGCGTGATTTGCGCAGTCTGCTGCAAACCTTGTCCAGCAAAGAGCCCATACCCATCTGGGTCCAACAACTCCTGGCTATTTTCAGTGTTGGATTGATCCTACTACTAGCAGGAACAATTCTATTGCGCTGGCGTATCCAGACCCGCACCAAGGAGCTCATTCGCAGTGAGAAACGCTTCCGGGAGCTCTTCGAAGCAACCACCGCATCCCTTTGGGAGGAAGACTTCACCGGGCTATTGCAGGAACTTCAGCGCCTGCGTGAGCAAGAGGTGGGTGATTTAGCCGCTTATTTTGAGCAAAATCCGGAAAAACCTGCTGAATTAACCAAGCACCTTAAAATAGTCTCGGCAAACTCCAAGACCCTCTCGATGTTTGCCGCCAATTCACTCCAGCAGTTACAAAAAAATCTGTCTAAAATATTCACTCCCATCTCATTAAAAACCTTTGAAAAGTCACTTCTGTCCCTGTACGAAAGGAAGACCCATTTTAGTGATGAGACGGAATTCCGCACCCTGGCAGGCAAGACCATCCGGGTGCTTATCTCCTTTCCGATCCCAGTCAACCTGGAGCAGGCAAGCCGAGTACCGTTCAGTATGCTTGATATCACTCACCAGTATCAGGCTGAAACTCAGCTTTCCCAAGTCATCGAGGGGGCATCCCTCGGATTTTGGGATTGGGATATACAGACCGGCAGGCACTCTACCAATGACCGTTGGCTCTCCATGCTGGGACTGTCTCGCAAGGATATCAAAAATGATGTGAGTGACTGGGCTGAGCGAATCCATCCCGATGACCGCAAACGGGTTGAGCCTATCATCCTGAGCCACATCAAACAGGCCAAGCCCTATGTGGTGGAATTCAGGATGCGGCACAAGCGTGGACACTGGATCTGGATCCAGGGTTCAGGCAATGGAGTGGACTATGACCCCGACACCAATGAGCCGTTGCGCGCCTGCGGCACCCACCAGGACATCACGGAACGCAAACGCAGTGAAGAAGCCATGCATACCTTGGTGGAGAGTATGGCTGGCATCAGCGGCCAGGCTTTCTTCGAAAAACTGACCCTTGAGCTCTGCCGCTGGCTGGATGCGGATGGCGCCACAGTGGGCGAGTTAATCGACAATAAACGAATCAGCTCCATCTCCAGCCTTTTGGATGGAGAATTCATTGAAGATTATGCATACGAGCTAGCAGGCACACCCTGTAACGATGTCATCTTGAACAGGCGTCGTCTCTTCATCCAGGATACTCAGGCGTTATACCCGGAGGACCGGGAACTCGCTGATCTGGATATTACTGATTATCTCGGCACGCCCATTCGTGATCTACACGGCAATATTATCGGTATCATCTGGGTCTTCTCACACCAGTCTTTAGAGTTGCCGTCTCAGTGGGAAGAGGTGCTGGATATTATCGCAGCCCGCACCAGTGCAGAGATCGAGCGCATGCGCTCGATCGAACAACTTGAATATCAGGCCACATTCGACGCCCTCACCGACCTGCCGAACAGGCGCCTGCTACTGGACCGCCTGCATCATGCCCAGGCGCTCTGCAAACGGCATGGGCATAAAGGGGGGTTGCTCTACATGGACCTGGACCACTTCAAGACCATCAACGACTCCCTTGGCCATCCGATAGGGGATGAATTACTGAAAGAGGTTGCCAGACGCCTGCAGACTGAGCTGCGTGATGAAGATACACCGGCTCGCCTGGGGGGTGATGAGTTTGTGGTTCTCTTCTCAGAGCTCAGCGACGACCCGCAGCAGGCCGCGCAACAGGCCCAGCAGGGTGCAGAGAAGATCCGGGATGTGCTTTCCCAGCCCTACACCATCCAGGGCAACGAGCTCCAGATCACCCCCAGTATCGGCATCGTCATCTTCCCCATGAATGGTGAATCAGCCGACGATATTCTCAAACATGCGGATACCGCTATGTATCGCGCCAAAGAGGCTGGGCGGAATACCATTCGTTTCTTTCTTCCGAGTATGCAAAAACTGGCGGAGGAACGACTGCAACTGAAAAATGATCTGCGATTCGCCTTGGAAAATAACGAATTCACCCTGGTCTACCAACCTCAAGTGGATGTTGGGGGCAACCTGGTAGGCGCAGAAGCACTGCTGCGTTGGCCCAATCACCGACGCGGCTCCGTCGAACCGGACACCTTCATTCCTGTTGCCGAGGAGAATGGTCAGATCCTGGCAATCGGCGAGTGGGTACTGAGGGAGGCATTGACCCAGATGAAACAGTGGCAGCGGCATAATTCCCCGGCTTTCCGCTCCCTCGCGGTAAACCTCAGTCCGGTCCAGTTCCATCAGGCCAATTTTACCGATAGGATTGAGCAAATTCTGGGAGAAACCGGTGCAGATCCAGGCTGCCTGACACTCGAGATAACCGAAGGCACCCTGGTGGAAAACCTGGAAGCGGCGAATAAGAAGATCTGTTCGCTCAATCAACTGGGCGTGCGTTTTTCCATCGACGACTTCGGCACCGGCTATGCCTCAATCTCCTATCTGAGACGCTTGCCACTGAATGAATTAAAAATTGACCGCAGCTTCATCCACGACATACTCACCGAACCCAGGGACGCAAGTCTGGTGGAGACCATCATCACCATGGCCCAGCAGATGGCGTTGGACATCGTGGCGGAAGGCGTTGAACAGCAGGCGCAATTCGAATTTCTGCGGGATAAAGGCTGCGAAATCTTCCAGGGTTATCATTTCAGCGAACCTCTGGCTCCGTCATCATTTGCAGCCTGGTTGCAGAACTCTTCCTGAATTTGACGAAAAAGATGCACAACGAACTACAGACATCCAGAGACATCTACAGCATCTCCAGGCTGGTGCGTGAGACACGGGCGATATTGGAGGGGAGTTTCCCGCTGCTCTGGGTGGAAGGTGAAATCTCAAATCTGGCCCGCCCCGCCTCCGGCCACATCTATTTCTCGCTGAAGGACACAGCCGCCCAGGTGCGCTGCGCCATGTTCCGCATGCAGCGGCAAAGGCTGCGCTTTCAGCCCGGCAACGGCCAACAGGTCTTGATCCGGGCCCGGGTCAGCCTGTACGAGGCCAGAGGTGAGTTTCAACTCATCGCCGAGCACATGGAACCCGCAGGTGAAGGGGCGCTGCGCCTCGCCTTCGAACAGCTGAAGGAAAAACTCGCCAAGGAAGGACTGTTCGATGCCGACAGCAAGCAACCGGTACCATTGCTGCCAAAACAGATCGGTCTGATCACCTCTCCCAGCGGTGCGGCGGTACGTGACCTGCTGACCGTCCTGGGTCGGCGCTTTCCCGCTATTCCGGTGGTCATCTACCCGGTGCCGGTACAGGGTGCGGAGGCTCCCTCGAAGATCATCCGCGCTCTGCAACTGGCCAACCTGCGGCGGGAGTGCGATCTGTTGATCCTCAGCCGGGGGGGAGGTTCTCTGGAGGACCTGCAGGCGTTTAATGACGAAGCGGTGGCGAGAGCCGTGCATGCCTCGGAAATTCCACTGATCACCGGCATCGGCCATGAAATCGACTTCACCATTGCCGATTTTGTTGCAGACCTGCGTGCGCCTACCCCTTCTGCTGCGGCGGAACATGCCACGCCGGACCAATACGCATGGCGCCAGCGGCTAAACAAGTTGCTATTGCAACTGACTTCTCAACTGGAACAAATGATCAAGGCCGGTCAAACACAGTTTGAAAAGCTGGAGAACCGCCTGCTCAGGCAACATCCCCGTCAGCGCCTGACCCAACGCACCCTGCGTCTTGATGAAATATCGCAACGTCTATTGCAGAGCCAGACCCACCAGTTGATGAGACTTGGCAGTCGGTTGGAAAATCTGCGATTAAGGCTCAACAACCAATCACCGGCGCTACGCCTCGAACGTCTGAAATCGAAATCTGAAAATCTAAGCGGAAGACTACAGCGCTGCCTGGACGATCGGCTGAACCAACAACACAACCGGCTTGCCCAGCTGGCGCGTGACCTGCATACCCTCAGTCCCCTCAATACCCTGAAGCGTGGCTACGCCATCGTATCCAGCTCAGCAGACGGCCACATCATGCACTCGGCGGCGGAGATTGAACCAGGTGAACGAGCTGAGATCCGCCTGGCTCAGGGATATCTTCTGTGTGAAGTCATTGAGACCCATCAGATTTGAGACTTAAGACACAAAACAGAGAATTACCCCCACATCGCCCCTTCGAAAGTATCAGTATAATTTGTTAATCTGGGAGAATAAACCTACTATTATAATATTAGCATTGACTGATGCTTGATCGGTAGATCTTCTTCCCCGAATGGCTATTTACCGCCTTCAGCTCAGATCGAATCCTCTTCTCTTTATCAAGCCTTCTGCACGGATAGCAATACGCCATCAGTATTGATATGAGATTTAATTAGGTTGAACATGCAGAGTCATTTTCAGGCAATCAGTCACTATTTACCCACTGAGGCTCGGCACTGGCTTGGACTTGCGGTTCTGGCGCTGCTCTACTTCCTGGCGGGCGTGATCGGCCTGACCGTGCAGACTGCCTATAATGGCATCACACCGATCTGGCCAGCCTCAGGCATTGCATTCGCCGCCCTATTCCTGTTTGGCGTCAGATTGTGGCCAGCCATTATCCTCGCCATGCTGGGTCTGGCTCTATTTGCCGGCATACCTTTCTATGTGGCATTGGCGGCAGGAATTGGAAGCGTCCTGGAGGCGGTCGTACCTGTCCTTATTCTGCGGCAAAAACAGTTTAACGGTAATCTCAACCGTCTGAATAACGTACTCCTCTTCGTCGCATTCGCGGTTTTCCTGGGTCCTGTTTTTAGTGCGACTGCAGGGGTCAGCGCATTCACCATCCATCAGTCCCTCGAGCCTGACGCCACGCTCTGGTTATGGGCATTCTGGTGGCTGGGAAACAGTATCGGTGTTCTGATGGTTGGCTCGGCCATTCTGATTTGGAAAGCCGCGCCAGTCGGGAAAACGCCAAACAAAACTATCGGCAAGAAAGCCCTGCTGGTGCTTACGGTGATCGCATCTTTTACCAGCATGGCCATCAATACCTATCCACTTTCAACCTTGATTCTGTTCTTCATGTTTCCACTGATCGTTTTCGCAGCCACGCATTACAGCATGCGTTGGGTGTCAATCCTCTATCTCAGTGCACTGCTCACCTTCATCCTGGCCGGGGCCCTGCTGTTCCCCGATAAATTCAATGTAGTGGAGATTGACGGGATCTATCTCAATCTCGCCTTCCTGGTTGTTTTCACCTTTCTGGGGCTGTTTGCCTCAGCCGCTCATTCTGAGCAGCTGGATAATCGAATTCTTGAATATCAGGCAACGACGGATAGTCTGACGGGCATGAATAACCGGCGGGCTTTTCTCGAGCAGCTGAACACTACCGTGCACAATCTGCGTCGCAGTGACGATCGGCACAGTCTGTTATATATCGATCTGGATGGACTCAAAGCCGTCAACGACTCGGCCGGCCATGCAACTGGGGATTTGGTCTTGCAGGCCAGCACCCGGATCATACGGCGTATCATCAGACATCAGGATATTGCAGGCCGACTGGGCGGCGATGAGTTTGCCATTCTGCTGAGAAACTGCGACTCGGACGATGCCATGAGCATCGCAGAAAAAATCCGGCGCGTTGTTTCCGAACACAGCACCACTGCTAAGAATAAGCAATATTCGGTGACAACAAGTATCGGGATTATCGATATAGATCCGTCACACCATGACATCCCCGGCCTGTTGGAAGCTGCTGATGAGGCATGCTATGTATCCAAGCGGGCAGGCGGCAATCAGATCACGCTGGCAGATGCGGGTTAGGTTTTAAAGGGGGATTATCAGAAAAACCCGGCTTCAACTCTCGCTTTTTTCATGTTGCGCCAGGTCCATGCGGATTGCCAGCCACTCAGCCAGACGTTGCTGGATCATGCCGTTGATGGTCTGGTCCGGATAGATGCCCCGATTGTCGGCCACTCCCGGCACTAAACCACTGAGCAGCTGCATCGCCTGCTCAACATGCTTGACCGCATAGATTTGAAACTGCCCGGCTCCGGCCGCATCGATGACCTCCTGTTTGAGCATCAGGTCCCTGCTGTTGGCGTCGGGAATGATCACCCCCTGACTGCCATCCAGCCCCCTGGCCTGGCAGATATCGAAAAACCCCTCAATCTTTTCACACACCCCGCCGATCGGTTGCATCTCGCCATGCTGGTTGACTGATCCGGTAATCGCCAGGCTCTGTTTAAGAGGAATATCGCCCAGAGCGGAAAGCAGAGCGCACAGCTCTGCAGCAGAGGCGCTGTCCCCCTCCACCTCACCATAGGTCTGCTCGAAAACCAGGGTGGCAGCCAGTGAAAGTGGCTGATAACGGGCATAGCGCCGGTTGAGATAAGCGGAGAGGATAAACACCCCCTTGCTGTGGATCGGCCCACCCTGCTCAATCTCCCGTTCGATATCCACGAGTTCGCCACTGCCGAGACGTGCTGTAGCGCTGATCCTGCTGGGCATGCCAAAGGCGTGGTCGCCCACCTGAATCACGGAAAGGCCGTTCACCCGCCCAAGCTGGATGCCCGTGGTATCGATCATCAGGGCACCATTAAGGATCTCCTCATGCAGCTGTTCCTTCAGCTGGCTGACACGCCGGGTCTGATGATCGAGCGCCTGTTGCACATGCGACTTCTCGATCCGTCCGCTTTGTTCCTGTTGAGCCCAGTAATCGGCCTCCTTCAGCAGGTCGGTCAAACTCCCCATATGCAGGGACAGCTTCTCGCCGTCCCGCGCATGGCGGGCGCTCTGCTCAATAATGCGGGCAACTCCCGAACGACTGATAGGAAGCAGCCTCTCCCGTTGTTGCAGGGTGGCGATCAACTCGGCGAATCGCTGGTCATTCTGATCTTTCCGAGACAGGGTCTCAGCCAGGTCCACCGCCACTTTAAACAGCTGACCGAAATCCGAGTCATAGGCCTTGAGCAGATGGTAGATGCGGCGATCACCAATCAATACCACCTTCAGGTCAATCGGAATCGGATCGGGCTCCAGGGTGATCGTACTGACCAGGCTCAACTGACGCTCCAGGGATTCGATACGGACCTCTCCGGACTTGAGCGTCCTTTTCAAGGCCTCCCAGCTGAAGGGGTTGGTCAGGACCTTCTCTGCATCCAGCACCAGATAGCCATCATTCGCGCGATGCAGGGCGCCGGCCTTGATCAGAGTAAAATCAGTCGCCAGGGTGCCCATACGGGCCAGGTGCTCGACCCTGCCAAGCAGGTTCTGGTAGGTTGGGTTGGCCTCATAGACCACGGGCACGGCGGGGCCATCCCGGTTGTCGACCAACAGATTGACCTTGTAGCGGGTGAAACGTAGGTCGTCGGCCTCAAGCGGAGTGTCATCACTGTCATCAACGGCGCGAAACAGCTCCAGGTTCTGCCTTACATCCTCGCGCATGGCATCCAGGTAACTGACCAGATCCGTATGCTCCGCATATTTCTGAAACAGATCGGCCAGCAGCTGGTCCAGGGTAATGCCGACAAATTCGCGCTCCAGCTTTTTGAAACGCTGCCGCATGTCACGCTTCCAGATCGGGATCTGTGCAAGCGTACTGCGCAGCTCGTCATGAAGCTTTTCCACCACCTGCTCAATCGATTTCTGCTCCTCATCGGGGAGTTTCTCAAACTCCTCCGGGGAGATCAGGTTATCACCCTTGACCGGGACCAGTGTGTAGCCGGTGGGCGTATGGAGTAGCGCGATCCCCTGCTCACGGGTCCGGTGATCGAACTCCGCGGCCATTTTCTCTTCCTTGCGTTTCAGGCTGCCGCTGATCTCTTCAGCCTGTTTACGAAACTCCTTACTCTGCAGGGCAGCCGGAATGGCATCGAGGAGGGATTCGACCAATTGCAGCATATCCTTGCGCAACACTCGCCCCATGCCGGGGGGCAGGGAAACCGCGATGGGCTGATGCGGGGAGTCGAAGTTATTGAGGTAACACCAGTCGGATGAGTGTCCATCGGTTGGCCGACTAAACCGACCCAGTGTCTCAGTCACCATCCAGTGGCGTCCGATGCCGGTGGAACCCATTACATAGAGGTTGTATCCCTCGTGGCGAATTCCCACACCAAAGGCCATAGAATCAAGGGCGCGGGCCTGACCAATCGTTTCTTCCAGGGGTTGCAACTGGTCGGTGGACTCAAACTCAAGCCCATCGAGTTGACTGGCGTGATAGAGCTGCTCGGGCCGCAGCGGTTCGACTGACTCCATTTTCATGGACCTGAATACCGTATCAGTTGATTCAGAATCCGCTCTTCCGTCAGAGATATTCTGGCAGCTGTTTCCGGATGTCTTCAGGTGAGTGAGCAGCGAGATTCTTGTCCACTTCGCCTGCCAGCAACTGTTTTATCGCGCTGGACTGATGCTTGCGCAGCTTACCCAGGAAATTGGGTGCGGCAACCAGATAGAGTTTGTTGAATTCACCAGACTTACGCCCCGCCTCGAGAGTGGCGCAGACATGCGCCGCAAAACGATCCGCCTCAGCCTGCTTGTACTCGTCGGGTTCGCCTTCGGTGGTATCCGAAATCAAATCACCCTCATGCAGCCTGGCTTCCGGGTGACTCAGGGTCTGTATCTCCTGCAGATCACTCACAGGTTTGTCTGAAACGAAGATTCTGGCGCGACTGGTGTCTGCGGCAACGATCCAGGTTTTATTCATAACATCTCCCCTTTTTAACAGGTTCTATCTATGCCTCCTAGCAGTTCTGTGCAAATCCATGGATTTACACCATCCTGCTAATATAAGCCTACCTCAATTTTCGTATTCTGTGTTAATAGAAGGTTTGATTAATTCAAACCTTCCAGCGACACAGAAATGTGGCGCCATTTTTTGTTGCTGTAAGCGATTGAAAATGAAGGAAACGGAAAACCGCATTTTCCGTTTCTGCAGCCTGACAAATTCATGGGCGGATTTATTCAGAGACGCCTTATCGATAATCGAGCTCAGCTGGGATTGAGCGCCTGCCAGTATCACCGGCGGGGAGCACCCGATTTTTTTCGCAGTATGAATGCGGTCAGCGCGAGTGCGCCAAATAGAGCGTAGAACATCGCCTCCTGTCGATCGACGCCGAACAGGATAGCGCCATAACCACCGATCGCCGCCCCCATTCCGCCAAACGCAAGACCACGCATCACCCGGCAGAGGGCACAGTTCCTGTAGTTGGCTTCAGCCATTATTTTTTACCCTATCAAATAGTTTGCAGTGATAACCCGGCGATCCTGACTAAATCACCAGCTTCTTGACACACTCCAGATAGGCCTGTTCATCAGGCATCCGCTGATTGGCCTGGGCCTCCCATAACATATGCGCCAGACACTCCATCAAGCGGTGCTCAGCCTCATGCACATCACCCAGATGCTGGACCAACCGCTGATAGAGACCGGTGATGCCAGGCGGACGATCGGTCGAGATCTGCTCCTGCAGACTGATATGCATCGCCATATGTAGAAAAGGGTTGCTCTCCCCCTCTTTCGGAGGAAACTCTTTATGCAGCGCCTGCTCCGGATCGGAGAGCAACTTCTGGTACTCCGGGTGCTCCAGCACCACAGACGCAACGACCTGTTCCAAGGATTCCATGGAAACCCCTTCCCGGTATTTTCGCCAAGCTTCAACGAAGACCTGACGCATTTGCTGTCGATCATTACCAAACATCGGTACTCATTTCCTTCTTTTTGTTTTTCTTACACTTTCTATTTCGATTCACAGAAATGCTCATGAACGCACTGCAAAATCGAAATGACTCACACCTGGTCATTGCAATCAGACTATCATCGGCGTGACTTGATAGCCCATTTTCAGTCAGTCGCAGGTTGGGTGGCAGCCTTGGTAAGATTGGCCAAAGCGCCGTCCATCTTGTGCAGAATCTTCGGGCGGTCATCGATACTGAAACGGCTGAACATAACCGCAGGATTCGGATAACTCAGCCACACCACGCCCTCTGCATCCCGCCAGGCCAGGGCCTTCAAGGGAAGGTCGATGCCGGCCCGCTGATTACTGCTGATCACCCCGGCGCCCACCTTGGGAGAACCGAAGATCAGCAACTGGGTGGGGCGCAAGGATTTTCCCACGCTCGCGGCCCCCTTGGCATGATCGATGCGGGCAAAGACCTTGAGTCCCGCCTCTTTAACCGCAGCCTCGAATCGATCCAGAGTCTGCGGCACATCGAACTGGCTGCGCACATTTACCAGCCCGTCATCCGCCTGGACAGTCGGCAGCAGAAACAACAGGCACGTGAGGGTAAACATGACTCGGGGCGCTATTTTCATCATCATCCGGTCTCCTTTTGTTTGAATTCACAAAGGTCTTCGATTACACAACTGCCGCAACGGGGTTTACGAGCGATACAGGTATAGCGCCCATGCAGAATCAGCCAGTGATGGGCATCCTGCATGAATTCAGCCGGTGTGAAACGCACCAGCTTCTTCTCCACTTCCAGCGGCGTCTTGCCCGGCGCCAATCGGATCCTGTTGGCGACCCGGAAGATATGGGTGTCCACCGCCATTGTGGGCTGTCCGAATGCAGTGTTCAACACCACATTGGCGGTCTTGCGCCCCACACCCGGCAGGGCCTCCAAAGCCCCTCTCTCCTGCGGAACCTCACTGGCATGCCGTTCGATCAGTATGCGGCAAGCCGCAATGATGTTCTTCGCCTTATTATTGAACAGGCCGATAGTCTTGATGTAGTGCTTCAGACCTTCTTCGCCCAGCGCATAGATCGACTCCGGTGTATTCGCCACCGCAAAGAGTTTGTGCGTGGCCTTGTTGACTCCCCTGTCGGTAGCCTGGGCCGATAGCGTTACCGCCACCAACAGCTCGAACGGGCTTGAATAGTGCAACTCCGTGGTCGGATTTGGATTGGCATCCCGCAGGCGGGTAAATATCTGCTGGCGCTTCTCCCTGTTCATGCCGTACCCTGCAGGCGCTCACACATCGAGCCGGGTCAGCAGATCGAGAACCCGGATTTCGATCTCGTCCCGCACCTGATTGAACTCCGCAGGCGGCATCGCCCTGGGGTCCGGCAGCGCCCAATCCTCGCGAGACACGGCGGGGACATGTCCACAAACGTCACCACAACCCATGGTGATAAGAAAGTCGAATGGAAGTTCGGGCAGATCGGAAAATGCCTTGGAGTGGTGCACGGCTAAATCGTAGCCCTTTTGCTGCATGGCCTGGATAGCCTTCGGATTGACCTTGCCACTGGGTCTCGAACCTGCGCTATATACCTGCAAATGATTGTTGCCATGCAGGCGTGCAAAGGCCTCCGCCATCTGGCTGCGATTGGAATTCTCCACACACACAAATAACACTGCTTTCATAAAATCCTCAGATAATTTTTTGAGCTCATAGGGTTCTTATATCGACACAGTCACCGCTCGGATAGTTCAGTAGCTCAAGAATCACATCCTGTTGATCCAATATAACAGTTCGCATCTCGCTTGCACCAGTCGGCTGGTGTAGGCTACAGATGCATGTCATCTCCAACTGAAAATGCCTTCAGTATACGACGGCTCAACCCGTTCAACGGGGTTTTACAGGTCGTTGCCACAGCCGATGCCCGCGCCTTGAGCAGCAACGGCCAGCGCTGGGAGATCCAGGTACTTAGTGACAGTCCGCAAGGGCTCTGGGCCAATATACCTTTCTCCGGAAAACAGTTTTATACCTTCGGGCTATGGTCACAAACAGAAGGCTTGCATCGGGTTTCATTAAATCCCCTGTTCAATACCACAGGAATGCTCAAGTCGGCGCAACGACTGATCGAGCGCCTGGAACCCAAGCTGGAGCAGCTGCCCTTCCCTCTGCTCGACATTTATGAACTCTGGCTGCTGGATGAAGTCGACGGCGTCCCCATCGCACTGCTCGAAAGCGCCAGGACTGAGTCTGAAATGCAGCAAAAGGTGTTCAAACGCTGGTCGGCAGCCGAGCCCGGTGACTTCAGCTTTGTCTCGCAACAGCTGACGGAAAAAGGGCTGCCTGAGAATGATGGCTATAATCCGCGGGTCCATGCATCGGTGCTAGAGGCGCTGGTGCAAGGTCGCTGTGGACAAAACCAGCGGCGCGCCTGGTACCTGCGGGACGATAAACAAGACGCTAAAGTGGTCATGCACGAAGAAGCTGATCAACCCGCCGAGTGCTTCCCGGAACTGCCGGTCAGCCTCGACTGGCAGGAGCCGGATGACCATCAGCTGATCATGGACTATGTCACCTGGAAGGCGCCGCAAATCCTGCTGCTACCCGGACTGGCTCCCAGCACCCGTGAAAGATTTGAAGAGCTGGCAGTAAAAAATCCAGCCCAGATCGACAGACTCTGGCAGCTGATCCCGGAAATACACAACAAAACCCTGTTGAATAAGGCGCGTGTAGAGGCAAGAATCCGCTTATCCAATCAAAACTGACTGTTTAATACCCGTGAAATACAAAAACCAATCGGACCAGCTTGAAAAAGATGACAGCTGTCTCGGTATCCTACTGGTAAACCTGGGGACACCCGATGCGCCCACCACCAGTGCAGTGCGACGTTATCTGGCGGAATTCCTCAGCGACCCTCGTGTGGTCTCGATTCCACGTTTCATTTGGATGATCATCCTGCATGGCATCATCCTGCGCATCAGACCCAAACACTCGGCAGCAGCCTATCAGGCGATCTGGACCGATGAGGGGTCACCACTGCTTGTCATCTCCAAAAAGCAGAAAAACGCCATCGAAAGATCTCTGCGCGACAAGCTGCCCGGCAAGGTGGAAGTCGCTTTGGCCATGCGCTACGGCAACCCCTCCATCAAAGAAGGCCTGGAAGCCCTGCGCAAAACGAATGCACAGCGTCTGCTGGTGGCGCCACTCTACCCACAGTACTCAGCAACCACTACGGCATCCATCTTTGATGCGGTAACCCGTGAATTGCAAAACTGGCGTTGGTTGCCGGAGATCAGATTCATCAACCGCTACCACGATGAGCCGGCCTACATCCAGGCGCTGGCGGCGAACATCAAACAGTATCGACAGGAACACGGCAGTGCCGACAAACTGCTCTTCTCCTTCCACGGCATCCCGAAGGACTACTTCGAGCAGGGCGACCCCTATCCCAATGAGTGCCGTCAGACCGCCATGGACACCATCAACGCACTGGGCCTGGGTGAAGGCGAATGGGAGATATCCTTCCAATCCAGATTCGGCAAACAGGAATGGGTGAAACCCTATACCAATGAAACCCTGAAGAACTGGGGTGGGAATGGGATCGGCAGCGTGCAGGTGGTGTGTCCGGCATTCTCGGTCGACTGCCTGGAAACCCTGGAGGAGATCGCGGTTGAGAATCGTGACTGCTTCCTTGAGGCGGGCGGCAAGGAATATACCTACATCCCGGCATTGAACGATCAGCCCACCCACATTCAGATGCTCTCGGAACTGATCATCCGTCACTGCCAGGGCTGGCCCGAGGCCTCTGGCAACACATCAGAGTAACCACTTATGGAACATCACCCCCGCCCTACTGAACTCAAGGTCCATCAGCAATCCAGGTTTCTCGACATCGCCTTCGATGACGGTTCGCATTTTGCGCTGCCCTGTGAATATCTGCGGGTTTACTCACCTTCAGCCGAGACCCGGGGGCATACACCCGCCCAGGCCAAACTGGAAAAGGGCAAAGAGATGGTCTCCATCGAGCGCATCGAACCGGTGGGCAGCTATGCCATCAAGATCGTCTTCGATGATGGCCATGATAGCGGACTCTATGACTGGAAATATCTCTACAATCTGGGGAAATTTCAGGACCAGCTCTGGCAGGCCTATCTGGAGAAATTGGCGGAGGTCGGCTATCAGCGGGCGGAGCCGGAGCTGATTCCGAAAAGCGAGTAGCGCACCTCAGGACAGAGGATTGGGTATTCAGTGAGGAAATTGAGGATTCTTTTCAGCCTGGGCGGATGCCAGCAGCACGGATGCCTCCGCAGCGGCGATGGGGCCACCCAGTTTATACCCCTGCACATATTCACACAGAAGCTCCTCGGCAAGCTCCAGTTGCTGCCGGTTTTCGATGCCTTCAGCGACAATCTGCAACTCCAATGCATGAGCCAGACTGACGATGTTCCGCAACACCGCTTCCGCAGCCGGATCCTCACCCAGGCTTTGGAAAAAAGAGCGGTCGATCTTCAGCACATCGATGGAAAAATCCCGCAGATAGGCCATCGATGAGTAGCCGGTCCCGAAATCGTCGATCGCCAGCCTGACCCCCAGTTTCTTGAATTGAGCCAAGACCTTCTGAGTCAGCTGGCTGTTCTCCATCAGGCTGGTCTCGGTGAGTTCCAGTTCAAACGCCTGATATGGAATCTCGTACTCCAACAGCAGATCCGATATTTCACTCACGATCTTACGCTGATTCAATTTCACCGGGGAAAGATTGACCGATATCCTGCCCGGCCTCAGTCCCTGGTCTGTCCATTCAGCGTATTGCATGCAGGCAGCCTTGAAGACCCAACTGTCGATCTCCTCGATCAGACCGGTTGACTCGGCAACCTGGACAAAATAATCGGGTAATAACAGACCTTTTTTCGGATGATTCCAGCGCAGCAACGCCTCGAATCCAGACAGTTTGTGGCTCTCCACTTCCCATTGAGGCTGGAAATAGAGCACGAGCTCTCCGCTCGTTAGTGCAGTCCGCAATGTCTGCTCGACCTCATAACGCTGGTTTGCAGCTTCATTCAGCTCATCAGTGTTGAATTTATGGTTGTTACCACCCTCCATCTTGGCATGATGCATGGCGATATGCGCCTTGTGCAGCAACTCCTCTGCACTGCCAACATCATCTGCAGAGACCGCAATACCGATAGCGGCCGAGAGTATCAACTTTTTGTCATCAAAGAGAAAGGGCTGGTTGAGTGAATTGATGATCTTACGGGCAATCTGGTTGGCTACATCCATGGCCTTCTCCCGGTTCTGAATTGCCGTCAGGATGACGCCAAATTCATCCCCGGCAAAACGGCTGACAGTGTCATCTTCCCGGATACATTCATTTATCCTTTTGCTGGCAAGTTTGAGCAGTCCATCACTCGCCTGGTGCCCCAGTGCGTCTTTGACCGATTTGAACTTATCCAGATCGGCATACATCACCACCACGTAGTGCTCCTCGTGCATGGCATAGTTGAGGGCCTGCTGCAGACGGTCCAGAAACAGGGCCCTGTTCGGGAGCCCGGTCAACTGATCGAAATTGGCCTGATGATCCAATTGCCGGCTCTGCTCATCGATATGGGCCCTGGCCTCATCAATATGTTCAATGTAGCGCAGTTGCTCCCGTTCATATTTAACCAGCTTGAAGACCACAAACAGGGCAATAAGCAGGGTTCCGATCGTCAAACCACCGGCAATGCGCCGAAAACTGATCAGCTCTGAATAGATTTTCTGTTGCAGCCTTGATTCCACATCGAATGCCACCAGCAGGAACTCCTTGAATACCTCATCAAATCGCTGATCGATATCTGAAATGAACGGATTATTCGGGGCGCGATTGAAACGTCGGTGAGATATCTCCTTAAACTGCGCAATGATTTTCCTGGCTGTCTGTACGGAGTGACGCAATTCAGGGTCCGTCAGCGGCAATACGCATTCTTCCTGATTTTGGTCTCCCTCCAACATTGCATTGGCATACCAGTCGGCCTGGTCCAGGTGAAACCAGACCTTTTCGATGGTGCCCTGGTCATCTCCCGAAATCACTTCCATAAACCACAAATGGGCGGTTGTGGTTTCCAACATCATCTCCATCGCCGCATCCAGCAGTGGCGTGTATTTGGTGGTCATCCGGTTACCGGAATAGACCAGATAACCCATGACACTGACCATCACGATCACGGTGAGGACCGTGCCGATCAGCAGTTTTTGAAAGATATGTTTGGAACCTTGCATGATATCCATGGCTTAAAGGTTGGTAGGAACCCCATTGTAGAGACACTCTTCAGAGTAAACAGACGGGAAAACCCTATTTCAAACCAGTCAGTTACAAGCCGGCTACCGATTTAGGATACAGAAATCTGCAGATCGGGACTGAAAACATTCGTCAATCAAGCCCTTTACCGGACTAGTGTACCTCGCCACTAATACTGTGACATTCCACCTTTTTGCATTCAGCAGAATCTAAGTTGTCAGATGTGTCTAACCGGCTTCAGAATGAGATTAACTTGTTACAAATTATTTCAAGTCCAGTCTCACAGGGGTGGATATAACAATAAGGCTTAAAATAACTTATCGTTGCCATTTCAACAGTCACAGGAGAATAGATGAACAATTTCAAATTAGACTCCCGACTCGCGAATGACTGCATCCAGTTGGGGCAGCTTGATCTCAGCCTGCTGCTGTTGATGAATAACGCCCTGGTTCCTTGGTTCATTCTGGCGCCGAAGGTCGCTGAACAGGAACTGTTCCAGCTGACGCAGGAGCAGCAACTGATCCTGCTCGATGAGATCAATCGAATCTCCCGCTTTGTACATAGCGAATTCGCACCAGATAAACTCAATGTCGCCGCGATCGGCAATATCGTGCAACAGCTGCACATCCACATCGTCGGTAGGCGAAGAGACGACTTCTGCTGGCCCGGCGTCGTGTGGGGCGCCAAACAGCGTCTGGAGTACTCTCCGGATGAAATCAATAGACTCAGATCACTTGTGGCCAGTCAGCTATCGGATCGCTTTCAGGGGTTCTGATGACGGGCCACTGCCAGTGTAGTTAATGACCCAGCTCAATGGATACAGCCGCCAATAAGGCATACCCAGGCCCTTTTGGCTAAACTTGATGACTGTACCAGTAGGGGGACCTCATAGGTCTAACTGTTTCTTTTTCATGACAGAACCATTAACGAGCGGATAACAACCAATGCCAATGGAAAAGACCCTGCAGCGCCTGCTCGATGCTGAAATGAAGGCGGAGCAGATCCACCAAAAAGCCAACGTTGACCGGGAACGCATCCTGCAAGATGCCCTGCTGGAGGCCCGCACCGAAGAGGAGCGCTTCGAGGCCCGCCTGCCTGACTTACACAACAGTTTTCTGGAGAAGGCCCAGCACCGAGCGGAACAGACCATCGCGGAACTCAAACGGCGTTATGACGAACGCCACGCGCAGCTGAGGAAATATGCTGAATCCCGGGAAGAGGAAGCCCTGGACGCCGCTTTTGCGGTATTGATCGATCCACAAGCCGACGACTGATGAACAGCACCACATGAATGTCTGCGGCTCCCAAGTCTACCTGAAAACCCGGATCAGAATTCTCAGCCGCCAGCTGCTGAGCGAGGAGGAGATTCCCGCTCTGCTGCAGATACCCCTGGCTGATCTGCTCAGCAGATACTCCCTCGAATCGGTCCTGGAAGACGCAGGAGAACCCCAACACACCGGGACCATGCTGGAGCGCAGCATGCTGCGTCTGCTGATGCTGGAATTTTCCATTCTGCTCTACCCATTGGCCAATAAGGCGCGTGAGCTGTTGCTCTACTGGTCTCGCAAGTTCGAGCTGTATAACCTGAAGACCCTGATCAGGGGCAAACTGAACGGCCTGGGCATAGAGACTATCAGAGACGACCTGCACGAGTTGCCTGAGAATATTCGCCTGCCCCATGAGATGCTGTTGCATGCCGAGAACGTGCTCGAAATGCTGCGTCTACTGGAACGGGGTTCCTATGCCATGATCGCCCGTCAGGCCAGGCAGGTATATGAAGAGAAAAATGAATCTTTTTCTCTCGATGCCGCGATTGACCGGCTCTATTACACTGGACTGTTCAAATACGTTCAAGCCTCCGAGGTGACGGATAAACCAGGTCTCAATCACCTGGTCAGCACTCTCATCGATCGTCAGAATATCCTCTGGTTATTACGTTACCGCTTTGCCTACAACTTCGCTCCAAGCAAGGCTTACTATCTGCTTATCCCCAGCGGGGGTTACCTCAACCGCCATCGGTTGATGGCGCTTTCCAACCTGGAGAGCTTCGAAAGCCTGATCGGAAAACTACCCTCGACCCTTTCCATGCTTCTACAGGGCGCCACCAATAGCATGCAGATCAGGCAGCGGCTCGATCTCCATGTATCCAGAGAGGCGCACAAACTGATCCGGTCGAGCCCATGTGTGGTGGTGGCGGCTCTGAGTTACCTGATCGCCAGGGAAAAGGATCTACGACGCCTCTTCGCGATCATTCAGGGCCGCCTGCTTGAACTGGATCAGGCCGTGATCGAAGAGGCGGTAGCAGTCCATACCAGCCCCGAGACCCTGGACCAGGCATCATGAAAGGCCGATGCGGATACCGGGAGACTCAGGATGTTTAGTCCGCTTCCGATGCAACATGTCACGCTGCAGATCCTCACCACGGATCTGCCGGCCGCCTCACTGTTGCTGGCCGAGCTGGCTGTTTTCAATCCAGACCCCAGGGCCAAGCCGGACAGTCAGCTGACCGAGACCCCGGGTCAGCACTACCGTGAACTCCACCAACAGGCCAACACCCGACTGCAGAAGATTGTCTCATCCACCGGCTTCAATCCAACTTTTCACAGTCAGGCCCTCAAACCTGTCAGTGAACAGGCGCTGGCGGAAATCAACCAGTGGCTGGGAACAACCTGGCAGAGCTGTTCCGATCATGAAGAGGCGCAACGCAGCCTGCTTGACGAACTGCGTGATATCGAGCAGCTGGAAAACACCCTGAACAACTTCCAACAACTTAAAATAGATCTCGGCCTGCTGCAGGCAGACAAACCTTTTCTGGATATTCATATCGGCAGCGTGCCTCAGCAGCATGTTGCTCAATTGAGGGATGCGGTAAGCCTCGACGGCTATCTGTTATTCAACTATATGGAGAGGAGTCCCAATACCCACGTGGTGATACTGGGTCCGGGGGCCGGCAGGTCACCGCATTTGGGGTCAGTGCTCGATACCGCAGGCTTCCGCGCCTTTGAACTACCTGAGGAGCTGCACGCAGAACCACAGAAGGTTGCGCAATCCCTGCAGGAGAGACGCAACACAGCGAATCTCAGATTGCAGAAGTTGCAACGGCAATTTGATGAGTGGTTCGAATCAGTCAAGCCGCAGCTGGAAAAGTCCGCTACGACTCTGCAACTGGCGAGTCCTTTCGTGCAGCTTGGCGAAGCGGCTCGCCACCGGGGGAACCTGTCACAACTGCGTGGCTGGGTACCCGTTGCCGATATCCCCCGCCTCGGCCAAGTCCTGGATGACCGGCTCAAGCATCCGTTTGTGCTGCAGTCACGGGATCCGACAGAGGCGGAACGTCCCGAGGTTCCATCCGTATTGAGACACAATCGACTGTTGCAGCCCTTTTCCATCCTGGTCACCCAATACGGGGTACCCCGGTATGGTGAATTCAATCCGACCAGTCTCTTTGCCGTCACTTTCATCTGCATGTTCGGCATGATGTTCGGCGACGTCGGTCATGGCGCGGTTTTTTTCATTGCAGCCCTCCTGGCCCGGCGCAGATTGGGGTCCTTCAGCTTTTTTGGCATGGCGGCCGGCCTCTCCTCCAGCGTCTTCGGCTTCCTGTACGGCAGCATCTTCGGTTACGAACACATCCTGCATGCCGCCTGGGTCAGCCCGCTTTCAGATCCACTCTATATGCTGTCCGTGGCGTTGATCTGGGGAATTGGATTTCTCGTCCTGGTCAGCCTGATCAATATCCTCAATCATCTTGTGCTGGGTGATTATTGGGGAGCCCTGTTTGCCGGCAACGGGCTGCTCAGCCTGCTCTTCTACGCCAGCCTGCTGGGAACGGGTTACAGCTTTTACATGAAGGTGGAGACCGGCCCAAGCTGGAGTCTGCTGGCCTTTTTCGCATTGAGCGGCCTGTTCATACACAAACTGGTTTCCCAGCAGACAGGGATTGGCGAACGCATCATGGTGGCATTGATCGAGACCTTTGAGACGATTATCGGCTACATCTCGAATACACTCTCCTTTCTCAGAGTCGCGGCTTTCAGCCTCAACCATGTGGCCCTGGCGATCGCTGTATTCACCCTGGCCAACAGCATGGGTGAAGCAGGACACTGGCTGATGATACTGTTTGGTAATCTGTTCATCCTGGTATTGGAGGGCGCCATCGTTATCATTCAGGTATTGCGGCTCGAATACTACGAAGGGTTTACCCGTTTCTATGCCGGTGACGGTAAGGTATTCAGACCCTTAAAATTATGAATTCTGTAAATGAAATAGTTCTACCTTGTAGGATTAACTGATAAGAAATTTTGCCACAGAGAGGTGCACATTATGTATTGGCTGATCGGAGCGATGACCCTGCTCATCATCGGCATCATTGCCACCGGCGTGATCATGGAGATACGGCCCACCAGGGATCTGCGGGCCTGGTTCAGGCCTACCCTCGGCACCAACCTGCTGCTCTTCATCGTGGCCCAGGGAACGCTGATTTTTCTCGGCATCGAGGAAGCGATGGCGAATCCCGCTGTGGCTGAAGCCGGCAATGACATCTCCATCGGCATGGCGCTGGCCTTTATCGGTGTCGGCATCCCCACCGCATTCAGCACCCTGGCGGCCGCCTACGCGGTTGGGTCTATCGGCGCCGCCTCACTGGCGGTACTCGCGGAACGGCCCGAGGTATTCGGGCGCACCCTGATCTACCTGGGGCTGGCGGAGGGTATCGCCATCTACGGCCTGGTGATCAGTATCCTGTTGCTGGACAAGCTCTGAGTCCTGCCATGCCGCAAACTGCATCAGACAAGCAGACCCGGCTGATCTTCTTCGGTGGCCCGGCCCTGACGGACGGTTTTCGTCTGGTGGGCTTCGAGACCCTGACCGATCCCGAGTTCGCCCAGATGGATCAGCTGATAAGTGAGTTGCTGGAGACCCGGCAGAATGCCTTCATTGTGATCGAGCAGTCCCCTGAAATGATGCAATCAAAGATGCTGCAGCAAGTGCGCAGAGAAGGTGGCCGTATCGTCGTCTCGGAAGTCCCCTCACTGCAGGATCCCACCTGTTTCCATTGTGAACTGGACAAGCAGATCGAAAGGCTGATGGGCGCTCCTCTGACGATTGGTGGCGCCCGGTGAATCAGGTTGAAGCACTGGAGAAGGCCATTCTCGAACATGCCGAGGAGATGGCGAGCGAGACCCGTAACGGCGCAGAGGTAGGACGCCGCGATATCCTGCGTGAATCCAGCGAGCGCCTGCATCTGCGCGAGGAGAAAGAGACCCTGCTGGGCAAATCCCTCGCCGACCGGGCCTACCTGCGCAAGGTTCAGGCCGATGAGCTGAAGTTACAGACTATTCTGGACCACATGCGCTGGAACCTGGTGCAGTCGGTCATCCAGCGCCTCTCCGATCGAATGCATGAACTGCGTCAGGACCAGGCCAGCTACCACCCCCTCCTTCGCTCTTTTCTCAAACAGGCTGCCAGCCAGATCGAAGCAGACCGACTCGAGGTGTCATTCAACGATGAGGACCGCCGCCAACTCGAACCTGAATGGGAAAAATTCACCCACGGTCTGCCGACAGACAAGGAGTTTTTACTTTCCAACACCAGCATTGACTCCAAGGGTGGCCTGCTGGTCTCCACAGAGGATCACCGAATACAGATCGACCATACCTTCGAAGGCCGTCTCGAGCGTCTGCAAAGAAAGATCCATCAGGCCCTGGTGGAGCGCCTGCTACCGCCTCCGGTTAATGGAGCGCCACGCTAATCATGCATGAACCAAACAACACAGGCACTGTTCAAGAGATCAATGGCCCGATTGTCACCATCCGCCTGCCCGGCATTCGCAATGGTGAGCAGGTAAGAATCGGGCGCCTGGGTCTCTACGGCGAAGTGATCGGCCTGCAGGGCGATGAGGCGCTGGCCCAGATCTATGAATCGACGGAGATGGTCCGGCCGGGCGAACCGGTGGAGAGCCTGGGACGGCCCCTCTCGGTGGAACTGGGTCCGGGCCTGATGGGCGGCATCTTCGATGGCGTGCAGCGACCCCTGGAAAAGATGTATCTCGAGGCGGGCGACCAGATCCCAAGGGGGCTGAGCCCCGCACCACTGGACCGCGAGCATCTCTGGTATTTCGTGCCTTCCGAACTGCTGGAACCGAACATGCCGATCATCGGCGGTGCCAGACTGGGCAGTGTGCAGGAGACTGAGACCCTGCTGCATCAGATCCTCGTGCCGCCCGAGTTCCAGGGCGAACTGATCGAGATCGCGCCCGAAGGCCAGTACACCCTGGATGAGACCATCGCCCGGGTCCGCATGGCTGATGGCCATGTGGAAAAACTCCAGCTCTACCACCGCTGGCCGGTGCGCAGACCGCGCCCCTATCAGGGCAGGGATCACGGGGTCGAACCGCTGATTACCGGGCAACGCATCCTCGACACCTTCTTCCCCATGCTCAAAGGCGGCAAGTGTGCCGTGCCCGGTCCGTTTGGCGCCGGCAAGACCGTGGTCCAGCACCAGGTGGCCCGCTGGGCAAACGCGGATATCGTGATCTATGTCGGCTGCGGCGAGCGCGGCAATGAACTGGTGGACGT
>JBDLIT010000042.1:0-28423 GCA_039714735.1 Pseudomonadota bacterium
CGACTTGGACCATGCCCCTTGATGAAAGGGATAGCCTGGGTCTCTTTGCAGCCGGCACCCCGCAGACCGGACAGCGGATCGATTTCCACGACTTCCACGCCTGCAGGGGGTGACTTGTCCTGTGATGAAACACCCAGGCTGCGCATCAATCCACTCCACACCTGCATGGCGCCACTGGAGCCGGTCAGGCCGATGGGTTCGTTATCATCACGTCCAACCCACACCACGGCCACATGCCGCAGGTCAAAACCGGCAAACCAACTGTCCCTGAGGTCATCTGTTGTGCCGGTTTTACCCGCCACATTGACGCCGCCAGGGAGCGACCTCGACAGGGACTTGGCGGTTCCATTCCGCACCACCTCCTGTAAGGCATGGTTAAGCAGATAGGCAGCGTTCGGATCCAGCGTCTGCCTCACCGACACTGGGTAACGGGATAACACCCGACCGCTGCTGTCGGTGACTTGGCGTATCGCTTTCAGGGTGGCCTGATAGCCTCCCGTCGCCAGGGTCTGATACATCTGGGTCATCTCCAGAGGTGACATTGATACCGCGCCCAGTAACAGAGACGGAAAGGCCTGGATCGGACGCCTGATCCCCAGCGACTCGAGCTGGGCGAGTACTGCCGGCAGGCCAACAGACATCCCTAACCGCACCGTAGCCTGATTGTAGGAATTGGCCAGGGCGCTCTGCAGCGGCACCGGCCCATGACTGGTCCGGTCATAGTTCCCCGGCGACCAGACCTGGCCATCCGCACCTCTGATGTGAATGGGCGTATCTTGCAACTCACTGAGCAGGTGATATTTTTCCGGCCTGGAGAGCGCGGCCAGGTAGACCGCGGGTTTTATCAGCGATCCCACCGGGCGCAGCGCATCCAGAGCACGATTGAAACCGGCGTAGCGAGGATTTCTGTCACCGACCAGCGCTGTGACATCACCAGTCCACGCATCAACCACCACCACGGCCCCCTGTAGGGTACGGCTATCCAGCCGGCGTGATTTCTCTAACCTATCGAGTTGGGAGCTAAGGGCCTTCTCCGCCTGAGACTGAGACCAGGGATCGAGGGTGGTAAAGATCCTCAGACCCTCACTGTTGAGGTCTGATTCCTGATAATCTCTGCGTAGCTGACGCCGCACCAGATCCATATAGGCCGGTGTACCGGAGGAGCGATTCACTCCCTGCTGGATGCCGAGTGGTGCAGCAGCCGCCTGGCTGGCCAGTTCAGCTGAGATCAGACCCTGCTCCTGCATGATCTGCAGCACCAGCGCCCGCCGCTTGCGCGCCCGCTCCGGATGCCGCCGGGGATCGTAGGCGGACGGCCCCCTGACCAGGGTCACCAGCAGCGCCATCTTGGGCAGATCGAGTTCCTTCAGAGGTCGGTTGAAGTAGAATCGGCTTGCCAAACCGAAGCCGTGGATCGCCCTTCCTCCGTCCTGCCCCAGATAGATCTCATTGGCGTACGCCTCGAGTATTTCATCTTTGCTGAAGCGGGCCTCCAGAATGAGCGCCATCAACGCTTCATTCAGCTTGCGCCAAAGACTGCGTTGCGGGGTCAGAAAGAAGTTTTTCACTAGCTGCTGAGTCAGGGTGCTGCCTCCCTGCACAACGCCCACGGCACGCAGGTTTGCCCAGACAGCACGCAAAATGGCGGCCGGATCAACGCCATGGTGTTGAAAAAAGTTGCGGTCTTCCACGGCGATCAGGGCCTGAACCAGGCCTTCCTGCAGTTCTGAACGACGCAGCAACACGCGATCTTCACTGTGGGCTGGATGCAGACTACCGATCAGTCGTGGCTCCAGCTGAATTTTTTCTATTCTGACACCTCGCGCTGCCTGCTTGAGGCTGACCAGACGGTCCTTGCTGATGCGGATTTCAAGATATTCCGAAGGCCTCTGCTCGCCGGGAAACCGAAAATCCCGGGACCGCACCAGAAAGCGGCCCTGGTAGCTGGAGTAAGTGCCTGGCTGGTCTGGATGCTTAACCCGCCGATAACCCAGTCCATCCAGCTCGAGGGTCAGACGTGTGGGGCTTATCAGCACACCAACTGCCAATTGCATTGGCCTGGCATAGACCTGGGCCGGCACCGTCCAGCGTCGGCCATCAAAGCGTATCTGGACAATATGATCCAGGTAGATCACATAGAGCGCGGCGCCCAGACACAGGCCTGCCAACCCGAGTAACAGCCAGCGTTTCCATGAGCGGTTAGGTTTTGTCGGGACTCTTCTTCGACTTCGTCTCTTTTTGGGTTTTGTCATTCAGCAAGGAAGGCAACTGCAAAGGGGTTTTTGAGACCGCGTAGTTTACAGAAAATTTCAAACTGATGATGAGGTTTGATTCGGACCTGTTCAATGCACCCGCCGGAGAAACCAGAATCCTGCGGTGAAAAACAGCAGCGTGGGAAATGCCGTTGCTACAAAGGGCGGGATACCGTACACCACTGCCATGTAGGAGAGGGACTTATTCAACAGGTAGAAGACTATCCCGATGATGGCTCCAGTGAAGATGCGTTGACCTATTCCGACACTCCGCAGCGGCCCGAATACAAACGGTATGCTGAGAAACAGCATCACCAGGGTCACCAGAGGCGCCATCAGCTTGTTCCAGAAAGCCACGGCATAGGTCGCCGACTCCTGGCCATTCTGTCTCAGGAACTGGATATATCTCCACAGGTCCCAGGCCGGCAGCATGTGCGGCTTCACTCTAATCACATCAAGCACAGTGGGTTCCAGCAGGGTATTCCACTCCAGTCTCTCCCGCGTACTGACCCGGATGCGCTGGGTGTCGAACTCACTCTGCCTGACCTGTTCGAGCAGCCAGCGACCACCCTCCTGATAGCTGGCATACTCTGCGTGAATCGAACGTTGCAGCTGCTGCGCGCCGTCATAGTCGTAGATTGAGATATCCGCCAGCCTGGCATCGGGCAGGATCTGCCGCACATTGATATAACTGTCGCCGTTCCTCGACCAGAATCCATAGCGTGTCTTCAGTGTCACCCGGTCGGACAGAGATTCCATCTTCATACGCTGGGCCTGCTGCTCTGTCAGTGGAGCAAGATATTCCCCAACCACAACGACCAGGACCAACAGCACCAACCCTGCTTTTAACACCGCCAGCAGGATTCGGGAGATAGAGACCCCCGCCGCCCGCATTGCCGTCAGTTCTGAGTGGCTGGCGAGTGAACCCAGACCGATCAGACTGCCAAGCAAGGTGGCGACCGGAAACAGTTCGTAGGCGTAACGCGGCAGCACCAAAGCGACATACGTGAAGGCTTTTGCGGTGGTATAGCCTCGTTCCACATCGTCCAGCTCAGCCAACAACTCAAAAAAACCCATCAAAACCAGCAACAGCATAAGGACTGAAAAAACCCCCAGGGCCACGGAGAGTCCTATGTAACGATCGATAAGAGAGATCATCCTAGAATCCTCAGTTGAGCACCGTGAAGGGTGCGTTTGTGGCGGTGCAGGATAAGGCACAACGACGTGGAATAGTTATTCTATTCCAAGGAGTTGTAACGCCGTCATGTGCTGCCACAAGCGTGCCATTTGCGGTGTAGCGTTGCTCACCCAATAGGTGAAATCTTTCAAGGTCCATTAGGCTTATGCTTTCAAAGTGACAAGCGCATTTCATAGCGGTCAACTGAGGATTCTAGGATCATGTGGCCGGTCTCATAAGTCTTCGCCTCCAGCGTCTGAAGATGACACTGTCCGGGACAAACAGCAGCAGAGCGAAGCTGGCCATTGCCAGATGCACCCACCACATTCCCAACCACGCAGGAGTGACCCCAACAGCCATCCATTTTTCCGAGGCGCCCTGCATGCTGAGATATAAGGTATAGATGACAAAGGCCAGTACGAGCCGCCCGAAAGGACCCTGTCTGGGTGTAGAGCGGCTCAGCGGCAAGGCAAGCAAGGCAACCACGATTAACGCAAGCACCTGTGAAAGCCTGACCTGAAATTCCGTTTTGTCCCTGATGTTTTCTGAGGCCAGGAGCATACCGTTGGAAAGCCCCTTCCAGGGACGCTTCACCAGCGCCGGAGTCGCCTCCTTGATACGCAGCGCATAGACATCAAATTCGCTGACCCGATAGTCAGCAGCACCAGGCACACCCTGATAACGATAGCCTTTCTCGAGCACCAGAAATCGATCGCCGCTCTCTTCGTCAAGCTTCTGATAACCCGCTTTCGCAGTAATCAGGCCTAGCTCATCCGCCCGGCGATGTTGCACAAACAGGTTCTGCATGCGGTGCTCTTCGTCATTGATCGATTCGACGTAAAAAATCAGATCCCCCTGGCTGTATTCATTGAATCGCCCTGCACTCACACCGGCCAGTTCGGAGGCCTGTCCGTGTTGATCGCTGAGCAGTTGATCGATAATTCTGGCCGACCATGGCGCCACACCCATTGAAAGCCAGCTCACCAGCAATACCACCGGCAAGGTGGCGATCAGGATTGCCCGGAACAACCGGGACCCACCGATACCACAGGCCTCCATAGCAGTGATCTCACTGTCACGATACATCCTGCCAACTGCATAAAGGACGGCAAAGAAAAACGCTGGGGGAACCAGACGGGCCAGAAATCGAAACATCTCCAGCCCCAGCATCTGGAATAGCAGCGTAGCATTTAGATCACCCACTGATACCTGCTGAAGCAGTTTAATAAAGGTGGAGCCCATGAAAATAAGCAACAGCACAACAATAATCGCCAGAAGTGATTTGAATATCTCCTGCAATAGATAACGATCGATGATTGGCAGCATGTCTGGATGGTTAACCCGCACTTCTCACAAGGATTCGGAATTTTCGGTCAATCTGGCAAAGCAGTTTGCTCGATCATCCGAAAAAGCATAGCCGTAGCTATGGTTTGAGGAGGATCGGGGAAAGTGCACCGCCAGATTGGACGAAAAACCGAATAGGACAGTCTGTACATTACTAGGCGATCTCTCATTGTCGAGTAAGTATGTATTTAAAATCACCATTTCAATTCATTCGGGTCCGCCTTGTGAGAAATGCGGGTTGAACACTTTCTGATTGAGTTCGTAACTTAACGTTTAACCACCAATAAATCCATGCCCTGTTGCGGGTCTTGTTGCACCCAGGTATGGCATAGAGACCACGGAAGCTGTATCGCTCGGATAGCACATCAGGATCGCCCAGCTCACTCACATGCATTGATACAGGTCATTGCAATAGTGCATTCCTCAGCTAGGATGGTGAATTTCCAACCAGCAGCGTACTCTAGACTGTGTCGCAACAAATCAGCTATCAAATAGATAACAACCTCTACCTAAGCATCACTGATCGCTGCACCCTAGAATGTAGCTTCTGTCCCAAGACGCAAGGCATCATGTCGGTCAAGGGGTATGACCTGACTTTCGACCACAGACCCACCGTTGAAGAGATAATCGACGCGATCGATGACCCCAAAAAATATGATGAGGTGGTGTTTTGTGGATTTGGCGAACCTACCCTGCGCCTGAACGTTTTATTGGAGGCAGCACGATACATCAAATCCCGGGGTGGCCGGGTGCGGGTTAACACGGACGGACTGTGCAATCTTGTGCATAAGCACAATACCTTGCCTGATCTGGGGAGTTGCGTGGATGCCATTTCAATTTCACTCAATGCGCAGAACCGGGAAGTCTATGATTTACACTGCAGGCCCAATCTTCCGGGGTCTTACGAGGCAGTACTGAAATTTATCCAGGATGCCCCTGAATATATAGACGAGGTAACGGTCACAGCCATCGATGGACTGGATGGCGTGGATATTCCCGCCTGTAAAAAAATTGCCCAGGATTGCGGGGGCGAATTCCGTCGGCGCGTTATGGATAAAGTCGGATAGCCTTGCCCTGCGAGACTGGTCACCAGACACCGTTTTTATCCCTATTTCCACTGCGGCAGTGGAAAAACCGATATGTATTCTGCTAGTTTAGTTACCCATAGTTAAAACCTCCGCCCATTTTGAGAGTAAAATCATGCACTCGGGAGGTTACTCAACAATTCCAACCAGGGAGGGTTTAACGCTCTGTAATTATTTACTTATTGACTATGTACATAAGCAGATCCTACATCTCGGCGTTTTACGCACCTTTCCTGCTCTCGAGCATTCTCTTCTGTAACCCGACTTTCAGTCAGGATAACGGCCTGTCAGCCGATTATTTTTTTGAGGATCTGCCGGTCGTTCTTTCAGCCACACGCCTCTCCCAACCGGTCTCAGATATTCCTGCGGCGATGACCATCATCGACCGCGAGATGATCGAGGCCTCAGGCGTAATGAGCATTCCCGATCTGTTGCGCATCGTCCCAGGCATGACCGTTGGATTCTATTCCGGCTCCAGGGCCACCGTCTCCTATCATGGCATGGCAGACCAGTACGCCCGGGATATGCAGGTGCTGATTGATGGAAGATCTATCTACGATCCTGGTTATGGAGGAGTCTCCTGGCCCGACATGCCCATCGAACTGGATGAGATTTCCCGCATCGAAGTAGTTAGGGGGCCCAATGCGGCCGCTTATGGATCCAACTCCTATGCAGGGGTCATCAATATCATAACGGAGCATCCTGCAGATCAGCTTGGGACCACCATTAAGACCATCCTCGGTGAAGGGGAAAGACGAAAACTCTACGGCCGATATGCAGATATCGATGATGATGTTGCTTATCGCATCTCTGCAAATTACCAGGAACAGGATGGGTTTGACTCCATACCGGATGATGAAAGGACCCGCTGGTTCAGCTTTCACGGAGACTATACACCAGATGATCAGAACAACTTTCATGCGATGCTGGGGGCCAGTGAGGGCACCTATGAGGAAGGATTCAACGAGATTGCCCAGACTGTCAGAGAGCTTGATAACACCTATAACTATCAACAACTTCGCTGGGAACACCAGGCATCACCCAGCAATCGGATCGAGTTACAGTTCTACCATAATTTTTTAGAAATAGAGGATAACTTCCAATCATCCGCACTTTCCGACTTGATAAAAAACTGGGAGGGTTGGGAGACCCTGAACCTCGAACCATTCTATCCCTTCCCGGTTCCCGTAGACGACAGACCGGATGCCCTTGCACAGTATCTCTCGTTTGATGAAGAAACAGGTTTACCGGTCTATTGGGATTATGCGTCTTTACTATCCGCACTCAATATGACCGATTCTCCCCTTGCCGCCTCCTGGCTGGGTTTCAAGTCCCATCGTTATGATCTGGAGATGCAGCAGACTCTAACGCCCATGGATAGTTTGAGGTTGGTCTGGGGCCTTGGATTTCGTCAGGACAGCGTGGAAGGACTCTGGATATTCCATCAGGATGAAACCATTACCCGTGACCAGTCGAGGATCTTCGGCAATATCGAATGGCGCATGACACCGGACCTGGTCACCAATATCGGAGGCATGCTGGAAAAGTTCGAGAAAAAAGACCCATTGTTTTCGCCTAGGCTGGCCCTCAATTACCATTTGAATGAGCACAACACCCTCAGAGCCAGTGCCTCAAGGGCCTATCGAATGCCGACCCTCTATGAGGATTATGTCAATCTCGTAGTATTTCTGGATGGCCCCCTGAATGACCTCAACACCCGCAGGATAGCCACTGAAAACCTCGAGCCACAGAAGATCGACAGCTATGAACTGGGATATTTCGGAAACTTTCCTGACTATGATCTGACGCTTGATTTAAGGTTTTTTTATGAAAAATTGGAAAACATCATCGATGAATACAGAAACCTGGACCTGTCCAATCCGGATCGTGGATTGACTGATCCAACTGCACTTGCAGTACTTGACCGTCTCAACGATGCGATACATGAGGGCGCCTTTACCTACTCCAACGAGGCGGAAGCCAGAATCAGGGGCGTCGAAGTCAATATTCATTACAAGCCCACACCGGCCGATCTTCTGTTCCTCGGCTATAGTTATCTAGATACGGATGGAACTCATTTGGCTGAAATTAAAGATGGCGAAAAACGATTCAATGACGTGATATCCGAGAATGTACCAGATCATACATTCAGCATCCTGGGCAGCCACCGTTTCGATAATGGATTCCAGATCAGTTCCGCTTACTATTTCATGGACGACATGAACTGGCCCGGCGAGGGTGACGAAGTGCCCAGCTATAATCGCTGGGATATCCGTCTTGCCAAGCACTTCGATTATGTGGGTTTGGATGCTGAGGTTGCGCTCTTCCTGCAGAATGCCGGGGGTGATAACACCGACTTTTTTGAAGATGAAGAAACGGGCCAAATCAACGTCTGGGAGAGACGCGCCTTCCTCCAAGCCAAAATTAACTTTCACTGATTTTGCTGTAGATTCAGCTTGTTATAACCGTTAGGGATAGACATACACTCAATCAAATTTGTTTGTTTGCTAGGGAATAAGTTTTGGGCGATCGGCAAGAACCTCAGTCTGTTCTGGAGATTGGCTTCCTTGATGGAATACCGAAACTGCTGGCCTGCGTGATATTCAGCATTGTTATTTGTTTCTACCCCACTTCGCCCCATGCCTCAGATCAAACCACCAACATACTCATTCTGAAGAGTGGCACAGCATCGTTTTACGATAATGTAGTTGACCACATAAAAAAACACTTCGACCATCTCTGCGCCTCCGAAGGTAAATTCTGCAACAAACTCAATATTCAAAGCTATATATCGAATGAAGCAAAACCAATTTACCAGGAGTATGGCCTGGTGATTACATTGGGCTTGAAGGCTCGAGACTATGCATTACGGCATTTAAACCGCTCCACTATAATCAACGCCATGGTGCCGAATCATGCGGGCATCGATTCAGATATAACGCGCAGTCCCAAAACATACCGGACAATCATCCTCGAGCAACCCATAGAGAGAAGTTTTCATCTGATTAAAAAAATTCTCCAGCCTGCCCGGCGAATCGGCATTTTGATCAGGCCGTCAGAACACCGCCATATCAATAACCTTGCCAAGAAAGCTAAAAAGGTCGGTTTGTCGATTCACACAGAAGTTATTGAAAATGAGGATGAGATCGGTAGGAAGCTTTCAATGCTTCTTGACCGGGTCGACGTCCTTCTCGCGCAACCCGACAACAAGTTATACAACCGCAAGACGGTATCCAAGATACTGTTATCCTCATATCGTAAAAATATTCCGGTAATCGGATACTCTTCTGCCTATGTGAAAGCGGGTGCTTTGGCTGCTGTTTATTCTTCGCCGGAAGATATCGGAAAAGATATTGGGGTGACTATAGCCGATTACCTGGCGCATCGAAAAATACCTACCGGTTCCATTTTTCCAAGTTTTTTCTCTGTATCTATCAATGAGAAAGTGGGAGCTTCACTTGGCATACAGCTGAAATCAGAACCTGATGATATTGTCAAATATATCCAGGAAAATGAGCAATGAGACACATACAGATAAAGACCTTGAGGACTCGAGCACTGATACTAGGTCTGCTTCCCGCAACTATTTTAGCCCTATCCATTACTGCATACCTGATTAATTCGCAGCTTAATAGCCTTACGGATAACTTTGCCGAACGCGGCAGATACATGGCCAAGGAAGCAGCTGCATTCTGTGTCTATGGACTCTTTACTCAAGACCAGGCAATTCTTGAAAAGAATTTAAAACCGGTATTTCATCAGCAGGATATCCTAAGTATCAAAGTATTTAACGTTTCAAACAAACTCCTAGCAGATCTCAGTAACACGAATCCTGAACAGGCTTTGCCGGAAAACACAAAATTTTTAACATTTTACGAACCCGTCATATACGGACTGGAATCCCTAGAGATTTCTGATTATCCGGAACAACTCATCAATACAAGCCGATCAGAGACAAACAATGTAATGGGGCGTGTCATTATCAGTTTAAGTACTCAACGCCTGGATAGAAAACGACAACAGATTCTTGAGAATAGTCTTTTTATTTTGATCATCGGTCTGCTCTTGACCGCCCTTTTTGCAGTAACGCTTAGTGAAAGTGTGATAAATCCGATCACACGCCTGACTCAAGCGGTAAAGCGCATGAAACAAGGCGATCTTTCTGTAGAAGTTCCGGCAATGTCAAGTGGAGAACTGAAAAGCCTTGAAGATGCTTTTAATGAAATGTCCGTTCAGTTGAAAGAATCTCATGAATCCATGCAACAACAGATCGATCAGGCAACATCGGATCTAACTGAAACCATGGAGGCGCTTGAGATACAAAATGTAGAGCTCGATCTAGCGAAAAAACGTGCGCTTCAAGCCAGCCATGCAAAATCCAGGTTCCTGGCCAATATGAGTCACGAGATTCGCACACCTATGAATGGAGTTATCGGGTTTGCAGATCTGCTATTCGCATCAGGGCTCAGCTCCGAACAGAAGGATCTGGTAAAAACCATCTCAAAATCAGCCAGAAGTCTTCTGGATATCATCAATAAGATTCTGGACTATTCAAAACTCGAGTATGGAAATCTTGAACCCGAAATAGCACCTTTCCACATCTATGAGTGTTTTGAAGAGCCTGTTGTCCTGCTGGCTCCCTCAGCACACGAAAAAGGCTTGGAACTTGTATTGATGATCTACTCAGATGTACCCAAACAACTGATAGGTGATGAAACACGTATACGGCAAATCTTAGTGAATCTTTTGAGCAATGCGATAAAGTTCACTCACACTGGTGAGGTTGTTATACGCGTCATGCTTGATGAAGTAACAGACAAAGACTGCGTCTTATCATTTTCCGTCACAGATACAGGCATCGGAATAGACAGGAAATCACAAGACAATCTGTTTGATTCATTCAAACAAGCAGACTCTTCCACCAGCCGAATGTATGGCGGAACAGGACTGGGTTTAAGTATCAGTAAAAAACTCGCACAATCCATGAACGGCCAGATTTACTTCGAAAGCCAGCTAGGTACCGGCTCGATGTTTCAAGTAAAATTGAAGATGACCAAAACAAGATCCCGCAACCTTGAAATCACGCATCCTCCATTCAGGCAAAAGGAGTGCCTTCTCATTGCGCAGCACAAACGCTCACAACTATCCCTTTCACACCAATTCGAAAGACTTGGAATGCATGTGAACAAGCAGAAGGATATCAATCAGTATGCTACGAAAACTGATGGCTACGATTTGGTGGCTATCTGCTTTACCAAGGATGAAATGGATTTGTATATAATGGATAATAGCCCTCTACTTCCATTAAAAAACTGCAAGCCTCCACTACTTATACTACTAAGTTCTTCAGATCGTAATGCCATTGAAAAATTTCAAATCTCGCCAAATACCTGGGTACTACCCAAACCCATCAGCGACGACACACTGACATCCAAATTGCATGAAATGTTCTCTTCTGATCAAAATGTCCAACCGCTCCGTGACGCCCAGCCAGCCATACACAAGAGCAACAACTTACTCGCAGGAAGAAATATTCTTATAGTGGACGACAATGAAATCAACCTGAAACTGGTCAATCTTTTACTCAGTGAGCAAGGTGCATCCGTTACTCAGGCAAAGGATGGTTTACAAGCTATACACGTTACCTCGGATCAATCTTATGATTTGATATTGATGGATGTCCACATGCCACTCATAAAAGGAACCGATGCATGTAGACAAATACGTATGACTAATAATTCAAATCAACAAACCCCCATAGTGGCTTTAACGGCTGATGCCGTACCACAAACCAGGCATGAAATCATTGAGGCCGGTATGAATGGTTATCTACTAAAACCCATAGATAATTCACAGCTTTTGGATGTCATACTGCCACTCCTGGAGACAAACTCAGCCAACTCACCACTGCCGGATTCAACAGATCAATTTAAAAACACCGATACCAATGACAAACTACCTATCAGAGACAAAGACAAGTTACTGAAAGCCACTGGTGGTGATCAATTTGTGGCGGATGACATGTTTGACACCTTCATCCGTGAACTACCTGATGAGATCCAAACCATTAAAAAACATTTCAATGCATCAAATTGGGAGTATTTATGGGAGACCGTGCATCGCCTGCATGGAGCCACATCTATCTGTGGTGTACCTGCTCTAAATGCTGCTGTTGTCCAACTTGAAGCCGTTTGTAAAAAGAGACATATTACACAAACAGAACTTATGATAAGCCAACTTGAAATAGAAGCAGAAAATCTTTTGAATACAACACATCCTCCGACTATTGTTTGAAGTCGGTAAACTTTTGAAAGACAGTTCACACCACAAAAATAGCTGGTTATGTCATCCACAAAACCCATCGGTATATTTGATTCAGGCATTGGTGGCCTGTCTGTTCTCTCTCATATCAGAGAATGCATGCCTGCAGAGGATCTGATCTATGTTTCTGACACCCGGCATCTACCCTATGGAACCAAAAGTCCAAGTCATGTCAAAAAGAGATCACTACTCATCACTGAATTCCTGATTGAGCAGGGAGTAAAGTCTGTCGTAGTGGCATGCAACACAGCAACGGCTGCTTCCATTACAACCCTCCGCAATCAATTCAATATCCCCATCATCGGTATGGAACCAGGTGTTAAACCGGGTATAGAAAACAGCAGTAACGGCAAGGTTGCCATATTAGCGACCGATGGAACACTTGGCAGTTTAAAATTCCAGGAACTCATGCAGCGTTTCAGTGGCCATACAACAATTGTGATTCAACCCTGTCATGGCTGGGTTGAATTGGTAGAAGAGCAATATTCTGATGATTCTGACTTGGATTCAGTCATTCGAGAACAGCTGCACCCGCTCATGGAGCAGGGTGTAGACACCCTGGTGCTTGGCTGTACTCACTATCCATTTCTCAGACAGCATATTGATAGGATTGCAGGAGGAAAAGCGCATATCATCGATACTGGGGAGGCGGTCGCCAAGCAATTAAAACGGCGGCTCGCGGCACAAGATCTTCTCAACCTAACCCCACATACAGGTACAGAACAATTCTGGAGCAGTGCTCCTAGCCCTACAACGGAACGAATTGTTTCGCGACTTTTGGATAAGCCGTGTGTACTTAACCAACTGCCGGAGTAGAACATTTTCATATCAGCCCTTGATCACAGGAAATTGCACGCTTTACAGCCTTACCTTCACATCTCCTGGGATAGCACTCCTCAACAGCCCAGTTTGCACATGCATAATTTTCGGACAATTGTGTCAATTACCCAACTGTTCTGAGAAAATAGACTGACTATGCAAAAATCAGTAAATAATCCCTTTGAACTATTCAACGAGAGCGCCTACCAAGGTTGGCGCGAATCGAAACTCTCTGACTATCCCAAAGAAATTGGTGACCTGGTGGTAGAGATAGGAAATCCGCATCGATTAACTGACCATGAACATCAGGCGCTGCTGACTCTTTGTAAGAAAACCAATATGGCGATCTGGTCGGGACTTACGGGACATGACTCTGATAAAAACATAATCCGCGACCTGGGTCGCTGCTTCGGCCTTGAGCATCTCGATCACAACATGTGCGCCGATGATGATGCCATTACGTCGCTCACGGTCCAGCCTGACGACCTGCATCAGGGTTATATCCCCTATTCAAACCGCCCGATCGCATGGCATACCGACGGCTACTACAACCCACTGGATCATCAGATACACGGATTGTTGCTGCATTGTGTACAGCCTGCAGATGAGGGCGGAGAAAACGACCTGTTGGATCATGAGATTGTCTATCTGCTGATCCGGGATGAAAATCCTGACTATATTCGGGCCCTGATGCACCCCGAAGCAATGACCATTCCGCCCAACATCGTAGATGGCAAAGAGCTTAGACCAGCTCGCACAGGACCCATCTTCGCTATCTATCCGGACGGCCACTTGCATATGCGCTACACGGATCGCAGCCGCAGTATCGAATGGCGGGATGATTCTTTACTCAAGGAAGCCGTCGGGTTTTTAAAACAGACCCTCAAGACACCTTCACCTTGGCATTTTTGTGGAAAACTGGAAGCGGGACAGGGCCTGATCAGCAACAATGTATTACATACTCGAAGCGGTTTCAGCGATCACACGCACAGCCGTCTGCTCTATCGAGCCCGCTATTTCGACCGAATACAGAGTACCTGACAATTTAATTTCGGATATCAATCAGGAAGCGATACACCAAAAAGTTCATAGATTAGCCGACATATTTTTCTGGGGGTGTCGATAGCAAGGATGCTTTCCCGGCGTCCCGCAGAAAAACATATCGGCTATCCAATGTTCACATGAATAAATACGCCCTGCTCAGGCATTATTGTGCAGATCGAGCATGCTCCTGTCGCCTGAATCCACTTTGATTTTCGCCCTGTCGTTGCGCAGTAATTCCAATTGTTCCAGGTAGGTGTCACTCACATCCCCTGTCACATATTCACCATCGAAGACAGACGTGTCGAACTGTTCGATATCAGTCTTGCCTTTTTTCTGCACTGCGCTGATCAGGTCATCCAAATCCTGGTAGATCATTCGATCGGCGCCAATAATAGACCGCACATCGTCCACTGAACGGTTATTGGCAACAAGCTCAACGGCCGACGGCATGTCGATACCATAGACATTGGGGTATCGGACCGGGGGTGCTGCAGATGCGAAGTAGACCTGCTTGGCGCCGGAATCACGCGCCATCTGAACAATCTGCTTGGACGTGGTGCCGCGCACCACGGAATCATCGACCAGTAGCACATTCTTACCCCTGAACTCCATATCGATAGCATTCAGTTTCTGCCGTACCGATTTTTTACGGACTGTCTGCCCCGGCATGATAAAGGTGCGGCCGATATACCGGTTCTTGATAAAACCTTCGGTATATCGAATACCCATCTCGTTGGCCAGTGAAAGGGCCGCTGTGCGACTGGTGTCGGGAATCGGTATGACGACGTCGATATCGTGATCGGGCCACTCCCGCAGGATCTTTTTCGCCAGTTTCTTGCCCATCCGGGATCGCGCCTTGTGTACGAAGACATCATCGATGATCGAATCCGGCCGGGCAAAATAGACGAACTCGAAAAGGCAGGGTGATTTCACCGGATTGGCGGCACACTGCTGGGCATGTAACTGACCCTCTTTGGTCACGAAGACCGCCTCACCCGGCTCGATATCCCGCACCCGATCAAAGCCCAGCGTGTCCAGGGCGACACTTTCCGACGCTATCATATACTCGGTCCCCTGCTCGGTCTCCCGCTTGCCGAACACAATCGGACGGATACCAAACGGATCGCGAAACCCGAGTACCCCGACTCCAGGTATCATCGCCACTGCTGCATATCCTCCGCGGCAACGCTGATGTACACCAGCTACCGCCTTGAAGATATCTTCCGGCGCAATACGCAGTTTGTTCTGCTCCTGTAGCTCATGGGCAAAGATATTGAGCAGGATTTCGGAATCGGAAGAGGTGTTGATATGCCGTAGATCATCCCGGAACAGATCCTCCGTCAGTCCCTTTGCATTGGTCAGGTTCCCATTATGCGCAAGCGTGATCCCATAGGGTGAATTCACATAGAAAGGCTGGGCTTCTGCAGAGGATGAACCGCCGGCTGTGGGGTAACGCACGTGCCCGATCCCCATATGCCCTCGCAGGCCGATCATGTGTCGGGTATGGAAGACATCCCGCGCAAGTCCGTTGGCCTTGCGCAGATGGAGTTTGCCACCCTCACAGGTCACTATACCTGCAGCATCCTGTCCACGATGCTGTAATACCAGCAGTGCATCATACAGAGACTGATTGACTGCCGACTTACCGACGATCCCCACAATACCGCACATACCCTCTCTCCGGCTGTTGGTCAGGGTGAATTATTAAAGCTATCAGGCAACTCTACCCAGTGGCAATGCCCTACGACATGAATTCTTTAAAAAAGATGGTTCCCAATCAGTTCAGTATTGAAAGTTGTCAGCGATATCGGCTGGCAGGAACTGCTTCAACCAGAGCGCCATCTCCTGAAAATAGGGTATCAACTCGGAATTCCGCCACCAGGGATCTCCAGGAAATGGAGTCAATCCCGCCAACAGTATGAGAATTGCCACTACCACCGCACCACGGGCCGCACCAAAAAAGACGCCGATCAACCTGTCTGTTCCGTTCAGGCCGGTACTGTTCACAAGCATGCCCATGAAGCGATTCAAAATACCCCCCAACAGCAACACGGCAATCAGCAGCAGGCCATACGCCACTCCAAGCCGAATCGATGGGACATCAATCCAAGGTTCGAACTGAACCGCCAGGGGTCTAAAGAAAAACCAGGCTACCCAAAAGGCGGCAATCCAGGTCGCCAGGGAAAAAGCTTCCTGAACGAATCCACGAACTAGACTGATAACGGCAGAGAGCGCAATGATCCCTATGATGAGAATGTCGACCCAGAGCATTGAACAACCGTAAGGACTGAGTGAGTGAGATAGAATAATCCGGAAACCGGAAAACAAAAATGCCCAGTTTTGTTCCGGGCGAGATGGATCTGGTGGAGCCAGGCGGGATCGAACCGCCGACCTCAACACTGCCAGTGTTGCGCTCTCCCAGCTGAGCTATGGCCCCGAAGAAGCGAGCATACTATGGCATGAATAGGGCTTTGTCTACTGCTTTTTAGCTGTACGAATGTACCTTACAATCAAAACGGCCCCAGAACGCTGGGGCCGTTAAAAAGTAGATTCAGGATATTGCAAAAAACTTACTGTAGAAAAGCCACCCAGAAAAGAATGGCGCCAGTTACAGATGTCAGTGCTGTCAGTCCAATTACAATACTGGTAGTGAAAACATTACCGATAAAATCAAGTCTTCTCTCACTCATGATAAAAACTCCTTTGGTGTAGATTGCCGAAATCCATTGATCACTGATTTCGATTCAATTAGATAGAAAAACAATCGTCAACAAGGAAGCGCACCAGCTCTATTACCTGGATATTTTTATGCTTTCACTTCCTTATAGATTAGTTTTTAGCATAAAACATATCATTTTCAAGGTTTTTTTATTGACTTTGGGTAACTCACCCCGAACGCGTTTGATGTTCTATCTTTGCCCAGGAGTCCCGCAGGGTAACGATCCGATTAAACACCGGTCTCTCCGGTGTGGCATCCCGGCTATCCAGACAAAAATAACCTTCCCGTTCAAACTGGAAGTAGGCGCCGGGGGTTGCATCACCCAGCGTCGATTCAAGATAGCAGTCGGTCAGGGTGCGCAATGAGTCGGGATTGAGATTGTCAGTGAACCTGCCCCCCTCCTCCACCTGGTCGGGATTAGCGTGGGAAAAGAGCCGATCATAGAGTCTGACTTCTCCTTTTATCCCCTGTTCGGCAGCGACCCAGTGAATGACGCCACGCACTTTGCGCCCTTCCGGGTTCTTTCCCAGAGTGTCCGGATCATAACTGCAGCGCAGCTCGATGATGTCGCCCTGATTGTTTTTCAGCACCTCTTCACACTTGATCACATAGGCATTACGCAGACGTACTTCGCCCCCGCTAACCAGACGCTTATACTTTTTGTTGGCGGTTTCGCGGAAGTCGGCCTGATCGATGTATATCTCCCGGCTTAATGGGATCCTGCGGGTGCCCATCGACTCATCCTTTGGATGGTTCGGCGCCACCAGTTCTTCCATTTGACCTTCGGAATAATTTTCCAGCACGATTTTCAACGGATGCATCACAGCCATGCGTCGCGGGGCGCTTCTATCCAGATCCTCACGGATACAATTCTCCAACACTCCCATCTCCACCAGATTGTCCGATTTTGTGATACCGATGCGTTGACAGAAATCCCGAATCGATCCTGAGGTGAAACCCCTGCGGCGCAGCCCCGCAATGGTGGGCATGCGAGGATCGTCCCAACCCTCCACGAAGCCCTCATCCACCAACTGAGTAAGCTTGCGCTTGCTCATCACGGTGTACTCGAGGTTGAGTCGGGAGAACTCGATCTGCTGTGGATGGCAGGGAATGGTGATGTTATCCAATACCCAGTCGTAGAGCGGACGATGATCCTCGAACTCCAGTGTACAGAGGGAGTGGGTAATCCCCTCCAACGCATCGCAGATGGGATGCGTGAAGTCGTACATCGGATAGATGTCCCACGCGGCCCCTGTCTGGTGATGCACCACCCCGTGCCGGATGCGATAGAGGGCCGGGTCCCGCATATTCATATTTGGCGAGGCCATATCGATCCTCGCCCGCAGCACTCGCTCACCATCGGCAAACTCACCGGCCTTCATGCGTTGGAACAGATCCAGGTTCTCATCCACAGAGCGGGAACGGTAGGGACTCTCCTTCCCCGGCTCTTTCAGGGTCCCGCGATAGGCGCGCATCTGCGACCCATCCAGATCACACACGTATGCCTTGCCCGTTCGGATCAGTTCCACCGCAAAATCATAGAGTTGCTGAAAGTAGTCCGAGGCGTAAAAGAGCCGGTCCTCCCAATCGTACCCCAGCCAGCGTACATCCGCCTGGATACTCTCTACGAACTCGATATTCTCTTTGTGGGGATTGGTGTCGTCAAAGCGTAGATTGCATTTACCGCCAGGGTAGTCTCTGGCGATCCCAAAATTCAGCACGATGGATTTGGCATGACCGATATGCAGGTAACCATTCGGCTCAGGAGGGAAACGGGTGTGTATCCGCCCCTCATTCCTGCCCTGCGCTAGATCCTGATCGATAATCTGACGAATGAAATTGGTCGGCATGGCTTGTTCTGATTGACTCATTGTTCTATCTCTACTCTGACGCTTAAAATCAGGCCTGGACGGCGCGCTGACGAATGAATTCCAGGGCCTTTTCAAGACGTCGCAGGGTTGCCTCTTTGCCCACCAGATAGAGGGTGATATCGATACCAGGCGAAGCGGCCCGCCCGACCACCGCCACCCTCAATGGCTGTGCCACCTTACCCATCTTCAGCTCCAGCGCCTCGGAAACCTGCTGGACCTGCTCATGCAGAGCCTGCGGGGTCCACTCCTGCAAAGCAGTCAGTGCCTCCAGCATCTTTTCCAGTGGCTGTTGTGCGGCAGGTCGCAGGTGCTTCTTGGCTGCCGCTGCTTCAAACTCTTCGAAGTCCCGGTAGCAAAAGGTGCTGATTTCCGCCATCTCCACCAGGGTCTTGGCCCGCTCCTGCTGAGCCTGCGCCACTTCCACAAGATCGGGACCCATGGCCGGATCTATTTCCAGGTTCCCCATATGGGGACTCAGCAGGTGGGCAATCCGTTTTGGATCATCCCCCTTAATATAATGTTGATTCAGCCAGAGCAATTTCTCTGTGTTGAAACTGGAGGCAGCTTTATTCACTGCGTTGATATCGAATAGTTCGATCATCTCGTCCAGGCTGAAGATCTCCTGATCGCCATGGGACCAGCCAAGGCGGACCAGATAATTGAGCAGGGCCTCTGGCAGGAAGCCATCTTCCCGATATTGCATCACACTCACCGCACCGTGGCGCTTGGAGAGCCGGGCGCCGTCGTCACCCAGGATCATCGGCACATGTCCGTACTTCGGTAACGGTTTATCCAAGGCGCGCAGAATGTTGATCTGTTTCGGAGTGTTGTTGAGATGATCATCACCACGAATGACATGACTGATCTCCATATCCATGTCATCCACCACGACCGTCAGATTGTATGTTGGGGAGCCATCCGTGCGGCGGATAATCAGATCATCCAGTTCCTCATTATTGAATGCAACTCGCCCCCGGATCAGGTCATCAACCACTACAGTGCCGCTGTCCGGATTACGGAAGCGAATCACATGAGGTTCATCAGGGTCGATACTTATATCCCTACAGTGACCGTCATAGCGAGGCTTCTCCCTGCGCTTCATCGCCTCATCCCGAAGATTGTCGAGGCGTTCGCGAGTGCAATTGCATCGATAGGCCAATCCTTTATCCATCAATTCCCCGATAATCTCATTATATCGTTCAAAGCGGTGAGTTTGATAAAAAGGTCCCTCATCATATTCCAGACCCAACCAGGTCATCCCCTCCAGAATGGCATTCACTGACTCGGAAGTGGATCGCTCCAGGTCGGTATCCTCGATACGCAAGACGAATTTTCCACCGTGCTTGCGGGCATAGAGCCAGGAGAAAAGAGCGGTACGGGCACCACCCACGTGTAAATAACCTGTAGGACTGGGGGCAAAGCGTGTTCTGACAGTCATCTTTAGTATTTCTTGGCTTAGACTAGGAAAAGGTGGGATTCTACCAGACCTGATTGTATTCGGCAGAGTCTGTTTGACGTGATGTGGCGCCGCCACTAGAATAGCTGTCTTCTATGAATCGGGGCGTATAGCTCAGCTGGGAGAGCGCTGCAGTCACATTGCAGAGGTCACAGGTTCGATCCCTGTTACGCCCACCATATCTTATTGTTTTACAGGGTTTTTTATATTTACCGGCATGTAAACACGCATTCGACTAAAGCGGCATTTTAAACTTCAGATCTGCTGCGTCTGAATCTGATATTCCTTTATAGACCGTAACAAGATACAACCTACCGCCACTCCCCAATAAGAATAAACTCCAGTTGCCACCCTTAGTTCCACCCGCCCGGGAGGATGGATGCAGGGCAACAGAGCACACCAGAATATAACCCAATGTGTACAGAGATTGTATGCTCATCAATCACAGAACATGACCCCAATACCATTTGGCATGGTATGTACAATTCTACAATTTAATATTGTTGTTTCTTCCTGAGTATCAATTGCTTGAACCTGCATGATAGTTCCGATGGAAGGCTATTCTGTACCATCACTGAAGATAAACATACCACCATTCGAAATATCTTTGGCTTTTAGTATTAACTGGCCAAAGGATGAATGAATGACCTTGAGAGTTACCTTGTTAACCTTATTTCAGCTCGCCTATTTTCAGCCCTTGCACTTTCAGCTCGACTATTTATTTTAGGTCTTCTCTCCCCATATGCTTGTATTCTTAGTTGACTGGGTTCAACTCCAGCATTTTTCAAATACTCCTCAACGCTATTGGCTCGTCTTTTAGATAACCTTTCGTTGTAGACCCTGGCGCCTTGGTCATCCGCATGGCCATCAACGCTTACCCGTCTTATCGATTGATCCGCTACCACAAACTCAGCCAGTTGTTTTAATTTGTCTTGTTCATTCACATTCAATACATGGATATCTAATTCAAAATGAACCTCTAACTCACGATAATCTTTATATCCTTTATCTGAGATCTGTTTGAGACAACGCTTGAATTCACGGTATGGCTTCAGATAATTTACTGGAGAAAGCCTGACTTGGACCTTTTTCCGGGGGTCATCCCAGTCCAGAAAATCAAAACTTGGCATCTGTCCTTTTGCCAGTGACGAAATTAACCACGAAGCCTTTTTCCTATTCAGGACAACAGGCATCAATCCCTGTTTGATATTCACAGGGCTCGTTAATGGATCCGGTTTTTCGTGTTTCCAAGTTGGCGATATTTCCCTTATCAGTCCTTCACTTGATATTGGTATCTTTTGAAAACTTTTAATCTGAAACGTCAATTCCTCACCGGCCAGACGAAGAAAACGGCTTATACCAAATTGAGGTATCTCGTGTTTTAGCTCACATTTCGCCTTCGATCCTTGAAACTGCCACTCGGAATAGTGTTCGCCCGCCAAATAGACGTCCGACTCGACGAGCGCTGCAGTTGCGGATCCGATGATGAGATTTATCAAAACCACCCCAACAAAGGGGAAGCCGTGATTAGTCATGAGGAATAACCTTTCATGCGCGAAAAGATAGTCTTAATGGCGACCAAAAGACTCTATTCTTTATCAGAACTCACGCTACTTTTAGGTTTTTCACAAGAAAGGGAGATGGACTCAGGGTTACCAAGCTGGAATCAACTATTTGAGATCCAGTTGAATTCCATGCTGACGGGTGCGGGATATAAGATATTACTTATTGATCTTTTTCTTCGGATTCCTGGGCTTGAAGATAGTCGATAAGGCTGCGGAAACGGTTGTAATTTTGCCAGGTAAAAACCGGGTCCTCCTCCTTAGGCACTTTCGATTCAAGTTCCTGCCATTTTTCTGGTGTCAGGTGGGCATCCAGTAGAGGAAAAATCTCCTCCTCTTCCAAATTGATGTGCTGTCTCTGTAACGCCAGGAACTCCCGTCCACGAATATCCACCTCTTCCCTTGTCAGCACTTCTCCCTGGACAATTCCTTCCAGGGTTTCCCGAAAACGCCTCGCCATCCCGATAAGTTCACCATGCTCGCGACCTAATCTTAAAAGGAGGCCTTCACCATCTTTAATCTGCGGTAATACTGCCACGTAGATCAGGTCTTCCGTTGGGTGGTGGACCTGCTCTGCATAGTGCTCTATATAGTCTAAAAGTTCGATCTTAAGGTCGAAATTAGATTCTTCACCAGCAGATAGCAAATCTAATTCATTACTCAACAAATCAAGTAATCGCAGCAGATTCACATGATCACGTTTTAACTTTTGTAAAATTTTCATTAGGTCACTTCCTATCTCCTTAGCCAACGCCAAAACAAGCCTTGAGGCCGGGATTCGCCGGTAAGTATATAACTTAATGCATGATCATTCTGCAGCGTCCAAAGCATACGATTTTTTGCCGGCCTGGCCCCGACAAATAGAATATGGTCATTTTTTTCTATGTTAGTGGATAAGTCTGGTAATAAAACCCTCTCATTGTGGCGCAATAACATCAGTGGAATCATTTTTAAAGTACGATTTCTGTCTCTCGGATCATTCAATAAAGTTTGCAAAGTGACCTGGATACCCTGTGTAAAGGCATTACAGATGGCGAATGACTTTTCGCTGGTAAAATTGACTTCCCAGATTTCAGGCGCCCTATCCTGCACCAAATCCGTCAAACGACTGATTAATTGACATGCCCATTGATCATCCTGATACAAGACCAGCTGCGTAAACTCATATAATAGAGGCGTTCCAAGGAGTACTCGAATTCGATTTGCGATGATAGCGCTAGGATGCATGACCATATCTGCTTGCACTGCCATGATAATAGGGTCATTGTCCTTTCTGTTTTGGCGCATAATGACAAACAGATCAGAATTTAATTTCTGGGCGGTCATAATGATCGAGAGATTATTAGCATCATGATCCGTACCCGCCACAAGCCCTACTGCGCGCTGTATCTCAGCTTCACTCAAGGTATCTTCTTCAGTGCCTCTGCCAATGACACAGCCTGCTTTTGGTGCACCTGTTTTCTCTGGTTCAGCTTCGATTACTACGACCTCCAGGCCCTCTTTGATGAGTTGCTCATATACGGCTTTGCCAAAGCGCCCATAACCACACACAACCCAAAGCCCCTTCTGTGGAGGATTGAGCGGTTGATTCAGAAGCTCTTGTGTACCTTTGGTAAGCCATTCCTGGAGCAGATTCAGGCATGGCGCCTGCAATGCAGTGGCAAGATGTACAGCGAAGGTATCAAATGGATCAATAATATAATCCGTTCCGAACGAAGCCATATTGGCTTCAATATCATGCGAGTCAGCACGGCAAATGACGGTGATTTCAGAATGTAGCAGTTTTGCGGTTATCGCGATCTTCAGATTCGTCTCATTAGAGTTTGTAAGCGCTACCACGCCTGAGCAGAGGTTGTGTTTCAAACCAGCTTCGAGTAAATGTATTGGCAAACGAGCATCTCCACAGAGTGCCGGTACATATTGTCTTAAGTTTTCAAGTTTTAATAGATTGATCCTCTCTTCCAATATATCAATCGCGACAGCATGTTGATCACGATCTGTCAGCGCCTGTACCAGTGCACTCCCGGTCTCACCATACCCACATATCAAATAGAAGGGATCTCTCATCTGCTTGATTCGCCGCGTAAACCTCCTTTCCGTCAAGGCATTCTGAAAGGTGTGGTCCTGAAACAGCGCTAGCAGGGTACCAATCGAATAAAACCAGACGATGACTGTAAAAAATATGGAAAATGCGACCCAGAGTCGCTGCAGATCAGTAAATTCATAAGGTATCTCACCAAAACCGATGGTGGTGGCCATGTAGCTGACAAAATAGAAGGCATGAAAAAAATCCATCCTCATTGGATTACCATCGGCATCCTGTCCAGGGATAAGCACTAATCCAAGTATTGCCACAGAATAGGTGATGATCAGGATCAGCAAGGGCGTCCGCATACGCCGAAAAATCAAGAAGATGATATTATCCATGTTGGTTAGGATCTGATCTTTCTAGAAATCAAAGTATCTCTTTAATTAAACCTAAGTAGCCCAAGAGTGGTGTACAGAGTATGAAGTCAGGGCAATAATCGCAGCAACCGGTTGTAAACAAAGGGAAAAACAATCTCGCTTTTTCTTGTCCTGCTCTATAAATACTCGCGTGGATTCATCTGCGTATCCAAAGCAGACTTTGCTAACGTTTAGTGTCATAACTCTTGTCCGAAATGACACAACTCTCCTTCATCGCCTTAACATTACTGTTTCCATAGTAAGCAATACGACCGAGATCACGTTCGCCAACATGGCTCCACCAGACAGAGAAACAATGCTGGCCATCACCACGGGTGTTAATCCAGTCTCGTTTATATGCACCGCAAAAGTCCAGACAAGTGCCGCTGCAAAAAGCTGGAGTAGCGCAACCAGGCTGGTCGCCAGCAATACGGCGCCCATCTGGGTTCGATCACCAAATTTGAGTACGGTAGCTATCATGTTGACCACTATCACGGCAAACAACTCATAGACATGATGGTGGTCGGGGTTATCGATCTCTCCCACATAAAAACCAAAATTCAGGGTCAGTGCCAAAACGATAAAAAATCCAAACAGAACCTTCTCCGGATTCATCTTTTTTCCTCATGGTAATCGGTGTCATTGCAAGGTATATCTGAAAAAATAGTCCTATTCCAGTTAAGTTTCTAACTCTCGTCGAAAAAACCCTAAAGCTTTCTCTGATACAACCGCTATCGAATGTGATATGGGGCGCTTATGCCCTTGATTTCAGGTTAGATAAGCGCGCAACAGCGCTTTTCTCCAAGTCCGTCATGGGTATTCAGGAATGGCAAATTTTATAAAATCCGTCGATGACCGAACACGCCTTGCCGGCACCAACCGCATGGAAGTGCTGCTCTTCAGCCTGGGCAAAGATATCAATACAGGCCGAGATGAGACATTCGGCGTGAATGTTTTTAAAGTACGGGAAGTCATGCTGGTCCCTGATATCACGCATGCACCTGACATGCCTCCTTCTGTGGAAGGCATGGTCAGTCTGCGTGGAAATATGATTCCAGTGATTAATTTACCAAAATTTTGTGGTGTTCAGACGGAAGAAAAGCCCGATATTCTCGTCATCACCGAATACAACAAAAATGTTCAAGGTTTTTTGGTACATGCTGTCGACACTATCGAACGACTCGCTTGGGAAGATGTCAAGGTGCCGCCACCTATGATGGCTCAAAGACATGGAGGCCTGGTCACAGCGGTCACCGAACTGAAAGATAGTCGATTGGTCATGATCATGGACGTTGAAATGGTACTGGCTCAGACTTCAGGTTTCGGAGAAAACGAGGAGCTTTTCGAAGGCATCAAACATATTGGCAGCAAGAAAATCACCCTGCTTTTTGCTGACGATTCCGCAATCGCCAGAGACCAGATAGTCCGCACACTCAACCATATGGGCATCAAATACGTCAGCACCAATAACGGCGCAGATGCTTTGAAAAAGATGCATGAAATTGCCAGCAAGGCTGAAGTTACAGGCCAGCAGGTTAGCGATTTTATACAACTTGTCCTGACCGATGTAGAGATGCCTGAAATGGACGGTTATGTACTCACTAAAAAATTAAAGGAAGACCCACGTTTCTCCAACATCCCGATCATCATGCACTCGTCCCTTTCGGCAGATGCCAATCAGGAATTGGGTAAAGGCGTGGGTGCGGACGCATACGTGCCCAAGTTCGAGCCAATAGAATTGGCCTTAAAACTACAAGAGTTCTTGACCCTATAACCAGACAGGGATTGAGCTTAGCAACCCCCCTGGTATTGTTACTTATGGTAACAACTGCTAGGCTTTGTCTATGCATGATCCATGGGATAAAGAACATCTGACCGACCACAGCCTGCTGCTGGTTTTATTCATCCTGCTGCTGTTTTCCAGCCCCATCCTTGCCTGGTGGAGCGAACCGGATAATCTCTGGTATCTCCCTTATCTGATTTGGTTTGGAATAATCCTGCTCATTGCCTGGGTTCTTGGTCGACAGCACAATGAACCATGAATTGGCGCTACTTTTTGGTGTCGGCTTTAGCTACCTGTTACTGTTGTTTCTGATCGCTTATGGGGCTGATAGAGGGTACATTCCAGAAAAATTACTACGGCATCCATTAATCTACATTCTATCTTTGGGCGTCTATGCCACATCCTGGACCTATTATGGCAGTGTAGGTTTTGCTCAAAGTCAGGGTTATCTCTTCCTCACCATATATCTTGGCGTTACTATTGCCTTTGCCCTGACGCCGTTACTCTTCGTGCCCATCCTGAGATTGACCAGGGAATATCAGTTATCCTCACTTGCCGATCTCTTCTCTTTCCGATATCGAAGCCAGTCAGCCGGCATTCTGGTGACTCTCTTCATGCTTGTGGGCACCCTTCCCTACATCGCCTTACAAATCCGCGCCGTTACTGAATCACTGCAGGTTTTGAGTCAGGAAGCCACCCCCCAGATCATAGCGCTTGGATTTTGTATCACCCTGATCCTGTTCGCCATTCTATTCGGTGCAAGACATATCTCACCACGGGAAAAGCACCGTGGCCTGGTTGCCGCCATCGCATTTGAATCATTGATCAAACTACTGGCGCTGGCGGCGATTGGACTGTTCGCCCTGTTTGGCGTCTTTTCCGGACCGGAGGGACTGAACCAATGGCTGACAGATCACCCCGAAGCCATCCAAAACCTCTATCAACCCCTGCAGGAAGGTCCCTGGGCGACACTGCTATTGCTGGCCTTTGCTGCCGCATTTCTCCTTCCCCGGCAGTTTCATATGCTGTTTGCAGAGAATATGGAACCCCGGGCATTGCGCACTGCAAGCTGGGGTTTCCCACTGTTCCTGTTGCTGATGAATCTCCCTATTCCACTGGTGCTTTGGGCCGGCACTGCCTTGGAATTACCGTTGAATGCGGACTATTTCGCGTTGGGCATCACCCTCAATCAAGGCATCGACTGGTTACCGGTATTCACCTTTATCGGTGGCCTGTCCTCCGCCAGCGCGATGATGATTATCACCACACTGGCGCTCTCGTCCATGGCGCTCAATCATATTCTTTTACCCACCAGTTTTCCCGACCCCGATATCAATCTTTATCGCTGGTTACTCTGGGGCAGGCGCCTGCTGATCTCCGGCATCATCATGGCCGGCTATGGTTTCTACATCCTGCTGGAAAAGAATCAGGGTCTGGTACAACTCGGTCTGATCTCGTTCGTTGCAGTCGCTCAATTCTTGCCTGGAATCGTAGGACTCCTCTATTGGCGCCGCGCCAACCGTCTGGGATTTCTGCTGGGTTTACTGGGTGGGATAAGTGTCTGGTCTGTAACCCTCTTGATGCCAGTGCTGGAAGCATCGGGCTTTATCCGCACCGAATTTGACCTCCCGGCGCTACGTCTTGCATCAGGTCTCGACCAGTGGGAATTCTCCACCTTTTGGTCTCTGACCTTAAATAGCCTGTTGTTCATAGGAGGCTCTCTCTTCGGCAGACAAAGCCAGGCGGAAATAGAGGCCGCAAATGCCTGCTGCAGCGACTCGTTTACCCCGCTCAACGGGCTGGTCAGTGCTGTATCAACCCAGCAGTTTAGCCGGGCGCTGGCGCAGATTTTAGGGCCTGAGATAGCTTCAAAAGAGGTCGACCAAGCGCTAAAAGACCTCGGATTGAGCGCCGCAGAAAACCGCCCCACTGAACTCAGGAGGCTCAGGGAGCGTATCGAACGCAATCTTTCCGGCCTGATCGGTCCACAACTTGCGCATATGATGATCAACCGTCGACTGCAACTCGATGCGAATACTAAAACGGCATTGACTGTCTCCATGCGTTATATGGAAGAACAGATCGAACAATCAAGATCTCACTTACGAGGTCTCACTGCGGACCTGGACAGCTTACGCCGCTATCACCGTCAGATTCTGCTCGATCTGCCACTCGGGGTCTGCACCATCGATCGGGAACGCACTGTCACCCTTTGGAATCTTGCCATGGAATGTATGACCGGTTTGCACTCCAATGATGTCATTGGCGTTTCAGTGCATCGTTTGCCCAAGCCCTGGGGCAGCCTGTTGGCTGGTTTTGCCTCTGCCAAGGATGAGCACGTTCACCATCTGGAGATCAATCAGAAAACTCATCCGCGCTGGTTCAATCTGCACAAAGCCGCGATCCCGCCTCCCATTATGCCCGCAGACACTCTGATCAAGGAGGCCCGCACCGGTCAGGTCATGATACTCGAAGATCTCACTGACCTGGAAACCCTGGAAGCCGAACTGGCGCATAGTGAAAGGCTTGCATCCATCGGTCGTCT
>JBDLIT010000043.1:0-28389 GCA_039714735.1 Pseudomonadota bacterium
GAACTGGTGGCGGGTCATACAGTCGAGATCAAGCTTGCCGCCAAGGGCGGTGGCTCGGAGAACAAATCACGCTTCACGGTGCTCAATCCATCCGGCTCGCTGACCGGCTGGGTCTTGGAGCAGGTCCCGCAAATGGGCGCTGGCTGGTGTCCGCCGGGGATGCTGGGCATAGGCGTAGGCGGCTCTGCGGAGAAGGCCCTGCTGCTGGCTAAAGAGTCCCTGATGGAACCGATCAATATCCATGAGTTGCAGGCGCGCGGAGCCCAGAACCGCAAGGAGGAGTTACGCCTGGAGATCTTCGACAAGGTCAATGCGTTGGGTATCGGCGCCCAGGGACTGGGAGGCCTGACCACCGTACTGGACGTAAAGATCAACGATTTCCCAACCCACGCCACCTCTCTTCCCGTGGGGATGATCCCGAATTGCGCGGCGACCCGCCATATAGAATTCACCCTGAACGGCAGTGGACCCGCGGTCTTTTCGCCACCGGCAGCGGAAGACTGGCCACCCGTCACCTGGCAGGCGGCGCCGGATGCCCGCCGGATCGATCTCGATACACTGACCAAGGCGGAGATCGCTACCTGGAAACCCGGTGAACTGATCCTGCTGTCGGGCAAAATGCTGACTGGCCGTGACGCCGCCCACCGGCGCATCGCAGAGCTGCTGGCCAGCGGGGAACGTCTGCCGGAGGGAGTCGATTTCAAGGGACGCTTCATCTACTACGTGGGCCCGGTCGACCCGGTGCGCGATGAAGTGGTGGGTCCCGCAGGTCCGACAACGGCCAGTCGCATGGACAAGTATACCGAGATGATGCTGGGTGAGGTTGGACTGTTCGGCATGATCGGTAAATCTGAGCGCGGTCCAGTCGCCATCGAATCGATCAAGCGTCACCAAGCCGCCTACCTGATGGCAGTGGGTGGCGCGGCCTATCTGGTCTCCAAGGCGATTCGCAGCTCACGCATTCTTGCCTTCGAGGATCTGGGTATGGAGGCGATCCGCGAATTCGAGGTGGTGGACTTCCCGGTTACCGTGGCGGTAGACAGCCGGGGCCAGTCCATCCATCAAACCGGCCCTGCCGAGTGGCGGGGAAAAATCGGCAAGATACCAATTGTAAGTAAGGAGTAGCAGCGTCATGAACCACTACAAGGCCTTCCGCATACATCGTGAAAACGGACAACATTCTGCCGCAATCGAGGAACTGGAACTGCAGGAACCCGAGGCTGATGAGGTATTGATAAAAGTACGCTTTTCCAGCGTTAACTATAAAGATGCATTAGCCGGCGCCGGCACCGGCCAGATCCTCCGCCATTTCCCGCTCACCGGAGGGATTGACGCCAGTGGCGAGATCGTTAAAACCAATGACCGGCGTTTCAAGGAGGGAGATGAGGTCATCGTGACCGGCTATGAGTTATCCGCAACCCTGGATGGTGGTTATGCCGAGTATCTGCGAGTCCCGGCTGACTGGGTTGTGCCCCTGCCGGAAGGGCTTGGCCTCTACGAGGCCATGGCGATTGGAACCGCCGGCTTCAGCGCCTCCCTGGCGCTGCACCGCATGGAGGCTAACGGCCAACATCCAGAACTGGGATCTATTTTGGTCACCGGCGCCACGGGTGGGGTAGGAAGTTTAGCGGTCAACATCTTTGACGGCGAGGGCTACGATGTGACTGCGATCAGCGGCAAACAGGAGCAACAGGGTTATCTGGAACACCTGGGCGCCAAGGAGGTTCTCGACCGGAATTCCGTCAAAGCCGGGCATCATGCCCTTGAAAAGGCACGCTGGGGCGGCGCAGTCGATACTGTAGGGGGAGACATGCTGGCGAGCATCACCCGTACGGTGAAACCCTGGGGCAGCATTGCATCCATTGGCCTGGCGGGCGGCCATCAACTCAGTACGACCGTGATGCCCTTTATCCTGCGTGGCGTCAGTCTGCTGGGCATCAACTCTTCCGGCTGCCCCTATGAGATACGCCAGGAGCTGTGGCAAAGACTCGCCACAGATCTTCACCCCAGACATCTGGATGAGATAGCCAGCCAGACCATCAGTCTGGAGCAACTGCCCGAAACCTTTGAGCAGATGCTCAATGGCATGACCACTGGGCGGATTGTGGTACAGATTCAATAATGGAGCACTGACCGGGAAAACACACGAACCAATACCTGCAGCAGAACCAGCTCTTCTACTTCAGACTAACCGCATCAGCCACAGGTAAAAAACTGTAAAACGTGACAGATCAACCATCCTTTTAGTGTTTTTTTATGGGAGAATTAGGTTTCCACAACGACCCTGATAGCAAACCTGGCCGGGGCGCTCGGCGCCTGGTCAACCACCATCTTAAAAGGCAAGGGACCTCAACTATTGCCAGAGCATCCAGCCAATCAATTACACAATGCGCCGCACAGAAGTCCTGTGACTTCACATCAGCGGCGCGAATACGAGGAGAATCAAATGAAAACATTAGTCAGTTCAATTTTAATCCTGGGACTCATCTCTGCCGCCCCGGCATTCGCAGAAAAACCAGACTGGGCTGGAAAAGGCCAGGCAACCGCTGAACAGGCTCAAGCCAAGGGCGAGGCCATGCAACAAAAAGGTCAAGGTGCTATGCAGCAGAAAAAGATGCAGCACAAGGTACAAGCAGGCCAGGGGGAAATGCAGCAGCAGATGCAGAAAAAGGCTCAAGGCGGCCAGGGTGAAATGAACCAGGAGAGACATAAAAAATTAGAGAAGAAGCAGGTGGGTAAGGAAACCGGTAAAGGCTCGGCGGAAGGCAAGTCTTCAGGTCCTAAACAAGAAAAGAAATGGTGGAAATTCTGGGGAGAGTAAACAACATTCCGTAGAGGTGAACCGTCTTATTCATCGTCACACTTCCGCAAAATAGAGGAACCTGTCATGTTTAGAATTTCCTATCTATTTAAAAGAAACCGTTGGCTCCATCTGCTGGTGGTTGGTCTGGTCCCAATATTTGCCTTTTCCAATCCAGTATTGGCGGCCCCACCCGGCTGGGCTCCGGCCTATGGTCGCCACGGACACCATCAACGGCCTCCCCAACGCAACCATGACAGGCGGCGTCATGACCGCTACCAGGGAGATCGCTACCGGGGACACACCAATATCCTGCCCTGGCTGGGAGGTGTGGCAGTTGCCGGATACCTGGTAGGTAACCGATGCAACCGCGAGGCGGCCGGTTCCGTGCTTGGTGGCGTGTTGGGTGGACTGGCGGGCTCAAATGTCGGCAGGGGTGACGGCCGCAGGGCAGCCACTATCGCCGGAGCGTTAATCGGCGTACTGGTTGGAAAATCTGTCGGTCGTCATATGGATCAGGTAGATCACTATTGCACAGGTCAGACATTTGAATATGCCCAGGACAGACAGTCGATCCAGTGGCATAACCCTGACGACAGAACCTCTTACAACGTCACACCCATCAATCATTTCCAAACCAGGGATGGACGCTACTGCCGTGAGTACACCACTCAGGCCTCAATTGGCGGCAGGCAGCAGCAAACTTATGGAACTGCGTGTCGACAGTCGGATGGTTCATGGCAAATTGTGGATTGATAGACCACCAAGCGTCACTTTGTTGGAAGGTCTGAATTTTTCAGGCCTTCCAAGATAGCATAATCCTCTCGATTTGAATCAGTTCTGCTCGAAGCTGTATCCCTTGGGCACCACTACGATCCCCTTTTCAGAAACCGTGAAGCGTGCCGCGTCCCGTTCCCGATCAAAACCGATACGCTCTCCCGGTGGGATCTTCACATCCTTGTCAATGATGCAACGGTCCAACTCAGCGCCCTCCCCGACCTGAACACCATTGAACAAGATCGAATCATGAATAACCGCCTCTTCACCAATGGAGACATGCGGGAACAGGATCGAATGCTGCACACTTCCACCGACGATAACTACACCACCAGAGACCATGGAGTTGATAAAAATCCCCTCGCTACCTGAAACTCCCGGAACGGTGCGGGCTGGAGGATACTGGGCGGTATAGGTGCGAATTGGCCAGTCCGGCTGATAAAGGTCAAGCGAGGGTACCGGGTTCAACAGATCCATATTGGCTTCATAAAAACTATCCAACGTACCTACATCACGCCAGTATCGGTCAGGACTGACACGGCCTGCCTCGCCGCCAAACCGATAGGCATAGACTCCAGTCTGCTCTATTAGCCGTGGAATGATGTCATGACCGAAATCGTGGCTTGAACCCTCACGCTGATGATCATCCTCCAATACAGCCAAAAGAAGCTCCATGGAAAAGACATATATACCCATCGATGCCAGGGCAAGATCATCTGCGCCCGGTGCCGGTTGAGGATTCTCAGGCTTCTCCTCAAACCGGGTGATCCGGCCACCAGAATCGACCGACATCACACCAAGCTGTGTTGCCTGATCCAGTGGAACCTCCATGCAGGCTACCGTCAGTCCAGCACCTCGCCCTTTGTGGGAAGCCAGCATCGCTGCGTAATCCATTCGATAGATGTGATCCCCCGAAAGTATCATCACCTGTTCCGCTCCACTGCGTCTGAGCATATAGAGGTTCTGATTAACCGCATCTGCCGTGCCTCCATACCAGCCCTCACCTGTCCTCATCTGAGGCGGGACCGCAGTGATATATTCCCCCAGCTCCGGATTGAATAGAGACCAGCCGTCGCGCAGATGTTTTTGCAGTGAGTGGGACTTGTATTGGGTCAGCACCAGGATACGGCGCAAGCCCGAGTGCATACAGTTGGCCAGCGTGAAATCGATGATACGGTATTTACCGCCAAAGGGAACGGCAGGTTTGGCGCGATCAGAAGTCAACGGCTGCAAGCGGGATCCATGTCCACCTGCGAGGATGACAGCAAGGGTTTTTTCCAGCATCTGTTAAGCTCCAATTAGGATTGGTCTATTCCATTAACGTCCAATAGTCTAACCTATCGGCTCTTAAATTTAGGTGCCTTTTCGTCTAGGGCAAAAGCACTAATACCCAGAGGCACAGCCTTGAATAAGACTCCGCACCATCATCATGCAAATTTATATGCATAAAAAATTTTTACGCACCATTTAAGCGCAGCCTTAGATCCTTTATCACTGCTTGAGCAAAACATTTTTTGCTCCTGAAAAGAGTGTTTGACGAACTGAATAAAAATATATCTCACTGATTAAAATAACATTTTACCTTGCACTGACACATGAAAGACTGACAAACACTACCGATTGAAAAACATTGAATACCAGCTGGCTTGGATATTGCTGAACTAAAACACATCTTCAGCGACAGCTACGATCAGGAGGCCAACATGGAGTTCAAAGCAGCCCAACCCCGCTTGGGTGGATTAGTAGATTCAAGCTTGCCGATATCCGCTAACCTACCTATTCACCGAATCTATAATCACGACATCATGCACTGCACCGCCGAGGGGGTCGAGGGCAACACCCTCTATTCTGCGCGTGCGCTGGGTATGACAAATCCGGGAGACATGATCCAGTTGCACCCTTCGCTCCAAACCGAATGGAGCTATATCCACGAGCACTATGCACGCGTTGGACTGGAACACACCACTGAGGTCATCTGGAATACAGATCTGGATGAGTTTGGCCACAACCCGGATTACCAACCATCGGTGTTCTTTTTCGGTGAACAGGAGAATCTTGCTCACCAGAATCAAGGCTGGTCAAACATTGTCAACTACATCAATTCCAAGAACAATTTTGTCAAGCTGGCAGAAAAGCTTGACGTACCCATCCCTAAAACCCTGTGCTTCGATCGTGTTGATAAGATCACCAAAGAGGTGGTTGAGGAGTTTGGGTTCCCCTGTTATCTGAAAGCCGCCATCTCTGTGTCGGGAGTCGGCATCCACCGTTGTGAAAATCTATCCGATTTGCTCTGGGCGGCAGACACATTCGATCCAGCCACCCCTGTACAAGTTCAGGAAGAGGTCAAAACAGACTGTTTTCTAAACATGCAGTACGAGGCGGCCAATGGTCATTGCAGACGCCTCCTGACTACTGAGCAAGTCCTCGACGGTCCGGCCCATCAGGGGAATCTCTACCCTGCCAGAGCAGCACCCTGGGATACAGTTGAGCCCATGGCGGAATGGCTGGCAGAACGGGATATGAATGAAATCTTTGCATTTGATGTTGCAGTGATCGATAAAAAGGCCGACAAACGTTTTCTCGCCATCGAATGCAATCCCCGGTTCAACGGCGCATCCTACCCGACAGCCATTGCATTGAAACTGGACATCCCCGAATGGGAGGCGCGTAATTTCAAAACCTGGCATAAATCCCTTGCTGAAATCAACCTGAAAGGATTGGAGTACAACAGCAGCAGCGGAGAGGGCGTCATCATTGTCAACTGGGGTCCGATCCTGGTGGGCAAGGTGATGATCTTGCTGGCAGGCTCAGTCTATACCCGGAAGAAACTGGAGCTAGAGTTACGTAAGCGTCTCTGGTAACGTCTTATGCAATCTCAGCAGTTAAAAACAAGCAACGAATGGAAGATTCATTCTCTCTCATGGTACATGGTGGCGCCGGAGCGCTCGATAATGTAAAGGACAACAAGACAGCACTGCGCTATCTGGAAAGTATCCGCGGCATTCTGGAGCATGGGAGAGACATCCTCAAACTGGGAGGCAGCGCGCTTGAAGCCGTGGAGACCTGCGGTTCGCTGCTGGAGGACGACCCGGTTTTCAACGCAGGGTGCGGTTCGGTGCTAAACGAAAATGGTAAGGTCGAGATGGATGCAGCCATGATGGATGGCAGAGACTTGTCGGCTGGCGCTGTGGCTGCGGTGAGTAACATCGCCAACCCCATTCAACTGTCTCGCCTGGTGATGGCCGAGAGTGAACACGTCATGTTAATCAGCGAAGGGGCCATGCGCTTCGCACAGCACTGCGACATGCCATTTACCCCGGACCACTATTTTTTCACCCAAGACCGTGTTGCCCAGTTGGAGAAGGCCCGCCTGCAGCATCGTATCATGCTCGACCACGACGATGATGAAGTGGACATGGAGGATCAAAAGTACGGCACCATAGGCGCAATAGCCTGGGACTTGGAAGGCAACCTGGCCGCAGCTACATCCACCGGCGGTATCGTCAATAAACGCATGGGGCGGATTGGTGACTCACCAATCGTGGGCGCGGGCGTCTATGCCGACAATGAGACCTGCGCGGTATCAGCCACCGGCTTTGGCGAGGACTTCATGCGTACCGTACTTGCAAAAACCATCTCTGACGCGATGGAGATGCTTGGGGTCGATGCACGCCAGGCGGTTGAATATGGTATCGACTATCTAAGACGCAAGGTCAATGGACGCGGAGGTGTGATCGTGGTCGACCACTTCGGCAACTGCGCCAGCGATTTCACCACCAAGAAGATGATCCATGGCTGGATCGAAAAAGGTGGTGAGACAAACGCCCGTTTCTAAACTTCTCTGAAACAATGATTCCAATATGGTGACACACGGATAAACCACGCAATCAAAGGTTTTCCAGTCGCTCCATCACTTATATGTGCGTTTCATACCTTAAGCGCTTTCAAGTAGGCCTCAAACTCATTGGCAGGTAATGGTCGGCTATATAGATATCCTTGACCATAGTCACATCCTTCTTGCTGGAGAAAACGACACTGCTCTTCGGTTTCGACCCCTTCCGCCACCACCTTCAGTTGCAGGCTCTTTCCGAGAGCGATAACAGCCTTGGCAATCGCCTCATCGTTCGCATCTTCCGGAATGTCGCGGACAAAAGAGCGGTCAATCTTCAGCTTTGTAATGGGCAGGCCTTTCAAATAGCTCAGTGAGGAATATCCTGTGCCGAAGTCATCAACAGAAAGGTCTATGCCGTAACTTCGTAGCTTGCGAAATGTCTCAGCGGATTTTTCCGGGTGCTGCATGATGAAGCTTTCGGTAATTTCCAATTCCAGCATAGAGGGCTCGATAGCAGTTTCTTTGAGAATTTCCAGTACGCGTTCAACCAAATCGTGCTGTTGTAGCTGTTTGACCGAAAGATTGACAAATAGCTTCGTTGTTTCGGCAACAATGCCAGACTCTTTCCAGATTCTCATCTGGCGGCATGATTCACGCAAAACCCACTCACCAAGGGGTTGAATCAGTCCAGTCTCTTCCGCCAATGGAACGAACTTATCCGTTGGAATAAGAGTACCATCTGTATGTTTCCAGCGTACCAGGGCTTCCGCACCTACCACAGAGTTGGTTTTGATGTTCAGTTGCGGCTGATAGTTAGACCGACAGGATAACCAGTAGTGTTGCCGACAAGACCTTGATAAATGGTGAGTGCATGTGAATTCCATTGGCCATTTCCAATCGCACAGAGGATTAACCTATCCAATCCAAGCGGGTTGTTGAGAGTCACCAGGTCCACAATTCCTGCCTCTGCCGTACTGCTTTCGGAATTGCAGGTGGGTGAAGGCCGATCAGGTTTATTCTGGCCCGCTGTAGTCAACAATCTCCAGCCCATGCATCCTCAGAGCGTCGGTAATAGTGTCTCTGGTGCAGTGAACTCTATCTTTTGTCCGGTAAGTGGGCAAATGAAGCCCAGGTAACATGCACTCAGTTGTAGATCCTGAACCTGCTCTCCTGTCCCATACAGCCTGTCCCCCACCACGGGAAATCCGATGCCAGACAGGTGGCGGCGAATCTGGTGCTTACGTCCCGTTTCAATGGATACGTCCAACAAAGACCTCTTGGATTCAGGATCAAACTTCAGACGCGTGGCCTGGCTGCTGGCCAAACGTCCGTCCAGGGCCGTTTCAATGAGATAGGGTGATGGTTTGTTGGGAAACTTACCGTATACCAAGACCCGGTATCGCTTCTCGATTGCACGTTGCCTAAAGAGGTCAGCCAGGAGCTTCGTCATGCGCTTTCCATGGGCAAGCAAAATCAAGCCACTCGCGGCGCGATCCAAACGATGGACGATGAATGCCGGTCGTTGCGGCTCCAAGTGTTGTTCGGACCAACGGGCAATGCAACAATGATCACCCCACTTCGAACCCTGCGAAAGCATTCCAAAGGGTTTGAACCAGACACTGTACTCCCCCTTATCCGCAATCAGTTCGGCGGAGGACGGCGTCAGGCTAAGTACCTTTTCATCGTAATAGAGGTGCAATTCATCGCCGATATTGAGCGGTTTTGAGGCACGGCGAATGCGCTGAGTATATTTTCCGTGTGTCAGCCAGACCGCACCAAGCTGCATCACCTGTTTGAGCCGGGTGCGGGTCAGGCCCGTTTCCGCAGAGAGCAGTTCGACGGGTGAGGTCTGCTCGGCCTGCACCCGGATATGCCGCTCGAAACGGGATTCCTGGGGGGACATGGGACTGGAATTTCGATATTTCATCAAGCCACTGATATCTGACGAATTAACCGCCTTAAGGATGGCTTTCTAGTTCAGGGCTGAGCTGATGCTTCACACAAAAAAGCGCCACCTGACCCAGGGTCAGGTGGCGCTGTCAGCATTCAGCCGCGCCTTGACTCAGCCTTCCCGATAATGAGCATCCAACCAGCACTTTGGCAGTTCCTCACCTGAGGGGAACTGCATATCGCCTTTGGAAAACTTCTCGGGATCCTGCATCTCCTCACCTGCATGGAAACGCCCCACAACCTGGTCGTGGTTTGGATTGAATAGATCGGTCAAACTCAGGACCTCTACCAGCTTGTCCGTATTTTTCTGCATCAGGAACATCATATACCTCCTTTCTTATTAGACTTCAGGCAACCATCGCCCTCCTCCATTAAGTATGTAGGAGTGAGTGAAATTTTCCAATGGAATAACTAAGTTTATTTGTTTGAGGTCATCTCTTCGGGAGTGAACGCCTTGATGGAGAGGGCGTGTAATTCATCACTCGCGATCTGTTGCTTGACCGTCTCCATCACCATGCGATGTTTCTGGATCAGCGACTTGCCTGCAAACTCGGCACTGACCACGGTGGCCTCGAAGTGGCGCCCGTCACCGGTCACCGTCACTTCGGCGCCAGGCATGCCGGCGCGGATCAGCTCTTCTACCTTCTCGTTTTCCATCAAGTAACCCTCTAAAAAATTTTCAAACTCTAGCAAAGCCCGATTTGGCTGGACCTACAGCTCACGGGTGGCAAGGAATTTCACGTCGGGCCAGCGCTCTTCGGCCAGACTCAGATTCACCCGGGTCGGCGCGAGATAGACCAGTTGATCATCTCCGTCCAGGGCCAGGTTCTCATGGGCCTTGATCTTTAATCGCTCCAGTATCTTCTCGTCATCACACTGAATCCAGCGGGTCGTGGCAACACTGATGTTCTCAACGATCGCCTCTACCTTGTACTCGTTCTTCAGCCGCTGCACCGCCACGTCGAACTGCAGCACACCCACTGCGCCAAGAATCAGATCGTTGTTTTTCAGCGGACGAAACACCTGGGTCGCGCCCTCTTCGCAGAGCTGCAACACACCTTTCAGCAATGCCTTCTGTTTCAGTGGGTCTCTGAGCACTACGCGACGGAAGAGTTCCGGGGCAAAGTAGGGAATGCCTTCATACTTCAGATCCTCTCCTTCGGTGAAGGTGTCGCCGATCTGAATGGTGCCATGGTTGTGCAGGCCGATGATATCGCCCGGCCAGGCCTCCTCGACATGCCGGCGCTCATCCGCCTGGAAGGTGATCGCATTGCTGATCTGCACCGTCTTGCCGATGCGCACATGGCGCATCTTCATACCCTTGCGGTAACTGCCGGAGCAGACCCGCAGGAAGGCGATGCGGTCGCGGTGCTGAGGGTCCATATTGGCCTGGATCTTGAACACGAAACCGGTGAATTTCTGCTCCGCCGGCTCCACCAACCGTTGCAGGGTCGTGCGCGACAGGGGACCCGGCGCATATTCGACAAAGGCATCCAGCAGTTCCCTGACCCCGAAGTTGTTGATCGCCGACCCGAAGAAGACCGGGGTCTGCTCGCCCCGGGCGTAGGCTTCAAGGTCCAGCTCGTTACTCGCCCCGCGCACCAGCTCGATCTCCTCCCGCAGCTCATCCGCCTGGTCGCCGATCAGTTCATCCAGATGAGGATTGTCCAGTCCTTCAACGGTCTCTCCCACCTGGATCTTGCCGCCATGGGTGGCGCTGAACAGGTGAGTGGTGTCGGTACGCAGATCGTAGACGCCTTTCAAACGTTTACCCATGCCGATGGGCCAGGAGACGGGGGCACACCGAATCTTCAGCACATCCTCGATCTCATCCAGGATCTCCAGCGGGTCCCTGCCCTCCCGGTCGAGTTTATTGACAAAGGTGAGGATCGGCGTGTCCCGCAAGCGGCAGACCTCCATCAGCTTGATGGTGCGCGCCTCCACACCCTTTGCCACATCAATTACCATCAGCGCGGAGTCCACCGCGGTCAGGGTGCGGTAGGTATCCTCGGAAAAGTCCTCATGGCCGGGGGTATCGAGCAGATTGACGATCTCCTCACGGTAGGGAAACTGCATCACCGAGGAGGTCACCGAGATGCCGCGCTCTTTCTCCATCTCCATCCAATCCGAGGTGGCATGGCGCGCCGCCTTGCGTCCCTTCACGGTACCCGCCATCTGAATCGCACCGCCGTACAGCAGAAGCTTTTCGGTGAGGGTGGTCTTGCCAGCATCCGGGTGAGAGATGATGGCGAAGGTGCGTCGCCGGCTGAGTTGTTCGAGCAGTTCGGACATGAATTCTATGATTTCTGTAAAAAGCGTTCGATTATAACTCATCCAATCCATGATGGTTGAAATCGATCTTTCCAGCCCGCCAAATTCAACTGGACATAAACTGGAAGCTGTCTATCTTAAATATGTGGCTATACTGACTACAGGAATACGAATAACTAACCAGGGGAAACCAGGATGGTTCCGGCAGCAGAATCCATACCCAATACAGACAGAGAAACAGAGTCAAGCACCCTTTTCTCTGTGCCACACAGGATTGCCCCAGGATTTTCGCTCAAAGCACACTACGCTTTATTGGTAGCTGGCACTCCGATAACTCAATACCGTCATGACAATCTGCATGCGCGTCAATCCATTCGGATTCTGCAACAAACACAACACGCCCCTTGATATTCGACCAAGCAGGAGGTGAAGCCAAGTCAAAACATAGAGCACTTACGATTTGATGAAAGTCTGGTAACTTCGTCGAATCTCACGAGACGGAAGTTTTTTTATAAAATAAGGAGAAGGGGAGGCATAGCGACTCACCAGCATGAGCCACAATTGAACCTGGAAGAATATTTAGGCCTTGAGTTGAATATTATTGTGATCTAACAAATCACCTCAATGGGTCGGATATTCTGTCACTCAGTTCATGTTGTTGCCCTACAGACTGGCCGCTTTTGGGAGTTGATTGAGCCCGTATTAATGCATCTGATTAAGGTAAAAAATCCAGGCCGCGCACCCGGTTGGATTAACACTAAAATCGCAGTGGCTTATCAACCCCATTGGCGGCATGCTCGCAACTACAATCAGCACATAAAAAAGCATAAGAGGATCAGGCATGTACAAGGTCAAATTCTACAAAGGCAATTACTCAGCGCGACAAAAAAAGGCCAACAATGACAATGCAGTCGCCTATATCGAGCATCATTTCAACAGCAGCTCCTCCAGTACCGCCAGCTATGCAGTGGTAATCACTGGCTCGAATGCCTCACGCACCAGCAAGAATTGGGGACGTTGGTACGCCAAGGCCGTGGCCAGATTTTTCGGCACTCAGGTCAGTGGCGACGACGGTATTCTGGTCGGCGGCTGGAATGGCCGCGGTGATGGCAACGTGAGACACACCAATATGCCTGCCATTCTGCTCGAGCCGTTGTTTGCCAGCAATCCACAACATGCGGACATCATCCGCAGTGAAAGTGGACAAACTGATCTGGCCAGAATCCTAGCCGAGAGTATTCAGCGGTTTTTTCCAGATGGCGGTCTGATCGCCTTCAGCGTCGGTCATAAATACAAGAAATCCAGTCCAAACGATCGCGGCGCCGCCCTTACGGGAGGGGGTACTGAGGCAGATCATGCAGAGAAGGTGCTGAAAAAGGCAGCGGCCATGCTGGAAGGAGTTGCAACAATCAGTATGGATCGGACGATCCGTGTCATGCAGGGCGACAATCTATTATTTGAGACTGCGGTGGACGAGGATGCCCTGGTTGTCTGGGATCCGGACCGAGGTTTGCTAAATATCCCTGAATAATGCGCACTTGCACAACAGGCAATCAGTCCTGCGCGTAAGTCAGTACAGAATGCTCAGGTCCAGCAACGCCAGATCCCGATGTTATCCAATCAGTAGGTTATTGGTATTCATCATATTGCCGATCATCATTGCGGGATTGCTTGCTGCCGCTGGCTGCTCCCAACCCGTCACCTCAGATCGAGATCCGCCTGGCGGCCAATTCCACGTCTATTTCAACAATGACAGCCTGACAGAGGGCCATACGGTATGCGATGCGGTATTCCCTGTACTTAGATCTTCCCCTGAGCCCATCGATGAGCCTTCCGCAGCGCTCGAGGCCTTGTTTCCCGGACCTACTCCGGAAGAACGCGCACAGGGCTACCGCTCCTTCTTTTCTGCACGTACCGCGGGACTACTGAAACATCTGAAGATCGAGTCAGGAACCGCGTATCTGGATCTGCGGGATAAGCGTACCGAGCTTGCCGGTATTACCTCCAGTTGCGGAAGTGCGGAATTTTTCAGCCAGATCCAACACACCCTGGGTGAGTACCCGGAAATCCAACGGATCATCTTCGCCATCGAAGGAAACCCTGGAGTCTTCTATGATTGGCTTGAACTCGAATGTGACCAGAGCAATGACGACTGCGACCCGGCCCCCTTCGCGTTGCCATCTGATTGAACCAATACTCCTGGGCAACAGGCGCCAATCAAATTTTACCAAACAAAGCCTTCCCGGCTTACCTGGAGATTCTCATGAAACAAGACCAAATCGGAACATCACCCGCCGGGTATCAACTCAACGCGATCAGCGATAACCCGGACTCCAGAGATCTATACTACCGGCCTGCCCTGATAAAACTTGCAGCATCCCTGCAGCCTGACCCTGACAGTCTGCATATCCTGAATCAGCATCAGGAGGGGGCCTGTACCGGTTTCGGTCTGGCGGCCGTCATCAATCTGCTCAACAGCAGAAGGGACAGCCCCACTCAGGTCAGCGCCCGCATGCTCTATAACATGGCGAAAAAGTTCGACCGCTGGCCCGGTGAGGAGTACTCCGGTTCCAGCTGCCGCGGCGCCATCCATGGGTGGAAAAATATGGGCGTCTGCAGTGATGATCTCTGGCCATACCGATCCGGAGACACCTCGGACCTAACCATCCCGCAAGCGAAGGATGCGCGTAGCAACACCATTGGCGCCTACTACCGCCTCAGACTCAACATTCTTGACTTTCATGCCGCCCTGAATGAGGCCGGGGCCATCTTTGTCTCGGCCAATGTTCATCCGGGCTGGTGGCCGGAAAAGGTCAAGCAGGGAAAGATAAGCTTTAATCGAAGGAACAGCGGTGGACACGCCTTCGCCATCGTCGGTTATGACGAGAAGGGCTTTTGGGTGCAAAACTCATGGGGACCGGACTGGGGGGAAAATGGCGTCGCCCACTGGAGTTATGAAGACTGGCAGGTCAACATCAAGGATGCCTGGGTAGTACGCCTGGCCCTGCCGACCCCACAAATCTTTCCCGGCGTAGCCCAACCCAGCGGCTATGAGACGGGGGATAACCTATCCCTCTTCAAGACGCGCCCAAGCCGGGCGGAAATTGCCGGGCATTTCGCGCACATCGATGATGGCGATCTGCATGACAACGGCCGTTACTGGAGCAAATTGAACGACCTGAAGCAGACTGCCGACCTGGTCGCAGAGAGTGAAGACTACGATCATCTGATGTTTTACGCCCATGGCGGTCTGAACAGCATCTACGACTCCGCCAGGCGCATCAAGGCGATGAAAGATATATTCAAACAGAACCGCATCTATCCCTTCCACTTCATGTACGACACCGGCCTGCTGGAGGAGATCAAGGACGTCCTGTTCAACCGGCACAGAAGAGGTGGCGATAAGGTCGCGGGATTTACCGATTACACCGACAAACTGCTGGAGAAATCGACCCGCAGGGTCGGCAGGGCATTGTGGCGTGAGATGAAGTCAGGCGCGAAGCGGCCTTTCACTGGGAATTCCCGGGGCGGTCTGCAGACCATAAAGGCCTTCCTGGACGCCTTGAGCAGCAGCGGCAAACCGAAACAGATCCATCTACTGGGCCACAGCACCGGTGGCATACTGCTGGCATGGCTGCTCGAGGCATTGTCCAGAACCGGCGCCGACGCCAAGATTGAAAGCTGTAACCTGCTGGCGCCAGCCACCACCGTCGATCTCTTCAATCAGCACTTTCTGCCTGAATTGGGTAGCCGCGTCGGCAAGCTGCGGCTCTATAATCTCTCGGAACAGCTGGAACTGGATGACAATGTCGCCAAGGTCTACCGCAAATCCCTGCTCTATCTGGTCTCCCGGGCCTTTGAAGAGAAGCATGAAGAGAAGATTCTCGGCATGCAGCTCTATAGTAAAGAGATCACCCCACCCGCAGGCGCAGATTATAAGATCATCGTCAGCAAAGGGGAGAGAGGCAGCCAACGCCGCAGCCGCAGTGAAAGTCATGGCGGCTTTGACAATGATATCGCAACCATGAATGACATTCTGAAGACCATCCTGGACAAAACGCCTCCGCATAAATTTAGCGAGGATGACCTGAGTTACTGAGGAGCTCCTTCACACGGCAACTGCCTGAAAACCCAAAGAACCACAGAGAGCACTGCCACTCATTGCCTCTGTGGTCTTTGTGGTTCATTTACTTTGAGCGTAAGACAGAATGATTGCTGTGTCTCAGAATTGATTAGAAACAATCAATCAGCACCGAGTTTCATTCTCATGTTTCAACATTTCCATCAGATTTTTTCATATACTTTATTCCAGAGTAATCATATACATACACCTATAAGCATATGGACGATAGTGCAACCATCAGCGTAATCACACCGGCCTATCAAGCGGCGGGCTTGCCGCGGCGTGAAGAGCGTGACGCGGCTGTGGAAAAAAACGCAGCGGCAGATAAGGCGCGACGTCCGGAGAAAATCTCCCAGACCGAACGCAGAGAACTTGAAAAGCTGCAACACCGCGATCGAGAGGTGAAGGCCCATGAACTGGCGCACAAGGCAACCGCCGGTCAATATGCAAAGGGCGCCGCCAGCTTCGACTACAAGATCGGCCCTGATGGCAAACGGTATGCTGTTGGTGGCGAGGTCAGCATCGACATCGGTAAAGAGGCGGACCCCCAGAAAACCCTGGAGAAGGCCCGGGTGATCAGACGCGCCGCGCTCGCCCCGGCAGATCCATCCGGCCAGGACAGGCGTATTGCAGCGCAAGCCACCATAATGGAGGCTGAGGCGCGGCAGGAACTGCTGATTGAGAGAAGAGAATCCGCGGAAACATCCGCTGAAGAAGAGCCATCCGACAATAATCAACCCCAAACCACACCGGCAGGCCGGCGCGCCATAGGCCTTTTCAAAGCCGTGGAGTCAGCCTCAATGCCAGCCCGCGAAGACCCTTTCGATCATTTCATCTAGCAAAATCCGTCGGCTTCTCAAGTTCATAAATGGCTTCGGCAATATTTTCCATTTTGCTTTCCAAAATTGCCTGAGCGTCGTACAAACCTCGGTTGTAGTAGTAAGATCCAACCTCTTCGGAGAAGAAATCCAACAGAAACTCAGCGTCAAATTGACCTACTTCCTGGTCAAGCTCTTCCCTGAAATAGAGTTGAATCTTTCGAACGATAAGCTCTTTTTCATTTTTTGAAAATTTTATGACGGACATGACAGATCTCTATTTCTTTGAGGTTTTTCCGGAAGGTTACTTCGACTTTGTCAGGTTAGTAGAATTAAAGGCTCAGAGAGAGCACCAGCGCATCTTCCCTGCCCTGTTTGCTCGGGTAATAGTCTTTTCTTCTGCCCACTTCCGCGAAGCCGAGACGCTCATAAAGATGTAATGCCCGTTGATTGGAGACCCGGACCTCCAGAAAAGCTGTCTCCGCCCCATGCTTTTTGCCCAGATGAGTCAGTTGTTTGAACATCTTTCCACCAAACCCATGTCCCTGCCGCTCCGGATGGATACAGACATTCAGGATATGGCACTCACCCACTGCCACCGACATCACACCATAGCCGATAACGGTTTGATCCAGAGTTATCACCCAGCAGATGTAGCCGACCCTCAAACAGTCTCTGAAGATGCCCAGCGTCCAGGGGAAATCGTAGGCGAGTTCCTCGATGACCAGGACCTGTTGCAGATCCTCCAACTGCATGGGCCGGAGTCTCGGCAATGGGGCTTCAAGCTGAGCACTCAGGGCTCACCCTCTCTGAGCAAGGAAAGAGCAAGCTGCAGATCATCCCAGGACTTGCTCTTCTGTTCGGGGGAACGCAACAGATAGGCGGGATGATAGGTCACCACCAGAGGAATCCGCGCCTGCCCATAAGCATGCACCCGGCCCCGCAGTTTACCGACCGGGATATCGGTCTTAAGCAGATTCTGTGCGGAGATCCGGCCTGCCGAGAGGATCGCCCTGGGTTGGATCAGCTCAATCTGGCGCAGCAGAAAAGGTTCGCATTGCAGCGCCTCTTCGGGTTTGGGATCCCGGTTATTCGGGGGACGGCATTTGAGGATATTGGCAATGAAGACCTGTTCCCGCTTGAAGCCCATGGCGAGCAGCATCTCATTCAGCAGCTGACCGGCGCGTCCGACGAAGGGCTCACCCTGCTTGTCCTCGTCCGCCCCCGGCGCCTCACCGATCACCAGCAGATCGGCCTGGGTGTTACCGACGCCGAACACGGTTTGGGTACAGCCCTGCCGCAGGCCACAGGCCCGGCAGTTCCGGACCCGTTCGCGCAGGCCGTCCCAATCGAGACCGGAAACGGAAATTTCTCCCTCGGCAGGCAGAGGCACAGGCTCCCAGTCCGGGGGGATTTCGTCGTAAGGAGGTGGAACATCCATTTCTGGGGGATAGCCCCCGCCCCCATTTGCCGTCCGGGGATGGACAAATGTCTCGGAAGGCGCCCCGAAGGAAGTACGCTTGGGGTGCAGGGAGCCGGAAGCAGGCGCCGATGAAGCCGGGAGCCCCCCCTCATCATGGCCCTCCCGCTGAAGAGGGTGTCGCAAAAGCTCCCTCTCCCTGGGGGAGAGGGGGTCGCAGCCTTTTACAACACCCTCCTGAGGGGGAAGGAACTGTTCGGTCTCCGGCTCAACAGGCTGTGCGAGATCACGGCGCTCCCACACCGTGACTCCCATGGCATCAAGATATTGCCGACGCAGCGAATCGTCCATCAGCCGATCATACGTCCCCGGTCTGCGGGTGGGCCTTCTCCACCGGTTCCATCACCTTGTTCACCGCATTGATGTAGGCCTTGGCCGAGGCGATGACGATATCCGTATCCGCTCCCTGGCCGTTGACGATATGCCCGCCCTTCTCCAGCCTGACGGTGACCTCACCCTGGGCATCGGTGCCGCTGGTGATATTGTTCACCGAGTAGAGCTGCAGTTCGGTGCCGCTGTTGACTAGGGCCTCGATTGCCTTGAAGGCGGCATCCACCGGACCACCGCCCGAGGCGCTGTCGGCGATCTCCACTCCATCCAGAGTCAACACCATATCGGCATGGGGCGTTTCGCCAGTCTCGGAGCAGACCTTGAGGGAGACCAGCTTGACCCGCTCATTCTCCGCCCGGGCGCTGCTGGAATCGGTGACCAGGGCCTGCAGATCCTCATCGAAGATCTCGTGCTTCTTGTCGGCGAGATCCTTGAAGCGGGAGAAGGCCTCGTTAAGCTCCTCCTCCGAAGCGAAGGTGATGCCGATCTCCTCCAGATGGGTGCGGAACGCATTACGCCCCGAGTGCTTGCCGAGCACCATGCGGTTGCGGCTCCAGCCCACGTCTTCGGCCCGCATGATTTCGTAAGTCTCACGGGACTTGAGCACCCCATCCTGATGGATGCCCGATTCATGAGCGAAGGCGTTGGCGCCGACGATCGCCTTGTTGGGCTGCACCGGAAAACCGGTGATATTGGAGACCAGCTTGGAACAGGGCACGATCTGGGTGGTATCGAGTATGGTATGGCAGGGGAAGATATCCGGCCGGGTGCGCACCGCCATCACCACCTCTTCCAGAGAGGCGTTACCCGCCCGCTCACCGAGACCATTGATCGTGCACTCCACCTGCCGTGCGCCGTTGTCCACCGCGGCCAGTGAGTTGGCCACCGCCAGGCCCAGGTCATTGTGGCAGTGCACGGAGAAGATCGCCTTGTCTGAATTGGGGATCTTTTCGCGCAAGATTTGGATCAGGTCGCCAAACTGGTGGGGCATGGCATAGCCCACGGTGTCCGGCACATTGAGGGTGGTGGCGCCGGCATCGATTGCCGCCTCGAAGATCCGGCACAGGAAATCAATCTCCGAACGCCCCGCATCCTCTGCGGAGAACTCCACATTGTCGGTGAACTGGCGGGCGTGCTTGATGGCATGCACCGCCTGCTCCACCACCTGATCCGGATTCATGCGCAGTTTATGCTGCATGTGGATCGGCGAGGTTGCGATAAAGGTGTGGATGCGGGCTGAATTGGCGCCCTTCAGCGCCTCGCCGGCCCGGTCGATGTCTTTATCCAGGGCGCGGGCCAGCCCGCAGACCGTGGAGTCCTTGACCGTGTTGGCAACCGCCTCCACCGCCTCAAAGTCACCCACACTCGCGATAGGAAAACCGGCCTCGATGACATCCACGTGCATCCTTTCCAGGGACTTGGCGATCCGCACCTTCTCATTCTTGGTCATGGAAGCGCCGGGGCTCTGCTCCCCATCACGCAGGGTGGTGTCAAAGATTATCAATTGATCTGTAGTAGTCATATTGCTGCTCCAGCCTCGATGTCAGTCACAGGTCGACATCAAGGTTATAAATTTTTGTCTTTGGGAAATCTGCTGTTGCGTGATTTTCGGTCCCCGCCGGGACACTGTGTGTACATGCCCCTCAGGGCAGTAGTCGCAGCAGCAGTGAAGAGTGGAAACCGGGCAGGCACGCAGCAACCTTCCCCAGGCGGGGAGAGGTAAAAACTGATTGTTGCGTGGTTGATCTCATTTAATACAGTTTCCAGTCACTTTTACCGAATATAACCCAAGCTCCCTGGAATGCCAACATTCGAGTTTTACTCGGCCGTTTCGTCATTCGCCTGACGCTTGGTTTTCTTCTCACGCAATTTGCTCAGAGTGAGAATCGGACCGGAGATCGCATAGGCCAGAAACAGCAGGAACAGCACAGTGGGCGGATGGGTCAGGACCACGGCAAAGCCGAGCATCATGATGACCATCGCGATGAACGGCACCTTGCCGTGAAAATCGATCTCTTTGAAGCTGTGATAACGGAAGTTGCTCACCATCAGCAAACCGGTGGCGGCGGTCAGCAGCGCGGCCGCCCAGCTCACCGAAGCGCCGGCAATCTCATAGTCCACCCCCAGCCAGATCCCGCCGGCCATGATGGCCGCAGCCGAGGGGCTCGGCAGGCCCTGAAAATAGCGCTTGTCCGCCATTCCGATCTGGGTGTTGAAGCGAGCCAGCCGCAAGGCGGTGGCGGCCGTATAGATAAAGGCGGCCAGCCAGCCCAGCTTGCCCAAGCCACTCAATCCATAGCTGAACATCACCAGCGCCGGGGAGAGTCCGAACGCGATCATATCCGCCAGGCTGTCATACTCCGCACCGAATTCGCTCTGGGTATTGGTCATCCGCGCCACCCGGCCATCCAGGCCATCCATGAGCATCGCGGCGAAGATCGCCATGGCTGCCGCCTCAAACTTTCCGTCCATCCCTGCCAGGATGGCGTAAAAACCGAAAAACAGCGTGGCGGTTGTCAACAGGTTCGGCAGCAGGTAGATACCCCGCCGTTGCTTTTTGGATTTATCCTGGTCAGATTCCATAGGATTATTCGAATCTATCGTCATAGTAAATGGTCAGTAAGGATTATAACAGGAGTGACATGCCTACATTTTTACTGTTTTAGTGTCTGAATAGCCAATCTTTCCGGTTCACTGACAAACAATGCCTGATATAGTCATGATCCTTTTTATAATATTCGAATCAGGAGGATACCTGTAATGGCTGAACTTTTTTCCGCTGAATGGATGAATCAACTCAAGGACGCCTGGAATGCAGACCCGGAAGTGAAGGGCAAACTGGCAGATATAGGCTTCAACTCCGTCATCACCTGCGGCTTCAAAGGTGACGACAAGCCACTGGGAGTATTCGTGGTTGAGAACGGTGAATGCGTACGCGCCGGTGACTATGACGGTGAGGAAATGGACTGGGACATGCGCGCATCCAGGGGCGATTGGATGAAGTGGGTCGAGAAAGGCATCGGCATGGCCGGTATGGGCACCGCCTTCGCCATGGGTAAGCTCAAGTTTCTCAAGGGCGACTTCAAAGGCATGATCAAGGATCCGCGCATGGCGGGCCCCTTCGTCAAAAGCTTTGGCCTGATGAAACAGATTGGCGCAGAGTAATCACACGTTGTTAGATCCGGCAGTCAGCTGCCGGGTCTGCGCCAAAATCATCAACCTCCCGTTCCAAGTCCAACTCATTCACAGAGCTTTTTGAAACGCGCCTGTCGCCCGCTTTGAGGGCCCTGTCCCAATAATATTTTCAGTATGGGTGGGGTTGCCAGGGTGGTGACGATCACCATCATGACCACCGCGGAAAACATGGATCGGTCGATCACATTAAGGCTGATCCCGATCGAGGCGAACACCAGACCCACCTCGCCTCTCGGCATCATGCCCACACCCACCGCCAGCCGCTTCTTATCTCCGCCCAGGACCCCCAGGCCGGAGACTATCTTGCCCAGCACGGCTACCACAATCAGGGCGGCCGAAAGGATGACAACCTTCCAGTCCAGGAAGGTCTCCAGCTTGACCTGAATACCCATCAGCACAAAGAACACCGGCACCAGGATCGCTTCCAGCGGCGCAAAGAGTTCCTTGATGGAGTATTTGTGACGCCGATGGTCGCCCCAGGCCTTGAAGTGGCTGTCGAGCAACAGCAGACCGGCGGCAAAGGCGCCGACGATGGTCGCCAGCCCCACCAGGTTTGCCAGCCAGGCCAGCAGCATGACAAAGATGAACGGCACGAACAGCTTCGCCTCCAGGACATTCATGTTGCGCAACAGCTTGATCAGGACCTTAATGATATGCGGACCGAGATATAACACACTGATGATGAAAAGGCTGGCCAGCAGCATGGTGCGGACGATCTCACCAATCTCGACACTGCCGGTGACCACGATGCCGGATACGATCGCCAGCATCACCAGGCCGAGCACATCATCCATCACTGCCGCGCCGACGATGATCTGCGCCTCATGGCAACGGCTCTGATTCAGATCCTGCAGGACCCGCGCCGTGATCCCAATGCTCGTCGCACCCAGGGTTGCCCCCAGAAACATGTGTTGCGCATGGGGAGCATCCGGCGTGAGAAACCAGGTGACGATAAAACCGAGAACAAACGGCACGACCACGCCGATGGCGGCGACCCGCAACGCGTCGCCGCCCACCGAGCGCAGCTCTTTGACACAGGTATCCAATCCCACGTGGAACAGTAGAAAGATCACCCCGTAGCGGGAAAAGACATCCACCGCCTGGGCAATCGCGAGATATTCGGTACCGTGAGAACTCTGGATGATCCGCAGGAAACTCGCACCGCGCTCCGGCCCCATCATCTCGGCCAGCGTGGTATCCAGGGGGGCGCCTGACATGACCAGTTTCGACAGTTCCGTATAGGCGACCCCTTCACGCAGAACAGCCATCAGGTCGAAGCCGAGAAAGTAGAGAAGGTTGCCCAGCAGAACCCCCATGACCAGCTCGCCAAGTACGGAGGGTTGCCTGAAGCGGCGCGCGATGATACGCCCAATCAGCGCCGCAATCAGAATCAACGTCACGCCAAAGATCACCGGAGCAATCGGATCTCCGTGGGAGACAGTGGCAATGGCTTGTTCCTGATTCATGACCGTTTACTGCGTGCGTTCGGAGTAAGTGGGTGATTCCAGCAGGTGCTTGAGAAAACAGATTAACCCGGCAGTTGCATAAAATCTAAGGTAAATTTGCATCTCACCGCATAAATATGCCGAACATAATGGAATTTACACTGACGGATATTTGCAACGATAGGCTTATTTCTTGATTCCCACGCCTCGGTTCAGCAGATTCAGACTGAAGGCAACCAGTGCAACAATGAAGGCACAGATGATCGTCAGCGCCAGCCCTATGTTGATATCCGAGACCCCCAGCAATCCATGACGAAACGCATTCACCATATAGAGGATGGGATTGCCCAACGACAACGTCTGCCAGAACTCCGGCAGCAGCTCGATGGAGTAGAAAATGCCTCCCAGATAGGTCAGAGGCGTGAGGATGAAGGTTGGAACGATGGACACATCGTCAAAGGTCTTGGCGTAGACCGCATTGATGAACCCACCCAGGGCAAACAGGATCGAGGTGAGCACGAACACCACCAGGGTCAGGGCATAACTGTGAATGGAAAGGTCCGTAAAGAACAGGGAGATGAGGGTCACCACAAATCCCACGATGATGCCACGCGCCACCCCGCCGCTGACATAGCCCGCCAGCACGATCCAATTGGGCACCGGGGCTATCAGCAACTCTTCGATGTAGTGCTGCAGCTTTGTACTGAAGAAAGAGGAGACCACATTGGAATAGGAGTTCTGAATCACCGACATCAGAATCAGGCCGGGCACGATGAATTCGATATAGCTGTAACCCCCCATCTCGCCGATACGTTCACCGATCAGCTTGCCGAAGATCACGAAATAGAGCGTCGTGGTAATCGCCGGCGGCAGAATGGTCTGCATCCAGATGCGGCTGAAGCGCAGAATCTCCTTGGTGACGATGGTGCGGTAGGCGGTAAGGTAGAGCGACCCACGAGTCATGATGTTGCCGCTTGTTCAATTCTGGAACGGTCCACCAGGTCCATGAACAGCTGTTCCAGCCGATTCTGCTTATTACGCATGCTGAGCACTTCGATACCCATTGCCGACAGTTCGGCGAACAGGCGGTTCACGGTCTGTTCCCGTTTGACCACTACCTCCAAACAATTCTGATCCACCAGTTGCATCGGATAGCCGGTCAGCGCCGGCGCCTCGCTCAGGTCCTGACTGATATCCAACACAAAGATCTCAGTATGCAGTTGGCTTAAAAGACGCGTCATGCTGGTCTGCTCCACGATCCGCCCAGTATTGATGATGCCGATGTTGCGGCACAGGCTTTCCGCCTCTTCCAGATAGTGGGTAGTGAGGATGATCGTGGTGCCCTGGCCGTTGATCTCGCGCAGAAAATCCCACATGGAACGGCGGATCTCGATATCCACCCCGGCGGTGGGTTCATCCAGAATCAGCAGGCGGGGACGATGCACCAGGGCCCGGGCGATCATCAGACGCCGCTTCATGCCGCCGGAGAGGGAGCGTGCCTGGGTGGTCCGCTTGTCCCAGAGATCGAGTCGTTTCAGACTCTTCTCCGCGCGGATAAAGGCCTCCGGCCTTGGAATGCCGTAATAGCCCGCCTGGTTGACCAGGATCTCCACCACCGGCTCCCACTGGTTGAAGTTGAACTCCTGGGGCACCAGGCCAATCTGCTGCTTGGCCACCACCCGCTCCCGGTCGAGGTCATGACCGAAGATGGAGACCTTGCCGGCAGTCTTGTTGATCAACGAGGCGATAATACCGATGGCCGTCGACTTGCCCGCCCCATTCGGACCCAACAGAGCGAAGAAATCCCCATCCTCCACCTCCAGGTCGATCCCCTTCAGGGCCTCGAAGCCGTTGCGGTAAGTCTTGTGCAGGTTATGGATGGAGAGTGCGTTCACTTTTACTCACACCGGATCTCCCTCAAGAGATTCATTGAGACACGGTAGCCAAAATCCGCCATCTCCTGAATAGAGCTTTCGGCGCTCTCGATAAACCCACGCTGTTCCGCCAAATCAAGCAGACGAACAGTCCCAACGATATTCAAGCCCTTGCGCAGTGCATATCGTCGCGCCAATCGGTCATCCATGATAAGCAATGAGTCTTCCTGAACTTCCTGAGCGAAAGTTATTGAGTCACTTTCACCAACCCCCAGGCTGGGGGTAAGAGGTGCTGACCTCTTTTTGGATATGTGTACATGCAGCCAGCCATCTTTGATCGCCGATTCGATCCGCTGAGCATCCATACTATCCTTGGTCAGACATTCATCCATAACCGACTCGGTGACATAGACCACGGAAAACAGCCGCCTGAGGATATCTAGCCCATCGATACCGGCAAACGCAATCAGTGGCCCCGCATCAACGATTACGACACGAGCCACTGACTCAAATCTTTGGCTTCAGAGCCAGTGGTTTCATCAGTATGCACGACGTCTATTCCCAGCTCGGCAAGGTACTGAATAAACTCCTGTATCGGCATACCACTCAGCCGGGTGGCCCTCCCCAGAGAGAGCGTTTCATCCTTGAACAGAGTAGCTGCCAGGGCCGGCCTCACTGACTGTTCTGTATCGGTTACCGACTTATTCAGATGTACAATCAATGCATTTGGCTCATCTCCCTTGAGCACCAACACAGGCGACTCCTCTGCCTGACGCAAAGCGAGAGAAGGATTTTTCTTTAGATTTCTTACGTTCGTAGCGTGCACAATCCACCTCGAAGAAGAATTTTCGCGCGACCATATCGTAGTCTACATCATGTGGCCTACATGTGTCACCTGTCTGACTTTGCGCTAACGCTCATATGGGAACGACTACCAAGACAATGACGCAGGCCGAACCCGGTATTTTGCTGTGTTTTAAATATGGCTCTGGCTACACGTAGCTTGTTTGAAGTTCATTAATGGGCAGCGTTCTAATTTATCGGGGAAATTGTGAGGGTAAAGAATCTGCTGCTAAAAACTGTTCAACGGGCTGACAACGCCGCTGGTATGCCGGCCTATGACATGGGTATACAATTGTGTTGTCCTGATATCCTTATGGCCCATCAATTCCTGGATGGTTCGAATGTCATGCCCCTGTAGTAGTAAATCCGTTGCAAAACAGTGGCGCAAGGTGTGGCAGGATGCCTTTTTAGAGATCCCGGACTCCCTGACAGCCTTTTTCACAGCATTCTGCAGCTGCCTTTCATGGATATGGTGACGGCGGGTAATTCCTGTTCTCGGGTCAGTTGACAGGCCACTGGCGGGAAAAACATACTGCCAGCCCCATTCAGTCGGTGCATTCGGATACTTTTTTGCCAATGCATTGGGCAGATAAACGGCCCCTGCCCCTTGCTCAAGATCGGCCTGATGAATCAGCTTCACTTTCTGAAGCTGATCTTGCAGCAGTGGAATCAAGGGATCAGGAAAAAGAGTGACCCGGTCCTTGCCGCCCTTGCCATTTCTTACCACAATCAACTTCCGTGTGAAATCGACATCACTCACCCTGAGCCGCAGGCATTCCATTAATCTGAGCCCGGAACCATACAATAGACTGGCCATCAGGCGGTTAACTCCATCCAATCGAGCCAATAAACTGCTTGTTTCATTATTTGATAAGACAACCGGCAAGCGCTGTGGTTTTTTTGCCCTGACGACATCCTCAAGCCAATCCAACTCTATCTTCAACACCTCACGGTAAAGAAACAAAATAGCGCTTAGGGCCTGATTCTGGGTGGATGATGCCACATTGCGTTTGCTGGCCAAATAGGATAGAAAAGAACTGACTTCACTCTCACCCATGTCTCGAGGATGTTTTTTGTCATGGAAAAGGATGTATTGACGAATCCAGGAAACATAGGACTTCTCAGTCCGTATCGAATAATGACGAACCCGGATTGCCTCGCGCACCTGATCAAGCAGTTTTGGCGCTTGTGTCATGACATATTCCACGCATTGAATATTTATCATTTTTTAACAAGCAGCTCTTGTGAATTCAAATGCTTGCGTTCTCAAGAGTGGTGTTATATGTCAAATTCGTCATGTCATAACATGACAGATTTGTCGTCGAATTATAGTTGGACAAATAAAAGGAAGGGAGAGGCCCCACTCTGACTCAAATTGAGGCGAGCCCGGATAGGTCGACACAACAGGGGATCCCCATGGAAGCTACACTACAAAGCATCTTCCTTACCCACTTTGAGCATTACCAACAGTGTCATGGCTTAAGCGTGGATCAAACCCAAGCGGCGAAAGCGATCATGGCCTGTCGAACTGAAGCCTTAGGCCACGAAGAATGGGCCTGTGCCGAGGATGATTACCGAGAACATCACGCCCACTCGTGCCGCCATCGCAGTTGTCCGCGCTGCCATGGTGCTTATAGCCATGACTGGCTGGAGAAGACACAAGCGCGCTTGTTACCCTGTGACCACTACCATGGTGTGTTCACCCTGCCTCATGAACTCAACGAAGTCTGGCAGTTTAACCGGAAGTGGAGTGCAGACCACCTGCCCAAAGCGGCAGCGGAGACATTAAGACAACTGCTGCGGGACGAGCGTTACCTGGGCGCGGAAGTCGGCCTGCTCGTCAGCTTGCACACCTGGGGACGCACCCTATCTTTCCATCCCCACGTCCACGTACTGGTGACTGGCGGCGGGCTCGCGGACAACACATGGCGACAGTTGCAGAAAGACTTTCTGTTGCCGGTTGGTGTGCTAAAGGCTAAGTTTCGCGGCAAGTGGCTCAGTTGGTTAAACGCGGCTTATGAACAGGGAGAGATCCAACTCCCTGAGCACTGGTGCGAACTGGATTGGCGACGCGCGCTACGCCGAGTCGCGCGCAAGAAATGGAACATCCGCATCCAAGGCCCTTATCGACACGGTGACGGTGTCGTCAACTACCTCTCGCGTTACGTGCGTGGCGGCCCGATGAAAGATCAGCGTTTGATCGGTGTAGATGCAGCAGGAGTCCAATTCCGCTATCGTGATCATCATGATCGGAAGGAGAATACCATGGCACTGAAAACGGATCACTTTCTCAGTCGGGTACTCTGGCACGTACCGGTGAAAGGCCAGCACAACGTCCGTTATTACGGGCTGTATACACCAGGGGCGAAAACCAAGCGGGATTTGATACGAGAACAACTGGGAGAAACGCAGGGTGAGGCGGTGACCGAGACACCCAAAGTGGAAAGGATCTGTCCACAGTGTGGCAGCCCACTGCTGCATCGGAGCAGCGCACGGCGCAAAATTTCCTATATAAGGAGTGTTTCCACGCTGATGCACTCCGTAGCTGTCCAACATGCCGTTCAACCGGACCGCTCAAGACCGAACCCACTCAACCAATGGCGTTCTTATGACACACCGCCATGATTATTTAGGTTGTTGCGGCGGCCGGT
>JBDLIT010000044.1:0-28039 GCA_039714735.1 Pseudomonadota bacterium
AAGTTCTTTGACTGAGTTGATGGCTGCATCAACGTCAATATCTTCTATGGTCAATTGCCTGCACCCGCTTGATCTTGTGTACGATCATTATCGCACGGGGTTTCAAAACGAGATTTTGATCCCTGTAAGTGAGTCTGATGCGTTTAAAATAATGATTCGACCCCATGCTCGTCGAAGCTATAAGAAACCGGCAGCAAGCTCCCTGTGGCTTAGATGGATGTCTCTAGAGACGAGTAGGAACCTTTTCAATAATCAGAAAAATGCAGAAAAACCCTGTCAAGCACTTTTATTGTTTTTCAGCTGAATAGTTACGTTCTATTTTCATATGATTTGTTCCGGCATTTGAACAAGCGCAAACAGCAGAGATTAGGCACAACAAAATCAGTAGTATTATTTTCTTTGCCATAATGAAGGTGTTATTTGACATCAATGCATAAATTATTCTGTTAGATAACAGAATCGCTATAATTTTGATACATTCAGAGCTAATTGTAGCTATAGGTATCGCAAGTATAGGGCAGACCTTTCGCACAGTATAAACAAGCTTCTTATGGCTTATGTGAATGGGTATAGAGGCAGGTTGGCTATCTTTTTTGGAATAGGAAATAATGCAGCAAAACCTTATCAAGAACTGTTTTCAGCTTTTTAGCTGAATAGTTACTGTTCAGGAATGGTGTTTTTTAGTGACCATGCATAACTTATTGTATTAATTGGATTATTCTGTCATTCGCATGGTTCTTACCGGATCGGAAGGTGATATGATGATGGACTTACTCAGGCACCTCTGGCAATAAAGGATAGAAACGCCCGAGAGAATTACTGATGGCCGTAATTAAAAATGATGATTACTAGAGCAAAAGCAGATCCTCTTAGTGTTCTCATGGTGGATGATTCTCCAGATAACCTTAATCTGTTAAAGCAGGTATTGGGTAATGAAGGATATGAATTACGTGTTGCACCCAGTGGTAGTTTTGCCCTCAGAGCAATCCATATTAATCCTCCTGACCTGATATTGTTGGATATTCGTATGCCCGACATGGATGGAATGGAGGTCTGCAGGCAGCTGAAAAATGATGATCTGACCCGGGATATACCGATTATATTTTTAACGGCGCTAAACTCAAGCCTGGACGAAGGCCGGGGACTAAAACTTGGTGCTATTGATTACATTACCAAACCCTTCAATGCTGATATCGTCAAGGCACGGGTACGGAATCATCTGAATTATGTCCATCAACGCCAATTGCTTGAACAGTTGGCCAAGCTGGATCCCTTGACGGAAATCCCCAATCGACGGTGGTTTGATGACGCGATCGAGAGTGAATGGTATCGGGCGATGCGTGCTGAAATATTTATCTCCGTCGCGATTCTGGATATCGATTACTTCAAACAATACAACGATAACCAGGGCCATCTTGCCGGCGACCAAGCTTTGATTAAGGTTGCGCAGGCCATTGTAAAATCTCTGAGCAGGCCAGCCGATCTGGTAGCAAGATATGGAGGAGAAGAATTTGTTGTTCTGCTACCCAATACCGATAGCAATGGTGCGAAGCAATTTCTAGATCAGATACGCAACAATGTAGAGAAACTGAATCTTGTGTATGAACTGGAGTCGGAAGAAAAACATCTGACCATCAGTGTCGGTGGTTCTACTGTCATTCCCCACTCTGATGTAACTTTTAAAGGACTGCTGGAGGCGGCTGATGCAAATCTGTATCAGGCAAAAAATACCGGAAGAAACCAGGTAGTGTGGCAGGAATTACCCAGCGTATAGTTTTTCGTGTAAAGAGGGTAACGATATTCAATCCAGGAGGTATTCAATGCCTTTATACATAAGTCTACTTGTTTATGCTTTGCTTATATCGCTGGGCTGTGTTGCACATGCTGAGGAAAAGGCCCCGGTCTATATTGGCTTTGATGGGGAATACGGTCTGTTGAACAGTACATCAGCACAAGCCATTGAACGTGGCATTCGTGTTGCAATGGATGAAATAAACCGGGCCGGTGGAGTGTTAAATGGCAGATCGCTGGAGTTGCTTACCAAGGATAACCGCTCTGTTCCGGCCCGGGGCAGAGAGAACATTCGCCAGTTTGCGCAAGTAAAAGACCTGGTGGCGGTTGTTTGTGGACGCTTCAGCCCCGTTATCCTGGATATCCTGCCACTCGTACATCGGGAGGGCATTGTCCTGCTCGATGCCTGGGGTTCCGCAGATGGAATCACCGATCATGAATACTCTCCCAGTTATACCTTCCGACTCTCTTTGAAAGATCAGTTTGCCATACCGACGATGTTGAAATCTGCAGTTGACAAAGGAGTCAATCGAGTCGGTGTTTTGGTGCCAAACACAGGTTGGGGCAGGAGTAATACGAAGGCGCTAGATCGCTATCAAGTTACGAATCCAGAGCCGAAAATTCTAAAACCGGTTTGGTACAACTGGGGAGAGAAAGAGATGCTGCGCCATTATATGACTCTAATAGAGTCGGGTGCGGAAGCGGTCATTCTGGTTGCTAACGATATTGAAGCATCACGCCTTGTATCCCAGTTGGCGACCCTGGATGAAGAAGACCTAGTGCCAATCATCAGTCATTGGGGTGTCACAGGTGGCAGGATGGTGGAAAAGAGTGGAGAGATACTTCATAAATTGGATTTCTCCGTGGTGCAGACGTTTAGTCTGTTCAAATCTGATCCCGAGATTCGGGGAAGAGTCATGTCTGTTGTAAAGCGCCTGTATGGCATTGAGAAGATTGAAGCAATTGAATCACCCGTGGGTTTCGGCCATGCCTATGACCTTATTCATATACTTGCACGTGCGATTGATCTGGCAGATTCTACTGACAGAAGCGCGGTACGTGGCGCCCTTGAACAGGTTAAACAGTATCGGGGGCTGACTGGCTATTATGAAGAACCATTTACCCCAGAGCGACATGATGCCATGAGGCAGGAGCAGGTTTTTATGGCCCGATACAGGAGAGATGGTGTAATCGAGCCAATAAAAGAAAATTACTTCAAGCGTAACTGATCGATAGATATGCATTGGAGTCTAAAATTTCGCATTGCAATTACTGCTGCACTGCTTACCCTGCTAACCACATTTATATTGGGCGGTGCTTCCTATTTTTATATGCGGGAGCAACTGTTAAACAGCCTTGAACTCTCAATGGAAGAGAGTGCGTATGATCTTTCGGAACAGATCAAGAACAAGTTGATTGTTCTGAAACGATCACTTTTATCCTTGGCGGGTAATACATTGATCGGCAATGCGATGGTTGATGATATTGGCAGAGATGTATATCTGCATAGTTTTCTAGGCGATCTTCGCCATATCAACAACATCCCTGTAACTATTGCTGTTACCGATTTTATGGGTAAGCCTTTCGCAAAAAATAGCGAGACATCCCTCATGGTAGATAGTACGTGGCTATCTAAAGTTGTGGAAAATGGCAAGGATCAGTCGGAGATTATTATAATAGATGACATATGTTACTTTATTTTTGCCGAACCGGTTATTTTCAGCAATACCGGACAGCCGGAAGGGGTTCTTGTATTTCAATTTACATCACATGCGCTTTTTGAATCAATAAATGATCAATTCTTTCATAGGGAGAGAAACCTTCAGCCAGTATTAGGATTTCAGTTTCAGCAGATTGGCAGTGATACGATTATTCAAAAAACCGATGGCCCCGTTTCTACCAAATGGATCGCAGTAACTTACTCTGTCCCCGGGTTAGGCTTTATTGATGTACTCGATCTATCTGTAACCATTTATGCAGATCCAGATGGTATAGCGGAGCAGGTTAATAATCTTTTATGGCTTTATCTGATTATTGCACTGATCACCATGATTTTGGTAGTCATTGCCAGTCGAATATTGGCGTCAAGGCTGACAAGACAATTGAGTGATCTGGAGCAGAGCACACGAAGTATCAGTTTCGATAATATCAGGAGTAGCAGATTACCCGTTGCAGGTTTTGATGAAGTATCTCGTCTTGGGGAAACATTCAATCTTATGCTGGATAGACTCGAATGTGCCTACAGAGAACAGGAAAAAGGTCAGGAAAAGATCGAGAATGCACTCATATCCATGGAGCATGCGCGTAAAGATGCTGAAATAGCCAATCAGGCAAAAACAGAATTTCTCGCCAACATGAGTCATGAATTGCGCACGCCTTTGAACGCTATTCTTGGCTTTTCTCGTCTACTTGAACGAGTCTGTAGCCATTGTCCTGCGCAACAACATAATCTGAGTATCGTGATACGTAGTAGTGAGCATTTGTTGTCACTTATCAATGATGTTCTCGATATGTCGAGGATTGAGTCGGGTAAGATGATTCTGTATGAAGAGTCGATCAATCTACATAAACTGATCGACGACGTAATTGTCCTTATCTATCCGAAGGCTGAAGAGAAGGGGCTGGAATTAATCGTTCATCGTGATGACAATCTGTGTAAATATATAAAGACAGATCCTCGTAAGACCAGACAAATTCTGCTTAATCTACTTGCTAATTCAGTTAAATATACTGATGCTGGCCGTATATCCTTAACAGTAACAACACGTCCAATTGCTTATAAACGTTTGAATTTGAGTCTGGTAATTGAAGATACTGGAAGAGGCATCACGCTTGAGGATCAAAAAAGAATATTTGATCAATTTACTCAGCTTCCAGTGGGAAGTAGAACCTTAGAGGGAACGGGACTTGGTCTATCAATTGTCAGCCGCTATCTGGATCTGCTGCATGGCGAAATTGACGTACAGAGTGATGTAGGGATTGGATCACGATTCTCTTTGACTATACCCGTGCTGATAGGTGACCTGCCTGAGGTAGAAGAGCCGGTTCATTTTAAGCATGTCACTGGTCTGGCATCTGGGCAACCTGAATACCGGATTCTCATTGTCGAAGACGATGAGGAGAACAGGGCGCTATCCAGAAAGATTTTGGAGCCAGTGGGCTTTCAGGTTCGTGAAGCATCAAATGGAGCCGATGCAGTTACAATATTTAAGCAGTGGCATCCACAACTCGTATTGATGGATATAAGAATGCCGGTAATGGACGGTTATGAAACCACTCGGCTTATCAGGGAGTCATCGAATGGAGAAACCTGCAAGATTATCGTAATCAGCGCCAGTATATTTGGGGAGGGAAGACAGAAGATCATCGATGCTGGCTGCGATGATTATCTTATGAAACCATTCAGAGATACTGATCTCTTCAATGCTATAGAAAAACACCTCAATCTACATTTTATTTATAGTGATGATGAGATACAACGAATCGAAACACGAATAGGAAATATAACTTATAGTTTAGCTGACCTGCCCAAAGGGTGGAAACAAGTTTTCCGGGAAGCAACAATGGAAGGCAGGATTCAGGATATGGAAAACCTCCTGGAGGAGATCACGCAAAGTCATTCTGGATTGGCCAGGGTGATGAAGAAAATGTTAGAGAGATATGACATGGACGGTCTACTGAAAATGCTCGATCAACCGTAACCCGTGTTCCGTCAAGGATTTTTTAGAACAGACTAAGTTCGATGGTGGCATCCACATTGATATCCGGAGTTGGATCTGTTGCAGAAACCCCTGCGCCCCTGGCAATGGGTGGTCTCCATGATAGAGGACGCCATCCATGTCCAGCAGGATGGCGTCAAACATTCAGATTCAGCGGATCATCCGGGTTCACACCCTCCATGAAAGGAATCGCCCGGTCTGCATGGGTGACCTGGTAAACAAGACCGATCCAGTTGCCGATCACCGCCTCTGCAGTGTCGTGCCAGGTGTTGTGCAGGGTCTGTGTAATCAGGGTCTCGGGAAATTCCGGCCGTTCAGACTGTGCCTTGAGCGCCGTTTCCAGTCTGTCACGATACTCGTTGAGGATTGCCTGATCACGCAGGGAGAAGTAATTGTCCGGAAAAGGTGGATAGCCCTGGCGCTTGCCCGCCGCAAATAACATCACCTCCCGCTTGTACTCTTTCAGCAGACTGATGGTGTCGTACTCGGGATGGCCCTGAAAATAGACCACCCGCAGGCCGTCCCGGCTGACCGCCAGATGCACATCGGCCTCTTCGCTCTGAGCCAGAACCTTCTCCCCGGCGGTATCGAACTGTTCCCGGCTGATCTGGTTGTAACGCGAGTGCGGCACATCGAAGCGGGTATTGACGTCATTAACCAAAGGATGGGCCCGGTCCATCACACTGTGGCTGAACACCCCCCAGAGCTTATCCCCACCACGCGGCGTACGCGCCTGGCCGTGGTGAAACTGCATCACCGCATGGGTGGCAAGACAGGAGCAGAGCACCGAGGTGACATTTTCGTGGGCCCAGTCCACCACCTCGATCAAGGGTTCCCAGAAAGGTTCCTGGGACAGGTTGGGATGGGTTACATTGGCTCCGGTGATGATCAGCGCATCCAGACCCTTCGCCTTGATCTGCTCGAAGGTTTCATAATAGGCCTCGATATGGGCCTTGGCCTTCTCGCCCCGCGGCAGCTCATGCAGGGTGAATGGATGAACAAAGAACTGTGCAATGGGGTTGGCCTCTCCCACCAATCGGAAGAACTGACGTTCGGTGGCCTCGATGGCGGCATCCGGCATCATGTTGAGCAATCCCACATGCAACTCACGAATCACCTGACGGCTGGCCCGCTCCGGGGTCAGGACATTCTGGCCCTCTGCCCGCAAACGCTTGAAGGAGGGTAGTTCGGTATGTGCAACCAGTGGCATATCAGGCCTCTCTCTCGATAACGTGTTCCAGCAGGTTGAGGAAATCCACCTCATTCTCTACCTGACTCAGTTCGTCGGTGGATACGGTATAACCCTGTTCGGCGGCGATGGCCTCGTAGCGTGGGATGCGGGACCGAAACAGCCGGGGGAATACCCAGCGGGCGAAATCCCGCGGATCGATCAGCGACACGTAAGAAAGATCATTCTCCCGCATATAGACCGCTAGTTGCTCATCCAGGAAGGCCTCCCGGTAATAGAGCGGCTTGGGATCCGCCAGGGCCCGTCCGATCAGTCTCTCCTCATCATGTTCTGTCGCACGGATGTACAGTATCAGGGTGTGTTCCGCGATCAGTTCGATGACACCGGGCTCCTCAAGCTCGCACAGGCTGCCTCCCACATCGTTGATGAAGTGCTTATAGCCATAGATGGTCTGTGACTTGCGAATGAAGGCAGGCACATCGTGCATCACTGCAATCTCTGCCTCGCGGTGCAGATGCTGGCGGTGCTTGAACTCCTTCAGAGACAGACCACCCAGTTCCGGATTACCCAGCATACCCATGAAGGTAGAGACCGGCTTCAGGTGGTCGACGGTGATATTGTTGCGGATGAAGATGGAGTCAGAGCGCAACAGATCCCTCAGCAAAGGCACCTGCATCGCCTGTTCCTTGATGCTGTCCAGGATCGGTTCATCCAGGTAGCGGGTGCCGATCCGGTAGTCGCCCGAATAGTGGAACCAGTCGCTGCTTCGCAGAATATTCGACAACCGTGTCTTGCCGACACCGGACATCCCCATCAGGGTCACTGACTTGTGCTCCCAGTCCCGGAATTCAGCTGCACTCAGTTTCACGCGCCACCTTTTTGTCTCAGATAGAAAGGGGCAATTCTACGGGGGCTTGGGATGAGATAAAAGCCGGAGTTAATTAGGGCCTGTTAACACTATGCGGATGCCCAGCGCATAGTGTTAACAGGCCCTAGTGCTCCCCGTGATCTGTCCTGGCTGCTATATTTGAAGTTTCAATCTCATTACCAGCAACAGCCAGATGGATATTAAAGAGCTCTCTGTTATTCTTGTCGAACCCTCACATATGCAACAGCACATTGTGCATAACTACCTGAAGGAACTCGGCATCTCCATCATCGACACACTCCTAAGCGGTCAGGAAGCATTGCAGGAGATTCGGTGCACCCCCCCCGATCTGGTTATCAGCGCCCTCTATCTGCCGGACATGACCGGCACCGACCTGCTGCATACCATGCGCAAAGACGACATGCTCTTGGAGACCGCCTTTATCCTGATCTCCAGCGAGACCCGCTTCCGCTACCTCGACCCGATTCGCCAGGCCGGCGCTGTTGCCATCCTGCCGAAACCTTTTACCAAAGACGACCTGGACATTGCCCTGAAATCGACTCTGGATTATCTGGAAGCCCCCAATCTGGAGCTCGAAAATATCGATACCGAGTCGTTAAAGGTGTTGCTGGTGGATGACAGTCGCATGTCGAGAAATCATCTGCGCCGTATCCTCGAAGCGATGGGAGTGGAGCACATCAGTGAAGCCGAAAACGGCATTGAAGGTGCAAAAATGATCAATGACCACTACTATGATCTGGTCATCTCCGACTACAACATGCCGGAAATGGACGGCCAGGAACTGGTGGATCACATACGCACCAATAGCTGTCAGCCCGGCATCCCCATACTCATGATAACCAGTGAATCGAACCAGAGCCGCCTTGCCGCAGTCCAGAAATCGGGAGTCTCCGCAATCTGCGACAAACCCTTTGAGCCGGTCACCCTGAAGCTGTTTCTGGAAAGGATTCTGCTGGATGCCTGAGCGGAAATATCCAGCAGTACTCCTTCAAGGAGTACTAGATGCCGACTGACCGATCGATTACCGGGGTGATACTGGCCGGCGGTCAGGCCAGCCGCATGGATGGCAGGGACAAGGGTCTGATTCGCCTCAATGATCGTCCACTGATAGAGCATGTGATCGCCGCCATTCGCCCCCAGGTAGACGCTATCCTCATCAACGCCAACCGGAATATCGAACACTACCGGTCCTATGGCTATCCGGTGATCAGCGATCGCATTCCGGATTATGCAGGCCCCCTGGCCGGCATGCTGGCGGCGCTGCAACAGACAGATTCCGAACTCCTGCTGTGTGTGCCCTGCGATGGTCCCTGGCTACCCGCCGATCTGCTCAGCCGGCTGCAATCCGCCATGCAGGAAAGCGCTGCTGAAATCAGTTGTGCGCATGACGGGGAGCGTCTGCATCCGGTGTTTGCCCTGCTCAAACAATCTGTCCGGCAACCCCTGGCTGACTATATCGATACAGGCGGCAGGGCCGTGCACCGCTGGTTCAAGAGCAGAAAGCTGGCTCAGGTCGATTTTTCTGACTGTCCGGAGCTGTTTATAAATATCAACACAGCCGAGGAACTGCAGCGGGCTACTGCAAAGTTGTCAGGAGAAGTGGCAGAATAGTGATGAAATATTACCGTCAGGAAAATCATCATGTCATCTGAAACCTCATCCGACAAACTCGACCGCATTGTCGCTCAGGCCCGGCGTGACCGGGAGGAACGTGACAAGGGCTACCGTGAGCGCGCCCTGAAGATGTATCCCTGGATCTGCGGGCGTTGCAGTCGTGAATTCACCCGGGCAAACCTGCATGAACTGACGGTGCACCATCGGGACCACAACCACGACAATAATCCGCTCAACGGCAGCAACTGGGAGTTGTTGTGCCTCTACTGCCACGACAACGAACATTCACGCCATATCGACTCCGAACATGGCGACGCCACAACCGGCAAGCAACAGAGCACCACCACCCACAACCCATTCGCGGACCTGGCAAAGATGTTGAAGGACGACAAGTAGCTTCCGCCCAATTAACGAGACTCAGCCGTTATTTTTTGGCCGGACCCGGGCGGTTGGTTCTGCCTGTGTGGGATCATCCGGCCAGTAGTGTTTGGGATAGCGGCCTTTGAGTTCCTTTTTCACCTCGCGGTAGGTGCGCTCCCAGAACCCCTGCAGATCCTGAGTCACCTGAATCGGCCGCGACGCCGGTGAGAGCAGATGCATGACCACCGGCACCTGCCCCTGGCAGATACTCGGAGTTTTTGTCAAACCGAACACCTCCTGCAGACGCACCGCCAGCACCGGGATCGATCCCGGCTCATATTCGAGGCGTTTTCTAGAACCACTGGGCACCTGCAAGTGGGTAGGCGCAGCCGCATCCATCTGCTTGAGCCGGTCCCAGGTCAGCCGGCTCTGCAGGATGCTCAACAGATCGAGCTTCTGCAGCTGACTGCTGCGACTGATCCCGTCCAGCCAGGGTGCGAGCCACTCATCGAGGTGTTCCATCAACCAACCATCGGTCAGATCCGGCCAACCCGCATCCGGCTGCCATTCGGCCAGGCAGATAGCCCGGTTCTGCCACTGCCGGCTGTGCTTGCTCCATGGCAGGCAGTCGACGCCCAGTCCCCGGATACCCTGCAGCATAGCAACCCTTACCGCTTCGGGGTCCGCATCCCGCAACGGCTTGGCTGAGAGCTGCAGCGCACCCAGGCGTTCCACGCGCTGTGCGACCGCCGCCTGTTTACCTCTGTCCCAAACCACTGAGTCTGTCGTCTGCAACGGTAGATCAGGCAGCTGGCGCAACTCAGATTCGCTGATTGCCGCCGCCAGCTGAATGCGCCCTTCGGTCCTGCCCGCATCCAACTGGGCGACCACGATATAGGTTGCGCCAGCCAGGGTATCCTCTTGCGCAATCCAAGCGCCTCTGCCTGAACAGAGTTGAAACCGCCCGTGGCGGGTTTGCCTGCCGATCCTGTCCGGATAGCCCATGGCCAGCAGACCCTCGATTGTCAGCAAGCCGGCCTCCTCAGGCAGGGAGGCATTCTGCAGCAAGCGCAGGTATTGGCGGCTCACCTGATCCACCCGCCGGCAACCCTGAATATCCACACCCGGTATGGCGCGACGCCGGTTCCCGGATCGCCAGTTTTCTAAAACTGACAGCCGAACCTCCACATCCACGTTTCCCTGACTCCCTCTATCCCGCAACAGGATGTCCCGCTCACTCAGCAAAGCGGCCAGATCGCAGGCCATCTTTCTTACTGATGGGCTACCCGCTCGCAGCAGCATGTGCGCCAGGCGGGGATGCAAAGGCAGGTTCGCCATAGTCTTACCCATGGCGGTAAGACGTCCCTGAGTATCGAGCGCCCCAAGGGACTGCAATAGATCGCAGGCCTGGGCATAGGCGCCTTTGGGAGGAGGATCGAGCCAACGCAGATCGTCTGGTGTCGTCACCCCCCACTGCAGAATATCCAGCACCAGGGGCGCCAGGTCCGCCTCCAGGATCTCAGCAGGCTGCTGCGCCGCAAGGCCCGCTTGCCGATGTTCGCTCCATAGCCGGTAGCACTGCCCCGGCCCCAGTCGACCCGCCCGCCCCGCACGCTGATCGGCCGCCGCTCTCGAGACACGCAGGGTCTCCAGCCGGCTCATACCGATGTTGGGCAGAAAACGGGGCAACCTCGACCAGCCACTGTCCACCACCGTGGTCACACCCTCGATGGTCAGGCTGGTCTCGGCAATGGAGGTGGCCAGCACCACCCGCCGCCGACCATTAGGGTCCGGCAGAATCGCCCGGTCCTGCTCAGCCTTGCTCAGATCACCGTAGAGGGGGCAGATTCTGGGTCTGTCAGCCAGGCTCTCACACTGAACAGTAAGTCGCTCCGCCACCTGCCGGATCTCACCGACACCCGGCAGAAAAACCAATAGATCCCCCTGCTCCCGACCCAGCGCCTTTAATACTGCGCCGGTCACTGCGTCCGGCACTCGACGGCCCGCCGGAGGATCACCCAGATAGTGGATCTCCACCGGATAGCTGCGACCCGCTGTGCTGATCACCGGGGCATCGCCCAACAGGCGAGCGACAGCCTGGCTGTCCAGGGTGGCGGACATCACCAGCAGGCGCAGATCGTCGCGCAAACCCTCCACCACATCCAGGGTCAGGGCAAGGGCCAGATCCGCATGCAGGGAGCGTTCGTGAAACTCATCGAAGATCAACAGACCCACCCCGCGAAGCTCCGGGTCCTGCTGCAGACGCCGGGTGAGAATGCCCTCGGTCACGACCTCGATGCGGGTCTTGGCGGAGACCTGGCTGTCCATGCGAATCCGATAACCGACGGTTTCACCCACCCGCTCACCCAACAGTTCAGCCATGCGCGCCGCCGCCGCCCGCGCCGCCAGACGGCGGGGTTCCAACAGAATGATTTTTTTACCGGTTAGCCAGGGCTCCTGGAGCAGTTCGATGGGCACCAGGGTGGTTTTGCCGGAACCAGGCGGCGCGGTCAGAATGGCTCTTTGCTGATCATCCAGGGATTGACGAAGTGCGGGGAGCGCACTTGAAACAGGCAGATCGATCATATAGTGAGGGGCTTAGAGCCTCATGAATAATTGATGATACCGCTCTGTTTAACGATGTTCAGCTTGCCGGCAGCTTGGCCACGCCGATCTTTGCCTCGGGATGATGCCCCAGGATCAGCTCCTTGGTTTCGTCCACCTGGCCTCTGGGGATATCGACCATCAGCAGGATCTCACCCTTCTCTATGGCCCGCTGAAAACTGTCCAGGTCGTGATTGTGTTCATGACTTGAGATCAGTGCCGTGACTACGGCGCCGAATCCGGCCCCCGCCGCTGCACCGGCCAGCAGGGCTCCACCACCAAGCACCAGGCCGGCAGGCGGAAAGGTCATGGCCAGCAGCCCTCCCATGATACCGGCGGTGCCACCCAGGCCTGCGCCTATCTCGATACCATGCAGCAGTTCCGTTTTCTGCAATATTCCGGCCTCGGGCAGATCTTCCAGAGTCTGCTCAATACTCGCAATTACATGCAGATGACGCTGCGGCACTCCCGCGTTTTGAAGCTCTTTGACAATGGTCTGGCAGGAGCCAATGTCAGGTGTGAGAAAAAAAAGTCGGCGCATTTTCGTCTTCTCCTATCTTTCCGGTGTTCCCTCAGGATTTCATCGAAGGTATACTCCGGTACTCCCGGTCACATTTAATATGCTGGTCGAATTGCAGATCCTGCGGAAACTCCTGCCCGATAATCCAAATCTGATTCAACTGTTCACTCAAAGTCGGCAGCACCGTGAGTGAATTGCGGGTACGGGCCTGATCGAAGAACGCAAAAGGCTCATCGAGAAACAGGAATTGATTGGCTTTCACCGTACGTCCCACCAGCTCCTGGGAGAGGGCCAACCGCACTGCCAGCATGATCTGACGTTGGGTGCCGCTGGAGATCTCCTCCAGATCCATAAAATCCCGTTTCTCACTGGAGAAGGCGCGTACCGTAAGGTCCTCATCGATCTGCAGATGCTCATACCGGTTCTCGGTGAACAGTGGCAGGGTCTTGCTGACCAGGCCACGGATCTTGTGGTTGAACTGGAATGAGACTTCACGCATCGTCCCCTGCAACAGCTCACCGGCAAGCCCGCATTGATCGATGTAGTGTTGGCGTTCCTCGTTCTTCTCCAGCAGATCACTCTGTATGGCATTCAAGGCTTCCACTTTTTCGATCCTGGACTGCTCTTGAGAGATCGCCCCGTCAAGTTGAGCCAATCGCTCCTGGTAACTGCTGATGACTTGCCTGAGCAGATTTTGCTCCCTGCCGACACCTTCCCTGACCTCGGCGAAATCGGCCTGAAAATCGGCTACCCTCTGGCTCAATCTCTCACGGGCGGCGCGGTCGACGAGCTCGACGGAGGGTTTGGTCTCCAGCTCCGGCTCGGGCTCCTCTGTATTCTGCTGCTCTTGATCAGCCTCGTCCGGAGCCTCCTGCTCCGCTACAGCCTGCAGAAGTTTTTCCGTTTCCAGGCTATCCAATGTAGCGGAAAGCTCCCGCCCTGCTTCAGCTGTCCGGGTCAATTGACGACCCTGACTGCTGCGGCGCACCCAGAACAGGATGAACAGCAACAGAAAACCGCCTGCGCCGTAGAGCAGCCAGCTGACCATCTCCGCTTTCCAGCCAACCAGGAATCCGCTCAACATGTTGTGCAACTCAACGGCATACTGATGCTCAGGCAGTTTGCTCAGCAACACCCATGCGCCGCCACAGATCAGGGCCAGCAGGAGAAAAATAAAGCGAAAAAAACCAGCGGTGCCCCGCGCCTTCATGGCGCTTTCTCTTTTCGGCAGGGCATCCTGGTACTCAATGGAGGCCTGGTCCAGAGCAGACAACTGATGGTTGGTGTCAGCCAGGCGGGATGAGGTGTCTGCGCGTTCGCCTTCCAATCCCGGCAGGCAGGCGGGGTCCAGTTCGAATACCTCGATCTGAGCGCCAAGGTTTGCGGTCTCTTGACGTGTCTCATCGCTTGCGGCTTGTGTCCCTTCCACCACCTCGCGAAAGGCCGCTGCGCTATATTCAAGGGTCACCAGACCGGCCATGGTCTTCACCGCATAGCTGTGGGGATGGGGTGTGGTGATCTCCCGCTGGGCCAGATAGAAAGATTCAATGAACTCCTCGTATTCGTAACCGATCAGGTCGTAGACCAGGTCTGCGACTTTTTCCACACCCCGAGCCAAGGGTTCGTCATCTGCGGCTGCATCTAATTTGATGAGTCGTGCGCTGTGATTGCCGGAATCATCGAGAAAGCGATCCAGGGTATATCGGTTCCCGTCGCTGGCAGTGAAGTCGATCTCCACCGAGCAGTGTGTCTCACCCCAATGGATCACCTTCTCCAGGTCGTCATAATCGAGGGAAAAGGTGCGGCCGAAGAGTGCGAAACAGAGTGTCTCGCCGATCGTGCTCTTACCCGACTCATTCGGGCCGGTGATCGCGATCAGACCGCGTTCGGGCAGATCATTCAGTTCCAGGCTGTTGTACTTGAGAACGTTCTTTGCCTTGATACGATGAATGATCATGACCAGCCCTCCTCAGCCAGGGCACGGAGCTTGCGCAACACGAGTTCCACAGCCTCGTCAAAACCCTGCTGCTCGAATGCTTCTCCCGAGTTGAGCCTGCGCGCACGCTCTGCATTGCAGTAGGCCAGAAACTCCCGGGCGGAAACACCAAGATCATCCGTGTTTGAACTGGGCGCCTGATCGGACAAAGACATTCAATTCTCCTGTTTGCTGTCGGCTGATAAAAAGTGCTGAATAAATAGATCCGCCAAGTATAGGGAGTAATTCAGAACAGGTCATCAGTAGAATGGTTACGGCTTGAATTATCTGTTACTTGACAGTCTTTAATCCCCCATACATACTGGTTGGTATGTTCCTCATTACCAGCCTGGCACTCCACCATGACCGTTGACAAGACACGGCGTGAACTGCTTGAGGCCGCCTACACCGAAATACACCTGCAGGGTTTTCAGGCGGCCAGTCTGAATGCGATCCTGAACAAGGCGGGGGTCACTAAAGGAGCGCTCTATCACTATTTCAGAAGTAAAAAAGAACTGGGTTATGCGGTTCTCGATGAGTGGATACAACCCTACCTGAAATCCACCTGGATCGAGCCGCTGAACAACCAGACTCTGCCGCCCATAGAGCGGCTGAAGCAGACCATCAGTCAGGCCGCTGAACAATTGGATGAACAGGAGATCCAACTCGGCTGCCCCCTGAACAATCTGGCCCAGGAGATGTCGCCGATCGATGAGGGCTTCCGCCGCCGCACCGACAAGCTCTACCAGGCATGGCTGGAGAGCATCACAGCCACCCTCGCCGAGGGACAGGAGTCAGGCTCAATACGCAAAGATATCGACCCTGCCGATACCGCGCTGTTTATTGTCGCCGCCCTGGAAGGTTGTATCAGCATCGCCAAAAACGCTCAGAGCCAGGAGGCTTTATTCCATTGTGGCAAGGGAGTACTCGGTTACCTCGACAGCTTATCCAGCTAAATTCAAACCGAAAAGGCTAACAGTAACCATAAGGTTTCAATCATGAAAGATCGATTCTTCAATTTCATACTGGACTGGAAATACCTGGTCATTCTGCTCTCGATACTATTTAGTATTGCGCTGGGCACCGGCATGCAGAAACTGGCCTTCAACAACGATTACCGGATGTTTTTCAGCGAGGCAAACCCACAGCTGACCGCCTTCGAGCAGCTGCAGAATACCTACTCCAAGAATGACAATGTGCTGTTTGTGCTGGCCCCCAAGGATGGACAGGTATTTACCAAGGACACCTTGAGCGCAGTACAGGCGCTGACTCAGGAAGCCTGGCAGATACCCTATTCGCTGAGGGTCGACTCCATCACCAACTTCCAGTACACCTATGCGGAGGGTGATGATCTGGTGGTCGAAGACCTGGTGCTCGACCTGAACACGCTGTCAGACGCAGAGCTTGAGAAAAAAAAGCAGATCGCAGTCAACGACCCGCTGCTGGTCAATCGCCTGATCTCACCCCGCGCCCATGTCACTGCGGTCAATGTCACGATCCAGTTACCGGGAGAGAAGCTCACCGAAGTGCCTGAAACAGCAGCGGCGGCCCACCTGCTGGCGCAACAGATCGAAGCCGCCCATCCACACCTGAAGATTCATCTCACCGGCATGGTCATGATGAACAATGCCTTTCCCAGCGCATCTCAGGATGACATGAAGACCCTATACCCGGTGATGTTCCTGGCGGTGATTCTCAGCCTGGTGCTGATGCTGCGCTCCATTCCCGGCACCCTCTCAACCCTGATCATCATTTTCCTGGTGATCATCGGCACCATGGGCATCACCGGCTGGCTGGGCATCAAGATATCGCCTCCCACCACCACAGTGCCGATTGTGATCATGACCCTGGCAATCGCCGACTGCGTGCATATCCTGGTCAACTTCCTGCATGGCATGCGGGAAGGTCTAGAGAAACGGGAGGCCATGCTGGAGAGCCTGCGCATCAACCTGCAGCCGATCTTCCTCACCACCCTGACCACCGCGATCGGTTTTCTCAGCCTCAACTTCAGCGATGCGCCGCCCTTTCGGGATCTGGGCAACATGGCGGCCGTCGGCGTCTGGCTCGCCTTCTTTCTCTCGGTCAGCTTTCTGCCGGCAATGATAATGATCCTGCCGGTCAAGACGCTGCGCGGCGACACTCGGGGCAGCATCGCCATGGTCCGTTTCGCGGAGTTCGTGATCCGCAACAAACGCACCCTACTGTGGTCGATGGGGGGCATCATCATCTTTCTCATCGCACAGATCCCCAACAACCGGCTGGATGACCAGTTCGTTGAATATTTTGATGAGACCATCACCTTTCGCCAGGCCACCGATTTCACCAACCAAAATCTGACCGGTATCTATCTGATCGAATACTCCCTGGATTCCGGCGAACCTGGAGGCGTGAGCGATCCGGCCTTCCTGCAAAAGGTGGAGGACTTCGCCCAGTGGTACCGGCAGCAGCCCCTGGTGCTGAATGTCAACACCATCACCGACATCATGAAGCGCCTGAACCGTAATATGCATGGTGATGATGACGCCTGGTACCGGCTGCCTGATCAGCGTGAACTCTCCGCCCAGTATCTGCTGCTGTATGAATTCTCCCTGCCCTTCGGGCTGGATCTGAATAACCAGATCAATGTGAAAAAATCGGCCACGCGCTTCATTGTGACCCTGGAGAACCTCTCCACCAAACAGTTACTGGCCATCGAAGAGGACGCTCAGGCCTGGCTGGCCGAAAACGCGCCGGAGATGAAGATCGAGGGCGCCAGTCCTTCGATCATGTTCGCCAACATCGGTGAACGGAATATCAAGTCAATGCTCAAGGGCACCACCGTCGCACTGATCTTGATCTCCATAATTCTCATCTTTGCCCTGCGTACCCTGCGCGTCGGCGTCATCAGTCTGCTGCCCAATCTGGTGCCCATCGGTATGGCCTTCGGTATCTGGGGCCTGCTGGTGGGAGAAGTCGGTCTCGCCCTGTCGGTGGTCAGCGGCATGACCCTTGGCATCGTGGTGGACGATACGGTGCATTTTCTCAGCAAGTTTCTGCGCGCCCGCAGGGAAAAAGGCATGGATGCAGAGGATGCGGTCCGCTACGCCTTTTCCACGGTCGGCACCGCGCTGTGGGTGACCTCCCTGGTACTGATGATTGGTTTTGGGATCCTCGCCTTCTCCCATTTTCAACTCAATGCAGGGATGGGTCTGCTGACTGCCATTACCCTGGGTCTGGCCCTGCTGGCCGACTTTCTCTTCCTGCCGCCACTTTTGATGCTTTTCGGAGGTAAAAAACAATGAGGCACGTCTTATTCATTTCGCTGGGCCTGCTGCTACCCATCGGACTCAATGCCGCGACCCCAGAGGAACGCGGCCTGGAGATCGCCACGGAAGTGGACCAGCGCGACACCGGCTGGCATGACATGCAAGCCAGCATGGCCATGTTGCTGCGCAACAAGCATGGTGAAGAGAGTCTGCGCCATATGCGCAGCCGTTCCCTGGAGGTGACGGATGACGGAGACAAGACCCTGATCATCTTCGACCGCCCCCGGGATGTGAAGGGCACCGCCCTGCTCAGCTACTCCCACAAGAGCGGTTCGGATGATCAGTGGCTCTATCTGCCGGCCCTGAAACGGGTCAAGCGTATCGCCTCGAGAAATAAATCCGGTCCCTTCATGGGCAGCGAGTTCGCCTATGAGGATCTCTCCTCCCAGGAGATCGAAAAGTATAGCTACAAATACATCCAGGATGAGCAGCTGGGTGAAAAGCCCACCTTCCTCATCGAGCGAGACCCGGTGGACCCCAACTCCGGTTATACCTACCAGCGGGTCTGGATCGACCAACAGCGCTACATCCCACTCAAGATCGATTTCTATGATCGCAAGAAATCCCTGCTCAAGACCCTGGAGTTACGCAACTACCAGCAGTATCTCGATCAATACTGGCGGGCCAGCGAGATGTTCATGCAGAACCACCAGACCGGCAAGAGCACCCTGCTGACCTGGGAGGAGTATGCGTTCCGAAGCGGGCTGAATGAGGCGGATTTTGGCAAGAACAGTCTGAAACGGGCCAAATGATGTCACGACACGCGATAATCGGCTTGACCCTGCTGCTTCCCGGTCTGGCGTTCTCCGGTGAATGGTCCGGCTTTATTGAAGGACAGGTTCGTTATTTCACTCAGGAGGCATTGTCCACAGAGCAGACGGACTACACCCTTTCGCTGGCCTTCGAACCCGAGTATTACCACCACTGGGACAATGACCGGCAGAGTCTGACCTTCACCCCATTCCTGCGTTTGGACTCCCAGGATAGGGAGCGCACCCATCACGACATCCGCGAACTGCTGTGGATCTATGCGGGAAACGGATGGGAGATACAAGGCGGTCTGGGCAAGGTCTTCTGGGGTGTAACCGAGGCATTGCATCTGGTGGATATCATTAACCAGACCGACCTGGTGGAAAATCCTGATGGTGAGCAGAAACTCGGCCAGCCGATGCTCAAGCTCTCCCTGGAGCAGAACTGGGGCATCCTCGATCTATACGCCCTGCCCGGTTTTCGGGAACGCACCTTTCCCGGTGAAGAGGGCCGCTTGCGCTCCCACCCCTGGGTCGATACCGACCTGGCGACCTATGAATCCGATCGCGAAGAGCGGCGCCTGGATTTCGCCGTGCGCTGGTCTCACTCCATCGGCGACTGGGATATTGGCCTCGCTCATTTCAGAGGCACCAACCGCGATCCCTCATTCAATCCCGCTCTAAACAGTGATGGAGAGATTGTTTTGGCGCCTCATTATGAGATCATCCACCAGACCAGTCTCGATCTACAGGCCACTAAAGGCGACTGGCTGTGGAAACTGGAGGCGATCCACAGAGGTGGACTGGATGATCCCTACAATGCGGCCACCGGCGGCTTCGAATATACCGCAGTCGGAATTGCCGAGACCGATATCGATATAGGGGTTATTACCGAATATCTGTACGACGATCGCGGTGATGATGCGCCTGTGCCCTTCGAAAATGATCTGTTTGTCGGTCTGCGTTTCACCGCCAATGATGCCCAGAGCAGCGAACTGCTCACCGGCATCATTCAGGATCTGGACTCCAGCGCCCTGATGTTCAATCTTGAAACCAACCGCCGCCTGGGATCTTCCTGGAAGGCCTCGATGCAGGCCAGGTTCTGGATCGATGTACCGAAAGACGATCCATTCTACGCATTCAGTTCGGACGACTATATCGAGATCAATATTGCGAAATATTTTTGATCCCTGATTATTAACAAACATCCCCGCCGCAGGCGGACGGGGTATTAACAGCCCTCTTAATCAAAACGCCGCAAGCAGCGGGGAATTGAACCCATAGAGATTAAACAGAAAAAAGTAACAATAGGGTCAGACTCGATTGATTCGCCCTACCTGCTATTACCCAGGTGAATTCACCGTATCAATCAATATCTATCGTGACTGACCCCATCGATCTAGGTGCACACGGGCGTTTCTTCGGGCACCCTTGCCTTCGCCTGCATGTTCCCTATCAGCCCCAGCCAGCGCTCCGGGTAGAAATTCCAAAAGAGACCGGAGGGGTACGCCTATTAGGCATCCCCGGTGTATTGGATCGAGTGATTATGCAAGCCATCGCAAAAGTGCTCGGTTCTCATTTCAATCCCATCTTCTCGGACTACAGCTACGGCTACCTGCCAAAGCGCTCGGTCCAGCAAGCCGCCCGACAGGCTCAAGCCTACTTCCGGCAGGGCTACATTTACCAGATCACGCTTGATCTGGAGAAGTTCTTCGACACCGTCAACCACGACGTTCTCATGGAGCGGGTGGCGCGTCTGGTGAAGAACAAAGACCTGCTAAAATTGCTTGGCCGCTTTCTGCGCGCAGGCGTCGAGGTGGAAGGTCGCTTGCAACCGACCCGCAAAGGGGTGCCGCAAGGCAGTCCGGTATCGCCGGTATTGAGTAACATCCTGCTGGATGATCTCGATAAAGAACTTACGGCCCGAGGGCACAAGTATGTTCGTTATGCGGATGACCTGGCGATCTTCGTCAAGTCAAAGCGAGCGGGCGAACGAGTGCTGGCCAGTGTCAGCCGATACTTGGAGTGCAAGCTCAAAGTGAAAGTCAACCAGGCCAAGAGTTACGTGAAGCCCGTCAAACACAGCGCAGTGCTCGGTTTCGAAATCCATCGTAAGAAGTTGCGAACCCAAGCTCGAAAGGTCGAGGGTTTTCAACGCGAGCTGAAACACATCACCCGCCGATGTCCCGGCATATCCATTGCCGCCAGAATCACGCGCCTGAAACGCTATGTCCAGGGGTGGATGGCGCACTATGGGTGCAGAACTATAGAAGAACTATAGGGTCAGACTCGATTGATACGTTAAACCGGATCGGCGCAAAAAACTCGCCTCCCGGTTAACTCGAACATTAGCTCTTAAAAACCATCGATTTAGTCGCACTATTGCAACTCAATGTAATTACATTATAATTACCTCATAATTCATTTATTTAATGAGGTTGCTATATGGCACATTTAGTTAAAATCGGTAATTCTCAAGGTATCAGAATACCTAAACCACTTATACAGCAAGCCCATCTTGAAGGAAAAGAACTTGATATACAGGTAGTAAATCAAGGCATTCTGGTTACCCCCAGCAAAAAGCCAAGAGAAGGCTGGAAAAAAGCTATTGAAACAATCCTTGCAAGCAAGGGTTCAGAAACAACTGACAGTGAGTGGCTAGATGCCACATTAACATCAGATGATGACCTGGAGTGGTGATGACATCAGTTACCCGGTTTCAGGTTTGGCTTGTCAGCTTAAATCCAACTAAAGGCAGAGAAATAAACAAAACAAGACCTTGTGTTGTTATTTCACCAAATGAAATGACGGCATTATCAACTGTCCTTGTTGCACCTATAACCACCAAAGGTTTTGATTTTCCATGCAGAATCATGTGCAATTTCAAAGGTAAAAATGGGTTAATACTCTTAGATCAAATCAGAGCGGTTGATAAAACCAGACTTGTAAAAAAATTAGGCTCAATTGATGAAAACACTCAAATAGAGTTATGCAATGCTCTGCAAGAGTTATTCGCATATTAAAATTGAGCTAATCGGGTATTACGGTGATCGGGTAGACCGGGTATTACGGTGACAGTTTACTAAATATCATTAATTACCACCCCTCGTTTTCCTTTTGGATCCGCGTTTTTGGGGTTTTAGTTGCCTGCCTGTCAGTCTCTCAAGCTTTTCAATCCACGGGTCAGAACCTAAGGGGCGCCCTGTTGTTTCTGACTGACGAAGCATCCTGAAAGCTGTCGCATTCTCCTCCTGATCAAGGAATGCCGTAAAATCTCCATAGCGCTCGAGCACGGGCGCAACCGTGACCAGTTCATCATCGCTGCCAGAAAGATGGGCGTCAGCACTTGACCAGGGCCACTCGTGCATCCGCTCAACTAGCTTGGCGCGTACAGGATTGAGCGTGATATACCGCACCGCATGGGCGAGATGTTCTTTATCCATGACCACCGAACCAAAGCGTCCTTGCCACAAATGGCCAGTGACCCTCATACGGGCATTAACCTATCCGGTATAACGCCGATGCGCATCCGCGAAGGTGCGGCACAACCCATCTTCATCCGATGGCACAATGATGATATGGACATGATTGGGCATGAGGCAATAGCACCAGATCTCAGCACCGGCCTTTTGTGCCGCTTCACTCAGCAAATATTTGTAAAGCACATAGTCGTCCTCTTCAAAGAAGGTTTGCGCACGCCGGTTACCGCGCTGGGTCACATGATGAGGATGACCGGGAATAACAAGACGAGGTAATCGAGCCATGAACGCAGTTTGATATATTTAGTGTGTTTAGTTAACTGTCACCGTAATTCCCAGGTAGTCGGCTCTCCCGACCTCAGAATACTATCAGCCAGTCTGACTTCCACCAGGCCATCGGGTCTTTGATCAGCGTATGTCACCCAAGCCATAGCGTTTCAGCTTGCGGTAAAGGGTCCGCTCGCTGATCCCCATGACTTCAGCAACCTGACGGCGATTGCCCTTGTAAAGCCGAAGCAGATCAGCGATGTGCTTGGCCTCCACATCCTTGAGGCTAACAATTTCATCTGCTGACTGCGCTGCGCTCGGTTGTTTGAGCTCTCGGAGATCCGGCAGCCCCATTCCCTGTGCACTCGATTCAGGTGAACAAACCACTGACCCCACCCCGCAATCCTGTTGTAGTTCATATGCCTCGCCTTGTATCGACGGCGTCTCGAACTCGTTACGCATGCGCAGATATTGCCTGATTTTATCCCCAGTGATAATTGCCCCGGGACTGTTGGAGCTGTGCGCAACCGCCACCTGTAGAATATTACGCAATTCACGGATATTACCCGGGTAGTTATATCCGGAGAGATAGTGAATCGCCTCATCAGCCAGTCGGTAGGTACGGCCTATCTTGCTGGCAATCCTTTTCAAAATCTCCTCACTAAGGACGGGGATGTCTTCCAGGCGCTCCCTGAGTGCCGGAATCCTGATACAGAAACAGGCAATGCGATAATAAAGATCTTCACGGAATTCTCCGCTCTTCACCCTTTCCCACAACAGCCGGTTGGTGGCGCAGACGATTCTGGTATTGGCCTCCAGGGTCTTGTTGCCACCTACTCGGCGAAACTCTCCCAGTTCCAGGACACGCAACAACTTGGCCTGCATATTGAGGGTCGCCTCGCCTATCTCATCGATGAACAGGGTGCCTCTGTCAGCGACTTCAAACAGCCCCTCTTTGGCGCCGGCGCTACCGGTAAAAGCGCCTTTTTCGTGACCGAACACCTCGCTTTCGAAGAGGGATTCCGTCACCACCGTGCAGTCGAGGGCGATGAAAGGGTGCTCGCTGCGCTGTGAGTAGCGGTGAATCAAGTTTGCGGCCAACTCCTTACCGGTGCCTGTTTCGCCAATCAGCAGTACCGGAGCATCACTGCGCGCCGCCTGTTCAAGCTGTTCGATGGTCCGCAGGAAGGCCTTTGAGTTACCCACAGGACGCTGGCCGCTGTCCAGATCAGACTCCTCACGGGCGGCAATCTCCTCCATCATCTCCCCGACATAGAGACTCCCATCGTCCGCTCGCAGTGGATAGAGGTTGATACGAACCCAGCGGGTTCTGCCTTGCTGGTCATAGTGGGTATGCAGGCAACTGCAGGGTTGTTCGGTCATGTAGCACTGGGCATAAGGACACTCTTCCCCCATTTCGAAGCAGGGCCGATCCAGATGGTGGAGTATCTCGTGACACTTTTTACCCTCCAGGTCGCCTCGCTTGACCTGAAAGGTGTTTTCATAGGCCTTATTCACGGAAACCACCGTGAAATCACGCCCAATCACCACAAATGGACGATTGTGGGTGTCTACGAAATGATCCAACTCGATGTGCTTTTTCATTTTTCGCCACTTCTCCACCAGGCCTTGGTCACTCATACAAAACCAGGAAAAGGACTGAGTGACGCCCGATTAGTTGACTCCCCCCGTATAGACGTGGGCATGCAATCCGTGACGTGTTACTAACTTCCTCAGGGGAATCTTTTTTATAAATACAGGTGTTATGTTGCCATTATACCTGACAAGGGTGACAGTCTTGTCAGACTTTCTGTCATGACAACTCAGAATTTACTGCCAGAACTGTCATTCACGTATTTCCCAGGTCATTTTTTTTAGTTCCCGTAATCGTTGATGTTTTTTTTATTGGCATGACATGTGCTTAGCTAGATAATGAGAAGCATTAGCAAGTTTGAATGTTCAAACAACACAATATGCTGAAGATACTAAATCATTATTAGAGAGGAAGAGGGGAAATAAACACCAATGGATACCCGAGGAATTTTTCGTTTACTGTTGCTTTTAAGCATCTTTGCACTCAGTCCTGCCTGGAGTGCGAACATTGTGCCCAATCAGATCAAGCTGCCTGGTACACAGCCGGAAGATAACATCGTATCGCTCGACGAAGTGAGTGCGTGCGCCAACTGTCACGGTAACTATGACCAGAATGTGGAGCCTTTGCATAACTGGCAGGGCAGCATGATGTCCCATGCCGGTCGTGACCCCATCTTCTGGGCCACAGTGGCGATTGCCGAGCAAGATTTCGACGGCTCGGGTGATCTCTGCATTCGCTGCCACAATGCCGCGGGATGGCTCGATGGCCGCTCCACCCCCACCGATGGTTCAGGACTCGACGAGACCGTGGATCGCAATGGCGTTCAATGCGACCATTGCCATCGCCTCACCAACCCGGATGATTCCGAGCATCTTGGTGAGCAGAATGATCCCTTCGTCGCCAACGACGCCGACGAAGGCGGGAATCCGGTAGAAGGAAACTACGGCAGCGGCGAGTACGTGGTGACCTTCAGCAATACCACGAAATTGGGACCCTATGCAGATGCCAACCCCCCGCCAGCTGCACATAGCGCCCTGCAGTCTCAGTTTCACCGTTCGCCAGAGCTTTGTGGCACCTGCCATGATGTCTCCAACCCGGTTACCGGCGACCTTGCACATAACAATGGTGCACAGGTAGACCTCAACTACAATGGCGGCCTCGACAGCCCCCTGGATGCGAAGGTTGCCTTCAACTACCGTCCTTTTCAGTACGGCGTGGTGGAACGCACCTACAGCGAACACAAAGCGAGCCGGCTCGGCGACACCCTGGTATCCGACTACCCGAACCTGCCGGCTGACCTGCAGACCGGCGCTCTCAAGCGCGCCTATGACGCCGCTATCGCGTCCAACCCTTCGGGTAACGGCGACTACGTCGATGGCGCACCCCGCTATTTCAGCTGCCAGACCTGCCATATGCCCCCAGTACGGGGTAAAGGGGCCAGCAGACCGGGTGGCCGTTTTGCACCACCCGTGCGAGATGACCTACCGAAGCATGACCTCACTGGCGGCAACTACTGGATGCCCGAGGCCATGCAGTGGCTCGATGCCCGTGGCAGACTGAAATTTGGTGGTCTGACAGCCGCGGAGAACACGGCCATGGACGCTGGCGCACTACGCGCCCGCTCCAACCTGGATGTCGCCGCTTCACTCAGCGTCACCGGTAATACCATCAAGGTGATTAATACCACCACCCACAAGCTTATCTCCGGCTATCCCGAGGGCCGGCGCATGTGGCTCAATATCCAATGGTACGATGCCAGTGGTGTCCTGATCGCCGAGGATGGCGCCTATGGCAACCTGGCGACTCAGATGGATCTGGACGGTGATGGCTCTAACGACAACGTACGTACATTACTTGATCTGCATGACCATAACACCCGACTCTATGAGGTCCACGGCAGTTTTACCCAAGATTGGGCCAGCACGTTGATTGCCGTGAATAGTTCTAAATACTCAGACCTGGTGATCGGCTTCGACCGGGTAACCGGCCAACCCACTGCTACTGTGACTGACGTGGCCGCGCAGGCCCCCGGCACTTCCATGCAGAGTTTCCACTTCGTCCTCAACAATCATGTGCTGACCGATACTCGGATCCCCGGTTACGGCTACAGCTTCGACGAGGCAAAGCGACGTAATGCCCTGCCCGTGCCGGCAAACCAGTACGGCAACCCGGGACCGGGTGGTGAATACAACTACTGGGACGAGCTCACAATGAATGTACCGGTAGAAGCCGCTACAGCCACGATCCGCCTGATGTACCAGCCAACCAGTTGGGAATATGTGCAGTTTCTCTATCTGGCGAACGAGACACAAAACCCCACCCTCAGCACCACCGGTAAGGATTTCCTTGACGCCTGGCTCGCCACCGGCATGGCCGAACCCCACGTAATGGCCACCACCACCTGGACCAACACGGGTGTGAACAATAATCTACCGGTGGCTGATTTCACAGTCGAGTGTGTAGATCTGAGTTGTGCCTTCGACGGTTCACCTTCGAGCGATAGTGATGGCAACATTGTCAAATACGACTGGGCCTTCGGTGATGGAAACACGGCGACAGGGCAATCACCCAATTATGTCTATGCGGCCAATGGTGTGTATACCGTCAGCCTGATTGTAACGGACGACGACGGGGCAACCGATATGACCCAGATGGAAGTCTCCGTCGGCTCGGCAGCCAATCAGATTCCGACAGCCAGCTTCACCTTCCAATGCACCGAACTGGCCTGTGACTTCGACGGCTCCAGTTCAAACGATGCCAACGGCAGTATCGTCAGTTATGCCTGGGATTTCGGTGACAACACCTCGGCGACCGGCGCCAATGTCAGTCACACCTATGCGGCAGGCGGAAGCTATTCAGTGACCCTGACGGTAACAGACGACGCAGGCGCCTCTGGTTCGAGTACCCAGACCGTCTCAGTGACGATCGCAACCAATCCGGCGCCGACAGCCAGTTACACCTACCAGTGTGAGAACCTGGTCTGCACGTTCAACGGCTCCTCTTCCACTGATGATAGCAAAATCGTCAGTTACACCTGGGACTTCGGCGACGGCAGCGTCCCGGTTACCCTCAAGGAGCCCATCCATAGTTATGATTTCGGCACTGATGGCACCTACGATGTCACTCTGACGGTAACCGATGATGGTGGTGCGACAGGATCGGTTACCCAAACCATCTCGGTTGTAGGGGCGGTGATCAATCAGGCGCCAACGGCCAGCTTCACCTTCCAGTGCACAGATCTGGCCTGCAGCTTCGATGGTTCCAACTCAGACGACATCGACGGCGCTATCGTCAGCTACGCCTGGAACTTCGGTGACGGCAACACGGCTACGACTGCGGGTTCCAGCGTCAGTCACACCTACATAGCAGACGGCACCTATACCGTTTCTCTGACGGTGACGGACGATGCCGGCGCAACCGGTTCGATCAGCCAACAGGTCTCTGTTGTCGCGCCTGCAAATCTGGTACCCACCGCCAGCTTCACCTTCCAGTGCGCCAACCTGGCTTGCAGCTTCGATGGTTCAGCTTCCAGTGATCTCGATGGCGCCATTGTCAGCTATGCCTGGAACTTTGGTGATGACGCCACGGCGACTACCGTAAATGTAGGCCACACCTATGCAGTTGCCGGCACCTACACGGTTTCCTTGACGGTAACGGATGATGCCAATGCGACCAATACCGCCACGCAGAATGTCACGGCGACATCCATACCGGGTCCAGGTCCTGGTCCCCGTGGAGGCAGAAGACGCTAAGCGAATCTAACTGAAAACGACGACAGGAAGTCCATTGCAATAGGAAGAGCAAAGGATAGAAATGGAGGCACTCTCACTCCTGCGCGGGTTTCCCGCGCAGGAGTTTTTTGTTTTTTAGGGTTACCGTTATTGTTAACCCATATATGACCCCATCCCGTTTGCAAGATAAAATTTCAAGTTCTGACAAGAATAAGGTTGCTACCATATATCCGGCCTGTTTATGAGGTTTTAT
>JBDLIT010000045.1:0-27998 GCA_039714735.1 Pseudomonadota bacterium
AGTATGGCGGCGTGCTCAACGGCATCGACTACGATGCATGGAATCCCGAGGTGGACCACCTCCTACCTGCGCGCTACGGGGCGGACAACATCGATCCCAAGTACGACAACAAACGCGCCCTGCGCCATCGCCTGATGCTGATGGACAACGATAAGCCCATCGTCGCCTTCATCGGCCGTCTGGACCCACAAAAAGGTCTGGATCTGGTGCGTCACGCGATCTTCCAATCCCTGGAACGGGGCGCCCAGGTCGTACTGCTGGGGTCCAGTCCGGACCCTGTCATCAATGGCGATTTCTGGCATCTCAAGGACATGCTCAACGACAGTCCCGACTGCCATCTGGAGATCGGCTACGACGAAGAGCTGGCGCATCTGATCTATGCCGGGGCGGACATCATGCTGGTGCCCAGTCAGTTTGAACCCTGCGGCCTCACCCAGCTCATCTCCCTGCGTTACGGCACCATCCCAGTGGTGCGTTCTGTGGGTGGCCTGGCGGATACCGTGTTCGACAAGGACCATTCCCACCGGCCTCTGCACGAACGCAACGGCTACGTGTTCGACAACTATGACAACGCAGGTCTGGAATCGGCCCTGATCCGGGCTATCGACTGCTACTACCAGTACCCCGAGCACTTTCGTGACCTGATTCGCAACGCCATGCGCACCGACTACTCCTGGAACGTGCCGGGGCAGGACTATATGAATATCTACGACTTCATCAGGAACAAATAGCCAACGAATGAGAATCTACAATCTGTTCCCTCTCCTGGCGGGTCCGCTTTCCGACTGGACACCGCACCTGGAGCGCGCCGCCGATCTTAATTTCGACTGGATCTATGTCAATCCTATCCAACAAGCGGGGCGCTCCGGAAGTCTCTACTCCATCGCCGATTACTTCAGCATAGACAAACGCTTCCGCAAACCACACTCACGCCGCGCCCCGGAGGACCAGGTACGGGACTTGACCACTGCCGCCGCCAATCTCGGACTGCGCGTGAGCACCGACCTGGTGATCAACCACTGCGCCGTGGACTCGCCCCTGGTGCGTGAACATCCTGAATGGTTTAAGCGTAATGGCAATAAGGTAGCCAACCCCTTTTGCGTTGAGGAAGACGGCAGCCGCACCGTGTGGCGCGACCTGGCTCAGTTCGACCACGAACACACCAGTGACCCGGAAGGTCTCTTGGACTACTGCTGCAAGGTGGTGGAATATCTGGTGGACCTGGGTTTCCAGGGCCTGCGTTGTGATGCCGCCTACCAGCTCCCGACCCCGTTTTGGCGCCGCCTGATCGAACGGACCAAGTCCAACCACCCGGATGCGGTGTTCCTCGCCGAAACCCTGGGTTGCTCCCCAACCCAGACCCGCGACACCGCCTCCGCCGGCTTCGATTACCTGTTCAACAGCTCCAAATGGTGGGACTTCAGCAGCCCCTGGCTGCTGGAGCAATACGAACTGACGCGGGACATAGCGCCTTCCATCAGCTTTCCGGAAAGCCACGATACCGAACGCCTGTATGTCGAGTCCGGCAACAACGTGGAAGCGCTCAAACAGCGCTATCTGTTTGCGGCTCTGTTTTCCAGCGGCGTGATGATGCCCATCGGTTATGAATTTGGCTTCCAACGACGCTTGCATGTGGTGGAGACTAGTCCCGAGCACTGGGAACCGGCTTCGATCGATCTGAGCGACTTCATCCGCCATGTCAACTCGATCAAGGCCGAATATCCGGTGTTTCAGGAAGAGAGCCTATTGCAACGCCTGGACCACCCCAATCCCAGCCTACTATTACTGTGGAAGGCCTCCACCAATGGCAAAGGCCAGGCCCTGCTGATCTTCAACAAAGACCCCTGGAACAGCCAGCACTTCCACTGCGATGACCTCTACCGGCATATCCAGGCCCCTCCTCCGCTGCTGGACGTCTCACCCGAATGGCCTATGGACCATCTACCCACGCCGTTCGAGTTCGAACTGGGACCTGGGATGGGAAGGGTGTTGGTGACTGGGAGCAACTAAGCTCAGCTCGATGCCTTACCATCCAAATGACTGGATCCCAAGAATCCGGGCAGAAAGGTCATTGTTCTCATAGGGTGCTACACTCAATCTAACGACATGATCGGGAAGGAGATCCTGATTTAATGGAATATTCCTGGTTGCAAAATTTCACTAAAGTAAAGACGATTTAATAAAACCAGCTAAAATCCACGGGGATATCTATTTTATATATAAAGCCATTCCTCGCTTAAAGCATCCAGATAAAACCGCTGTTGGACAAAAGATGAGCATACCCGAATTCGAGCACTTGCCTCCCACATTCGGAGGCGGCAGCCGGCCAACACAAAGCAGAAGAACCGCAACTGTTTGCGGCCTGCACGATAACCTGCAACTTGGGATGTACCCCTTCAATCCCTTTTCCCAATGGGAAAGTGGTTACACCGAGACCAGCTCCCCTGCCGGCAATAGCAAAATCGCCACAAGCTCCAAAGCCGCAGTTGAGAGGAATGCCCCCTGGATGAAAACTGCCAAAACTGAAATAGGCGTTGCTGAAGTCAAAGGAAAATACAATTCAAATCCACGCATCCTGGAATACTTCAAGGCCAGCAAATTTTGGGGGAAGGATGACTCAGGGGCAAAAAATGCCTGGTGCGGAAGCTTTGCTGCCTGGGTCATGCAGCAGAACAATATCACACCGGTCAAAGCGGCTTATCGCGCCAAAGAATGGAAAAAATTTGGGACGAAAATAAAGAACCCTGTGTATGGGGCGATCGGCATTAAATCCAGAAAAGGCGGAGGTCATGTCGCGTTTATAGTCGGGCAAAACAAAGCCGGCAATAAATATTACATGCTGGGCGGCAACCAGAAAGACAAGGTGCAGATCCTGGAATACCCGAAAGACGTCTGGGAAACCTTTGTCTTCCCTAAAAATCATGACGCGAACAATGGAGTCCTCCCAATATATGGTGAAAAAAATACCGAGAAGGCAGGCAAAGAATCATAGGCATGAAGATAGCTACTTTGTTGTTGTGCTTATTCTGTGTCTCCTGCACTGCAAGCGATGTTGATGAGCAGACAAATTTCGCCCTTGTCGCCATTCAAGACAATGTAGTTACAACCGACTTTTCAGCTTTGGTAGAAATCACCAGCACCTCCATCAAAGAACTTTCAACAACCGGCTCTACTATGGATAACGAGAAACTGTTAGCCGTACATTATACGGCCCGCGTTCTTGAAAGTTTCCTTGGCAACAAAGCAAACACAATTGTTTTTACTGAGTACATCGATAAAAATGAAGGGCTGGATAATCTAAGCGAGGGTAAAGTTATTGTCAGTCTATGCAAAGAGAGTGATGGCACCTATTACCTGCCTGATATTGGTTATGAATTACCGCCTGAAACCGCTTTGATTGAAAAAGCACGAGAAATTAAAATGCTAATCATCAAAAAAAAACTCGTATTGCATAGAGATGAAAAAAACTATGCCTGCAATATCAGCCACTAATGATATAGTGTGCCATGCACTTGGGAACAGGCGGATAAGTCATTGTGTGTTATGAAATACAACGGAAATAATACCTAGCTAATTAATATGGCATGGTATAGGCTGTCTTCAGTTGCAGTTTTCGTCGCGTAGCAGTTCCGGTAGTTCCTCGCAGTGTAGAGCGTCATCTCCCCGTAATTTCTCAGCAGTCACCTGCACGTTGATACATTGTTAATTAATCTATAAAGGTAAACAGAATGGCTACAGGTACAGTAAAGTGGTTCAACGATAGCAAAGGTTTTGGATTTATCACCCCCGCGGACGGTAGCCCCGATGTATTCGTACATCATTCCGCCATCCAAGACAGTGGGTTCAAATCGCTGGCCGAAGGGCAGACCGTGACTTTCGATAGCGAAAGCGGCCCTAAGGGTCCTAGCGCGGTAAACGTTGTTCCGCAATAAGACGTTCTAGCCTAGAAAAAGCCCCGCATATCAGCGGGGCTTTTTTTGCTGCAATAGTGCATGATCCTAGATTCCTCAGTTGACCGTTCCATTCTACTGTTAACGAGTTGAATTCACGTATATTTGCTCGGTAGAGCGGCCCACCCGCTGGATGAGCCACGCTACAAGGGCGCGTTCAGCATTCTCCAATTACACTTTGTGCTTTGCTAATATTCAAATAATATTTCTCCAATACAAATAGTTAGTGAATATTTTCAGCGGGCAGGTGAATTTTTCGGGCTAGGTTAGACACCCCTTTTGGCAAACCAGATGATATGCCGCGCCCCCTTCGAACCCCGCGCACGCACTCGCGCCTCTTCGACCTCGAAACCCACCTTGCGCAGTCGCTGTAGAAATTGCCGATCTGGACCGGCCGACCATACGGCCAACACCCCCAGAGGGCGCAGCGCCACATATGCCTCATGCAACCCGTTTATGCTATAGAGCCAATCGTTTTCTTTGCGCGTGAGCCCCTCAGGACCGTTATCCACGTCCAACAAGATCGCATCGTACGCACGCTGCTCGGCCCTCAGGATGCGGGCGACATCCATCTCACGCACCGTCACCCGCGGATCTCGCACTGGATGACCGGCATGCTCCCCAAGCGGCCCTCTATTCCACTCCACCACTGCCGGTACTAATTCAGCCACCACCACTTGTGCCTGCTTGCCGATCTTTCGTAGCGCCGCAGCCAGGGTAAAGCCCATGCCCAACCCACCGATGAGCAATCGCGGCTTCACACAATCCTTTAACCTGGCACAGGTACGCTCGGCGAGCGCATCCTCAGAACCATGGACACGACTGTTCATCAGCTCACCGTGGCCCACTATTTTTATCGAGAATGCATCTTCCCGCTGGTATAGGCGCAACTCCCCGCCGTTGCCGGGCACTTGTGCGCTATCGAGTAAAATCCAAGGCGTCATAATCGTCTCGATCGGTGGCGTGAGCTTGTGGTAGACATTGTTTGGGCCACTGCGGGTGGCCTGTTGATCGGTGGTGCTTGATAGACATGTAGCTTAAACGGTCTGCCATACCCTGTTTCATCATGAAGGAATCGATCTTACTCTTCACACATCGATTGAGCATCCTCACCAAATTCATTTGATCGGGTAAAGGCTGTTATCGCCGACAGACTTCTCATGAAACAGCAACTCCTAGCAATCCATCACTCTCAGCAACGTTATCTCTAACGTAATCAGACCATGAATATTTCAACGCGGGCTAAAGGCGAGAAGATTTAATTGGGTTCAGGAGGTCATTTTATCGATGGTAATGGCAGAGGGACTTAAAATTCCCTGCTCGGTTTTTAATGATTGGGATAATAATTACTTAATAAGGCACAAAGGCATTGTGGCACGTAGAATAGATGCAAGATGCTGATGTCTGGATATGGGTGAGTTTTTTAGACTACACAGGAATATTTACGGAGCACAGGTATTGAGCATAGTAAGTAGCGGATTCCCTCTGGGAGCAGGCTGAATGACAGCCGATTCTTGTGCGTCCTGTTCTTTTAAGGTTAACAATGCTAAGATGTCCGCTGTCCCAGGACAGAGGACATCTTAGCGCGGTAACCAATGAAAGGTCAAGACATCTTAATACTGTTAAAGCTTGTAAGCCTACAACAGCAAGCAAAACAGCGTAATTCAGAACGCCATCTCGCAGTGCAATGCAGTGCCCGGGGCCTGGAAGCCTCGCTGGGGGTCAGTAAAACCGAGGTCAACGCCTCCATCAATCGTAGTATTGAGGCTGGTCTGGCAGTCAAGGACCGTCAATACAGTTATCCCAAGGCCAATATCAAAAGTCTGCTGGAGTTTATCCTGCACGGCATCAAATATGTCTTTCCCATAAAGCCCGCCGAGTTGGTGCGCGGTGTGCCTACCTCCTTTGATGCATCCGTATTAAAGGGTGAGTTGTCGAGTGGTGGTGAATTCAAACACGTCTGGCCGGATGCGCAAGGAAAGGTAATGGGGCAGGCCATCAAGCCCCTGTTCAAAAGTGTTCCAATGGCAGCACAACAAGACCAGCAACTCTATGCCTATCTGGCTTTGGTAGATGCCATTCGCCTCGGCAATCCCCGCGAGGCCAAGTTGGCACAACAGCTGTTGCAAGAAAAGCTCAATTCATAATGGCCGCCAATCACCAACTGCAGTTGCGTGAAATGCTGGAACCCGTTGCCAAGGCCCTGGGTCCTGAACTACTACCCTACGTGGCCTTTGTCGGTGGCGCCACGACTGCCTTGTTGATCAGCGATCCGTTCACACGTGAGGCGGTACGCTTCACCGAAGATATCGATCTTATCGCTAAAGTAGAAAGCCACGCCCAGTGGCAAAGGTTTCGACAGCAGCTGCACCAACGGGGCTTTAAAGAGTCTATGGAAGATGAGGTCATCTATCGTATGCGCCTGGGTCATCTCAAGGTGGACTTTATGCCCGCCGATGAATCCATCCTTGGCTTTAGCAATCGCTGGTACCACAAGGCGCTTGCCACCGCTCAACCCTATCCGTTGACTGCTGAACTCACAATCAACCTGTTGGCGCCGGAATACTTCGTCGCGACCAAACTGGAAGCCTGGCGTGGACGTGGCGGTAACGATCCGATCCAGAGCCACGATCTGGAAGATATCATAAACCTGCTGGATGGCCGGGAAGAGCTGGCGCTAGAGATAGCCCAGGCGGAAGGTGAGGTACGCGACTACATCGCCCGGCAGTTCAGCGAACTATTAAAACATCCGGACTTCGAATATACCGTGCAAGGCAATGTGCGTGACACCGCACGCAGTGAACTTGTATTCAAACACATGGAACACATAATCCAAGGTCTGACTTAAATAGTTACTTCTTATCGAAAAACAGGTACTTGGTAGATCTTGCGCCCGATAATGGCCTGCTCTATCCATGTTTCACCATGAAGGCGGGGCGGGATTGTCTCAAGTCAGGACGCATGATCTTAAGCACGCCCTCGATCGCGATTTACGAGCGGCCGGTGAAGAAATACAGACCGTCGCCTGAACACAGATACTTATCCAATCTTGTTACCGAAAGCGAGCGTGGCCCCTTTAATCCTGACAGGTACATCTTCGTCCACCCGTATGGTGGCGCCTTCAGTGACGAGGTAAAGTGGCGAAATATTTCCCACATCTGCTTTACAGGTGCAATATCAAGCATTGATATTGCACCTGGCAGGCATGCTTTGCGTAGTTTGAGCTTACTCCACCCGTACCGGCTGACGGGCCAGTGCCGTGCGAGTCTGGTCGACGATGTAGCGTACCTCATAATCACCTGGCTTGGCTGGGGCTTTCAAAGTAACGCTACTCCCGCTTGAGGTATAAGCGTAGCTTTTGTAGACCGTGTCAGCTGACCCGGCTGGGACGATGGTGATGTAGTCACTCGGGTAGTTGGGACCCTGCCAACTCACCTGGAAGTCATTGCCCGCGGCCACGCTGTCAGGGGCCGACACCGAAGCGCTCACCAGGGTAACAGTGACATCAGCCCGGGCGATCACCGTGCGGGATTGATCCAGCACGTATCGAATCTGGTAAGTGCCGAGTTCAGGGGGCGCGTGCAGCTTGGCGGGGCTGCCGGCGGAGGTGTAGGCATACTCACCGTATTTACTGTCAGCAGCTCCGGGCTTCACGATGGTGATGTAGTCACTCCGGTTGTTGGGGCCCTTCCACTCGACTGCAAATACAGCGCCTGCCGTCACCTCGGCGGGAGGTCTGACCCAAGCGCTCACGGCAGTAACATTCACTTGGCCACGGGCCAGAACAGCGCCAGTCTGTCCGGTGACGTAGCGTACTTCGTAAGCCCCGGACTCGTCGGGCACCTGGATGGAGGCCGGGGTCCCGTTAAGCGTATGGGCATAGGTCAGGTACTCGCCGTCACCAGTCCCAACTGCTGCAAGGCTGATGTAGTCACCCCGATTGTTCGGCCCTTGCCAATCGATCTTCAGGAAGCTGCCGGCCGCCACCTCGGGCTCCGGGGCCAGGCTGGCCTGTACCGGGGTCACACTCACGGCCCGCCTGGCCAGGGTATCCCGCTTGTGGCCGAAGACATAACGGAGCTCATAGGCGCCCACCTGATCGGGCGCCATCAGCTTCACGGGGTTTCCCGTAGCCGTATAGGCATAGTTTTGATATGACCCCTCTGTTGCGCCAGGCTTTACGATGGTGATGAAGTCGCCACGGCTGTTCGAGCCATCCCACTGTACCTCAAAGATCGAGCCTGCCGGCACCTGCTCCGGTGCTTCGATGCTGGCTGTCCCGGGTGTCTCAATCACCGGTCGCGGGGGCGCCTTCGCCTTGGCTACCGCCTGAGTAAGCGCCTGGTGCAGCTCCCGGGCATCAGATGCCGCCAGAAACAGACCGCCGGTCCGTTCGGCCAGACACCGCAGCCCCGTCTGTTCTTCCTTCTTCAAGTCGAAACCAATCACGTGCACCGTGAAGTCCAATCCATTCATGCCCAACTCCGTACCCACGGCACAGGGGTCTGCATCGCAGGTCTCTATACCATCACTTACCAGCAGAACAGTGGCCGCTCGCTCGGTGTAGCCGAGACCGACAGCCGCTTGGCGCACGGCTTCGGAGAGTGGTGTCTTGCCTTTCGGTTGGATCTTCCCCACGGCCTTCGCGACTGCATTCGGATTTGCCTTGCCTGCCTGGATCAAGGTCTGGATGTCGCTGCAATCCCCCTTGCGTCGGTGGCCGTAGGCCATCAAGCCAAGGTCCATGGCCGAATCCCAATCTACCATCAGTTCGCCTATCACCTCACGTGCGATCTGGATCTTAGCCTTGCCCCCAATCTGGCCCCACATCGAACCCGAGGCGTCGAGAACGAGCATGACAGGGCCTGAAGCAGCTTGGGACACTGACTTGGGTGTAGATGCAGGAGTTGTTGGGGCTGGCCCTTGGGTTGAAGCGGGTGCAGATGCTGGCTGCTCTCCTTTCACAGCAGACCCGCTAATGCGTTCCACCGCCATCAACAAAGTGCCTCTGCGCACGTAGATTACCACCTCGTCGGCTTCTGCTGGTGTCTGCTTGTAGGTGACCCCCGATCTGGCGCCGTCAGCATCCGGCGTGAAGCTACTGAAGGATTTCACCGGCCGCCCATCCTTGAAAGCCCCAGCGGTGAAGGTGGCCTTGGCTTGCCCCTGACGTTTACCCAGTACTTTAAGCTGGGTTCCAGGCGTGATTTTTACCCGGATGATCTGCGGTGCGGAGAGGATTTTATTGATCGGTGGCTTCATCACCGGCGCACCCGGGATGCCCTTGGCCCACGCGGGCGGCGCTATGGGCATCCGTTCCACACGGCGAAAGCCGGCCGGAACCGCAAAGAGCTCCGGGTCCACAGCGTCCTGGCGAATGTTGCGCAGTTCCACGAAACGACCAGTTTCCGAGTGCTGGACGATCTTGATCGGGAAGTCGAGATCAGTGGCGGTCCAGGCAGTCATTGCCTCCTTGTCCTGGATGCTGATCACGCTCTTCCGGCAGGCGAATCCGTGCAGAGTCACACTGCCCGCATCACGGCTCTCGAACTTGTCGATACTATATCGCAGGGCTCGGAAGGGATCGTTGCTCAGGCTACGCATGTTCGAACTCGCGAACTCCAAGTAGACCTGATCGCCGGGCACTACCACCCGTGTCTTCCCAACTTGCTGGTCCACCAACACGATGATCTCACGCCCCTCCTCGGTCATCTCCAGCCGATAGGTCTGATCGGCAACATAGATCCGTCCCTGGCGGGTTTCACCCGCTTCAACCTGAATGAGATCTGCAGTGAATGATGCGGCCCAAGCTGAATGTGTAAGCAAACAAAGCACGAGCATTTGAAACCAGGATGTGATGCGCTTGCTGGGCATGACCTTTTCTCCTTCGCGATCCCGTATATACTTATTAATAGCATGGATATTTAAGTTGGGACGGTAAAAAACAATCTATATCGCTATCGTCAGGGTGAATGAATGTGTCGGACAACTATTGGGTAACAAAGGACTGCCGGGCTAGGTTTTTTACGCTTCATGCAGATTTACCAATCAGCGCCCTGGGCATCTTGCTGATCCTGCTTCTGCTCGTCAGCTTCCCGCAACCCCTTCGTGCCCAGGGAGATCTGGTCGACCGCTTTAATCAACTCTCCCAGCGTATCGATGATCACTTGGACCAGCCTCCCTCCAGTGAAAATAACCTCGAGGTCTATCTCCAGTGGATGGGTACCAAGGCCCAGGAGCGCGAAGAGGTTCAGGTGCTGTTGAACCAGGCGAGCGAACTCGCGAGCCAGCAACCCGGCAACCCCGAATATGCCCAGCTCACCCATCAGCTCTACCAGCTCTGGCAGCGGGCCCAGGATTCGGGCAATGGCACGGTCGCCGGTGCCAGCATGAAGTTCATCCGCTTACGTGACTCCGACCACTGGGATACTGCGTTGCGCAAGGTGAAAAAAAATGGCCGCAGAATCTACCTGAAGGCGCAGGAAACGGCCTTCAGTACCGAGTATCCACGCGGCCGTTCACGCTGCCTGCTGAACTTTTCCCTCGGCGACCTCGAGAGCAGCGAGAAGAGCGATGCCGGCGAGTCCGGACACGGCGGCAGCCTCTACAGCAATCGCTTCCTGGCCTTCGGCTATCGGGATGCGGAGGGCAACATGCGCCTGCCGGATCGCGATTTCGATGTCCTGTGCGAGGATCGGGGCTCCTTCACCCGCCAGGCGGAAGGCGAGCCCACCAAGACCATCGATTGGGCCTTCGCCCAGGTAGGCAAGATCCGCGACGAAGCTGAGTGGTGGGAGTTCTTCGGCATCAAAGAGGATGCTATCGACCTGATGAACGAGTACTACGAGGACGCCCTGTGCAAGATCCCGCCACACGATCAGAAGGAGGGGCACAAGCATTTCCTCGAACTCGCCAGGGAGGAGGAGCTCGATGACTCGATCGAGCACAACGAGGGCTTCTACGGCACCCTCTACGGCAAGGTCGAGACCATCCGCGACGGTGTCCGGCGGCCAGCGGACGGCGCTGAGGTCAAGGTCGAGGATTCCGGCGAGAGCTGGAGCGTCCGGGCCGACAGGGACGGGAACTACGAGATCAAGGAGATCATCCTGCACAAGGAGTGCTCCCCCTTCGACATCTCTGCCGTTCACGAGGGCGACTGGGTGAACGACACCTACGACGGCCCGCTGGAGGAGCCCGACAAGGCCACGCGCCATGAGAAAAACCTGCTGATCGAGCCCAAGCGCCAGTACGATTGGTCCGGCACAATCTCACTCACGGGATGGAAGCGGGGCGCCTGTTCCTACAACGTTGATAACGAAAATATCAACAGCTCCAGGGAGTACAAAAAGAACAACCTGCAACGGGCCCAGCTGAACATCAAGGCTCGGAACATCGAGATGGCAGGTACTGGCCAGCTCTATCTGGGACCGGGCGACATGATCGCATCGGGCAGCCAGTCGGCCAAGTACGAATATCACGACGAAAGCCAGTCCCGCGACAAAAAACCCCCACGCGCCAGCCACTCGCGTGTACACCATGCCGGACAGAAATCCTTCATGCTCACCGCCGATAACCTCTTCATCCAGATCGTGAAGGAGGTCTTGACCGATGCTGACCGGTTCGAGGCCAAGGTGCGCGAGATCATGGCGGGCGGCTACGACCCCGAGGCCATAGAGAAGATGTCCCGGGAGCTGGAAACACTGATGGGGGGCGATGAGCGGAGCTTCCCGGTGCGAATCCGGATCCAACTCGACGGTGACTGGCTAGGGCCCGTCAAACTCACTGAGTATGCCGAGCGCACCACCTCCGACTCAGAGCGGATAGTCGATCGTAACGGCAGCTACATCGAGGACCTACCCTTGGCGCTGCCCATGATAGTGGAGATGAAAGGCACCTATATCCGGGGAGAGAGAGAGAATGACACGATTCAGGGGCAGATGAATAAGACGAAGCGCCTCACCCGTATCCTCGACAAGGAAGATTGCCCGTATATCATGAGTACAACCACGTCCAGCCTCACCCTGACCCGGCGGCGGGTGAAGTGAGGTTGCCAACTTCAAACAGAGGAGTTAATACCATGTCACGACTAAACCCTATCCTTGCCCCCACACTGCTGGTTCTGTTTTCGGCTGCGACGGCAGTCTTGGCGCTCGATTTCCAACCCGGTAAGTGGCAGATCACCTCAAAGGTCGAGATGCCCGGCATGCCGGTCCCCATGCCGCCGGTGACAGTCACCCAGTGCATGACGGAGCAGGAACCGGTGCCGGCGAAATCGGCCCAGGGTCAGGCCTGCGAGGTCTCCGAGATGAACACACAAGGCAATACCGTGAGTTGGAAGATGAAGTGCAGTGACCCCTCCGGCGGATCCGAAGGCAGCGGCCATATCACCTACCATGGAGACACATTCTCTGGCAGCATCGAAACAAAGGTGGGCGGCACCGGCGGCGGCATGGTGGTCACCACCCAGCTCTCGGGCAAGCGCCTGGGCAACTGCGATTAGACCGCAATTAAGATGAAAGCTGTCCATCGTATGGCTCGGCTTTTTGGCGCTTGGAAAGATAATTGCTTATGCGATTATCTAATTGATTAGACATGCTTTATAGATGGTGGCCAGGGACAGACAAAATCGTCTGGAACGAATTTGAACAGCCATAGGCCAGCCATGGTACTGGCACAACCATCCTACCCTACCAAGCTCATTAAATGGCGACACGAGCCCTTATTCGGAGTTCGGCTCTACCCACTTTATGCCACGGCACTTCGGCACCAACAATGACCGAGAATGACGGATTGACATCGCTTCTAAAAAACGCCGAGAACATCAAGTAGTACGAACTATGGGGAGGGACAAATAGTAATCGGCCTCCATTTGCATTCAATGCATTCACTCCCTAAACTGAGATATATTTAGACTCCAGAGGAGAATATGAGCATGGCTATGTTGACCATTCGTAATCTCGACGATGAGGTAAAGGGACGACTCAGAATGAGGGCTGCCAAACACGGCAGCTCCATGGAGGAAGAAGCACGACAGATCCTGCGTCAAGCCCTGTCTGTAAAGACACCTGAAAAGGGGTTGGCCAGCCGTATTCATCAACGGGTGATGGAAACGACCGGCGGACTGGAACTGGAGCTGCCGGCACGCTCCCAACCTCGCCCGGCTCCAGACTTTTCGGATGGCAATACGTGATTTTACTGGACACCAATGTGCTCTCCGAACTGATGAAGCCGGCACCCGAACTGGCGGTCATTCAATGGCTGGATGCACAGCTGGATAGTCAGGTCTTCCTACCCGCTATCACCAAGGCCGAGATTGAACTCGGCATAGCCTTGTTGCCCAACGGGAAACGCAAGAATAGGTTTATCCAGCTGGCCGATGCCCTGTTCGATGAGTTTCAGGACCGAATTCTCCCCTTTGATGCCGGCGCTGCCTCTTACTATGCAAACCTGGTTGCAACCACCCGTAAGGCTGGCCGAACCATCTCGGTGGAGGATGCCCAAATCGCCGCCATCACCCAAGCAAACCGCTTGACCTTGGCAACACGTAACACCAAGGATTTTGAGTTTATTCCCGAACTTTTATTGATCAATCCGTGGCAAATGACAGGTTGACGGCAAGATCCTGTACTCCGCAATTATTATCGCGCCAGATTATTCGGCGATCACTGACTCCTGTGTGTGGCGAATTATTACTTCTCTTGTAAAAACAGGCGCTTGAGTATCAATTCGCCAGGGACAGGCGGACAGCGTGTGTGATCGAGGAAAGGGAAAGCCTGAATTGGTGGTGTTGCGACGGCTGAGCGTAAGCTAGGTCCCGCAAAACTCCCGCAAGGGCTTTTGGAGAAACCAAGTAATTACACGTAACCCTTTGATTTATATGGTGGCCAGGGACAGAATCGAACTGCCGACACGGGGATTTTCAGACCCCAGCGGCATTTACCGGCCTCCCTACTTTCAACAACTTACGCACACAGGCCCCGCGCTAAGTTGCCACAAGTGGACAGGAGTGGACACGAAATGACAGGAGTTGGTCACGATACGGTCACGCTGGTATTCCGTTGACAAAAGAAAAGACCAAATCCATAGTCTCGCTGAACTAGATAACCCGGATCAAAGCATTCCCCATGAATTATGAAATGATTGTTTCAGAACTACAAAGGGCTTCGGCCTTCGATCTCTATCGGCTTCAGTCCGCGATTGGGCATTTTATTGGATGACCCTGTTCGACAAGATGCGATAAAGCGTCTGCTAAGCTCAGACATGGAAATCACCTATTTCGAGTCTTCGGAGAATCGTTTGATTCCTACCCAGGTTCTGGAGATACGCAGAACACGGGTGGCCATCCTGGAACTACAAACGGGTAAACGCTGGACGGCTCCCCTTTACATGATAAATATCGAGGGGACCGATACCGACATCGCGCCAAAGAAAAACCACGTTGACCGTCTGTCGCTGAAAATCGGCGATCAAATGGGGTTCATTGGCAAGGATGGCAGCGAGCTGTTCGGATCCGTTACCAAACTCAACCCGAAGCGGGCCAAGATTCAGACCAACCACGGGACTTGGGCCGTACCCTATTCCATGCTGTTTACTGTCATCGACGGTGACCATGCACGGGATCAGGTTGTACCAGCTGAACTCGATTTGTTCACGGCTGACTGCATCAATCCTGCGTAGGATGACGCCAATGCCACCCGCTGAATATTGCTCTTTGCCAATATGAGTCGAAAGGTCAAGCGAATACCGGTCACTCTCTACCCAATAAACGTTGGCCAGGTACCGGAAAAGGAAATCCGACTAATCTTACGCGGTGCGGATGATCTGATCATGAGCGGCGGCCGAACATTGCTTGCAAAATTACTTAAAGGATCATGCGAAAAGAAGATCCTGGAACTGAACCTGAATAACTCTCCAGTATACGGAACGTTCCGCAATCATAGACTGCAAGAGATAACTGCACGCATCGACTGGCTAATCATCAATAATTACCTCGCCATCGAATACGATTACCGGCTGCCACTGTTGGTCTACACAAAACGCGGCTGGGCCATTGAGCGAGAGGTTTATGCCGCGGAACTGATGGAACGAATCAACGAGTGGCTGACTGATCCAATGACAACCCCCGACATTTGCTGGCTTAACGACAAGAACCCGGAAGTGCTCATTCTTCTGCTGGATCGTATTGCCGGTTCAGGTGACCCGAAGTATCTGCCTATACTCGAGTCCTGGGCATCAGGTACCACCCGAAAACTTGCACGCAGGATTCAGGAGGTTGTCGGCATGTTACAGCATAAATGAGACCCATGGCCCCAGAGTACATATGAACTACATCATCATGCGCCACAAGGCACTGACCGGCAATGCCACGTTGCGCTCACCAAATGATACAGATTGATCCCCTGCATACAGTACAATTCCGCGAACGAAACGATGACCAACATCCTCCGATAGTGCGTTAAGCCCAGAGAAGTCCTTTTGCACTACAGTTGAAGACGCTTTTATCTCTAAACCGACCAGTCGACCAGCCGCATCCTCAAGAAGGATGTCCACTTCTCTGCCCGTAGTTGTCCGATAATGGTACAAACGTATTCGGCTATCCGACCAGCCGATTTGTTTGCGCAGTTCACCAACTATGAAGGTTTCGAGCAAATGCCCAAAAAACATGGCGTCCCGATCCAGGCTTTGGCGAGTCACGCCTGCCAAGTGGGCCGCCAATCCAGAATCGATCAGATGAGTCTTGGGGGACTTGATCAACCGCTTACCGAGGTTCGATGACCATGCTGGGAGCGGCTGAAACAAAAAGGTAGCTTGCAAGAGGCTCAGATAACGTTTAAGCGTACTGTTTGGAATGCCAGAGCTACGCGATAACTCCGACATATTAAGCAACCCACTGACACGGGCAGCCAGAAGGGATAACAGACGCGGCATATCTGTCAATCCATCGATATTCGCCAGATCGCGCACGTCACGTTGTAGTAGTGCCGTAATGTACGCGGCAAACCAGGCGTCACGACGTTTGCCTGCCGGGCGCTGAATGACCTCTGGGTACGCACCAGCAAGAACGGCATCCTTCAGATCGAATGCATTACTGTCTCGCAACTCAGGCAGTCTTTCAGCAAAAACCTCGTCCAGAAACCGTTCCTGTTGCGCATGCAATTCTCCCTGAGAAAGCGGCCACAGGGTAATCAACTCCATTCGACCGGCCAGTGACTCGGAAATCTGAGGTAGCAACAACACATTGGCTGACCCGGTCAACAAAAAACGACCTGGGCGACGATCCTGATCCACAGACATCTTAATCGCGGGAAATAGTTCTGGAGCCTTCTGCACCTCATCGATGACTGCCCGATCTCCAAGCCCGTCAAGAAAGCCCTGAGCGTCGGTACTGGCCGCTGCTAATTGCGTTGCATCATCCAAAGTGACATAGCGAACGGAAGAGGCCTTCGCATAATCCTGTGCCAGGGTACTCTTGCCCGTCTGACGGGCACCGTTTAATAGCACTACAGGCGTATCGGCTAATGCGGCATGCAATTCTATCTCGATATTTCGCTTAAACATGGCGGATTATTTACCATTAAATGGTTATTTATACACCACATAGACTATCTCATCCCTGAGTCCTGTTGCAATAATGATGAGGCCATCTACCCACGCTGTACGCAGGGCGATTGTCACGATACATTCACGCATTATGTGCAGCATACTGTATGCATCACGCCTGATGGTACGCAAGACATTGATTATATTTATTTAATCACGTGCAGGTGCGCTGAGGGATCAAACCGGGAAGGGGATTTTTACCGAGCACGGGGACTGAAATCCCCCGCCCATTCTGCTCTTATCGAATCAATAACACATTGTTTTTACTGAATAATTTATGGTGGCCAGGGACAGAATCGAACTGCCGACACGGGGATTTTCAGTCTATTGCACACCAAATAATCATCCTTTATTTCAATAACTTACCGGTGCGCCCGTTGCTCGCTTTTGCACCACGATGCACAACAGTGCATAACTCATTCACGCAAAAATCACGCATGCCATTTAGGTGGGGATATTAGACCCCTCAATCGTCCTCCAATACATTTTGAGAGCAGACTTGGAATTTTTCCATAGTCATTAATCACTTTTCACACAGCGAAAAGAGCTACTATAATACACCGATAGTATGCATATTAATGCCGACCCAGGAGATCAATATGGGCACTACCCGAAAGACGATCACCTTAACTGACCAGCAAGACCAGTGGATCAAGGCGCAGATAGCCGCTGGTGAATATACCAATGACAGTGAATATATCCGCGATCTGGTGCGACGTGACCAAGAGCAGAATGCCAAGTTTAGGGCGCTGAAAGCCGCCATTCAGGAAGGGCTGGATAGTGGCATCAGCAACAAGACGGTTCGCGATGTTTGGGAGGAGGCTGAAGCACGGTACAGAGCCAAGCATGGGTAATTATCGCCTGACCTCTCAAGCCGAGTCTGACCTTGCCGAAATTGCGGATTACACGATTGGAAACTTCGGGATCGAACAAGCCCGCCGTTACCGGGACGCTCTAGAAACTTGTTTTCAAACAATTGCGGACAATCCTAAGTTAGGACGAGAAGCCGATAAACTTGCGCCGAAGCTCAGACGTCACCAGCATAAGTCCCACGTGGTTTTTTACCTACCGGAAAAGAAAGGTGTTTTGATCGTGCGCGTGTTGCACGAAAACAGGGATTTTGAACAGCACTTTTGAGTTCTCCGTGCTACCCAGTACTACTTCCTGCTGATATTGTCCTGTGCAGCGAGCTGATAAACGGCCGACAATAGTCACGAGAATTTTGACCGCATGAAAGATATGCTATTCGCCAGCTGCATTAAAGCCCATGTCCATCAGATCGCTGCCTTTCTGAAAAGGGCCGACCTCAAGGCGAAGTTCGAACCATGACACCAATGAAAAGAAGGCGTCGCCGCGATGTGATCGACAACGCCATGGAACATGCTCTCAGGCTGGGAGATTTTATCGACTATGGCGCAGCCTGGTCTTTCGTCACGGAGCTCGAAGAGGTTGCGGAGCAGATCGAGCAGCTCCTCCCAGAGGAAGCCGAGCGCACCATAGCATTGTACGAAACCTTCATTGCCGGTTGTTACGAGAAGGCCGAGGAGATCGACGACTCGAGCGGCAATCTGGGGATGTTCGTCGAGAAGCTCTTTTGCGGCTGGATAAAGGCCCGCCAGGCTGCGCATGCTGATAGTGAAAAGACCGTCGAAAGGTTACTGAAATGGATGGACAGAGACGATTACGGTTTTTGCTACCAACTTGAACGTGAAGCGGTAAAGGTTCTGAAAAGGAGCGAGCTATCGCACTTTGCCTTCCAGGTGCGGAAACGTTTCGATGCCGCCAGACAGCCATCGAAACCCTCGAACGAGGATGGGCTCGCTCAACAGAATAACAACTACCGGCAACGCTATTGGGGCGGAGTACTGAAGACCATCTATGCCTCACAACGTAAGGTGGATGCCTATGTGGCATTGTGCCAGGAGACCGAACTATTGCCGGTCGACTGCGAGATCGTAGCTGGGATGCTGCAAGCACGGCGAAAACCAGAACAAGCGCTTGAGTGGGTCGAACGAGGCCTCAAGCTCGAAAAACGACACACAAGAAGTCAAGGATCGAGTTATAAATTGGATGAGATGAAACGTAAACTCCTGGTCAAGCTCGGCCACTCCGACCAGGCGCTCGCATCGGCTTGGACCGAATTCGAGCAATTCCCTTCCAAATTGGCCTACGACCAACTCATGAAGTACGTGCCGAAAAAGGAACGAGAGACATGGCATGACAAGGCAATGAATACTTCGGATCAGGCGGACCTGGATTTTGTCATCGAGCTGTGGCTCGCAACCAAAGAGATAGACCGACTGACGAGGCGGCTTCGGCGTTCGACCCACCAGGAGCTCGAATCCCTCAGCCACTACACGACGGAACCCGCCGCGAAGAAGCTGGCGCGGCTCCACCCCGACGTTGCAGCCAAGGTCTACCGTGCCTTGGGATTGCGCATACTCAATTCGAGAAAGAGCAAGTACTACGACGCTGCCCTGTCAAACTTCGAACAAGCTAGACGTTGTTACAAGAAGGCAGGAGATGAGCTGGCTTGGAAAACCCTCGTTGAAGAGATTCAACAGACCCACCGCCGAAAAAGCGCTTTCATGCCGGGTTTCGAAAAATTGATCCAAGGCAAAAAACCCCATGCTGAATCTTCTTTTGCTGAGCGTACCAAACGTCGAAAACGGAGCTGGAATCAATGAAGAGGACTTTCACACAAAGGCAAGCTGTTCCGGAAATCCCATGAAAATATTGAATGTCGGTCGCAACGATCCCTGCCCCTGCGGCAGCGGGAAAAAGTACAAGAAATGTTGCCTTGGAAAGGATGAAGAGGTTACACCCGGCCTGGGGGCCGCAGAGGCGTCCGAGTCCCTACGCCAGGCACTGGATGACCGGCAGTTCAACTCATTGGAAGAAGTCCAGGCCTTGGTCGAGCAGCATACGCAACAGCAAAACCAGAGAGCGCTGGTCGAGTTTCATGGTTTGTCGCCCGAGCAGATGCATCGCCTGCTGAACTTTCCGTTTGTATCGCCACAACTGATTCGCTTCCCTGAGACACTCGACACCGGCCCTAAAGCACCGATACTGACCCTTTTCGAGCTGCTGGTCGGGGCCATCGGCGAGCAGGGATTGAAACCAACCGCCAAGGGCAACCTGCCTCAAAAATTCTGCCGCGAGTCTGCGCTGGTCTACTGGGGTGAACAAAAGTATCGAGAGAATACGCGGTTTCGCGGCATCAACCGGGAAGATGATTTCCTCGACTTGCACGTTACTCGCCTGGTGGCGGAACTGGCGGGGCTGATCCGAAAATACAAGGGTCGGTTCATTCTCAGCCGGGATTGCCGGGCATTACTGGCCGGGGGCGGTCTGGCAAGCATCTACCCGCGGCTGTTCCGTACCTATGCCGAACAGTTCAACTGGGGCTATCGGGATCGCTACCCCGAAATACGCTTCATCCAGCAGGCCTTTCTATTCACCCTCTACCTGCTGACACGGCATGGTGACACCTGGCTGCCTCACGAGTTTTATGAAGACAGCTTTCTGCGCGCCTTCCCGTCGGTACTGAATGAGATGCCACCGAGCCCGGTGTTTTCGCCAGAGGAGGAGATACGCCGTTGCTACACCTGGCGCACCCTGGTGGATTTTGCCGGCTTACTGGGACTCGCCGAGGTCGAACCAATTACCAAAGAGCGATTATGTCACCAGTATCGGTTGAAGGCCCTGCCGCTGCTTAACGAGGCCGTTCAATTTCAGCTTTTTGTGTAACCATCTATGACGAGAAAACAAAAACGGGATGCACTGGCAGAATTACTGGCAACCGCATCGTCCCAAGTCCTTGCTGACCTGCTGGTCCGGCTGGCCGCCACACGCCCTGATGTCCGCCGGGAATGCTTCGACTACCTGAAAAAGCACGTTTCTCTTTCAGACAGCCGGAAGAACCAGTCGGAAGGCGAGATTCTGCTGGCGCTCTGGTCCGAGCTGGACCCGGATCTAAGTGAGCTGGATGAATACGGCGGTGGTGACTATGACCAGGCGGATGATGTCGCCAGCCTGCTCTACCAGATCGAACAAAAACTGTCTCATAAAAAGATTGTTGCAGGGTATCGGCAGGTACTCCTGGAAAACGTCCTGCCCTACATCGAGAGTGGCAATGCCGGTCTGGATGATCAGCTCTATGACGTGGCTTATGCCACCTGCTATGACGATAATGATCTGCGCTTGCTGGCCGAGGCGTTCGAAGCCATGGATGGTGACTGGCAGATTGAACACGCTCGCCGTATTTACCGCAAGCTCGATGATCGGGACAAGTACCTCGAACTGCGTAAACTGAAAATGACCTACGGTGCCGACTATTACGACTTGGCCAGTTTCTACTGGAAAGCCGGCGAAAAGAAGCAGGCCATACAGGTTGCCGAGCAAGGATTACAGCGAGGTAAGGGTCGTATGGATGAATTACGCCAGTTCCTCGCCCAACGGGCCAAGGATGCTGGCAAACGCGATCGCTACCTGGAGCTGCAGTTTGCCCAGACCATCGATCACCTGACGTGTGATAAATACAAGACCTTCCGGAAGCTCTGCACGAGCGCCGAATGGAAAGTCTATGAAGCAAAGATCCTTGCACGGGTGAAGGGTGCCTGGGCATCGGAACAATTGCGGATCCGCATGCACCGGAAGGAGTATGACAAAGCGGTGGCGGTTCTTGGTGAAGAAGGTTATCCGCACACAGCCTGGAACAGCGATTACGAGATCCAAACAGCAAAAAGACTCGAACAGCGTTTTCCCGAAGAAATACTGAAGTACTACCTCTCTGGGCTGGGTAATATGAAATCCAATGCCATACGCAAGGAGTACGCCAGAAAAGCACAGGTAATGACCAAAATCCGACGTCTGCTGGTCGAAGTACTGAAGGACAAGGAACGCTGGCGCGCTTTTGCCGTCAAGGTAAAACAGGACAACATCAAACGCCCTGCATTCCAGGAGGAGTTCGCTAAAGTCGTGCCCGGCTGGCGGGGATTAAAATAAGAAAAGTGGCTCGATCATGCACAACATCCGGCTATCAGTGTCACGCAAGCAAGACCTCGTCTTCATCCACGATCCGATTTCCGTTGGCTTCCGACAATAATCTTCAGCCCAACACATGGACCAAAAATCCCCTGCTTGGGCAATTTTATGGTTGGCGCGATACTATCTTCATCATGTATCTTATTGTTTTTAATGGATTTATAAGTGGTGGCCAGGGACAGAATCGAACTGCCGACACGGGGATTTTCAGAGCCAGTAAAATCAATAACTTACTGATTATATAGGAACAAGGGATATTAGGTACAGTTAGGGATTATTGTGTTGATTCAGCAGGTTAGTGTAGGTAAGCGCAAGTAGTGAAAACTGGGCGGTGTACCGTGAGTGTACCGCAGTACGCCACAGATTTTTATACCCCGGCATCCTTGCCTATTTTCCGAACAATCATCGAAGACATGGGCAAACACTTCAATATGCATTCTGTCGTTTAGTTGTCCTTTGTTTACCCCCCATATCTCCTGATGGTGGTCTCTTAACTAAAGTCGGGCTCACAGCGACAAATATTATATTGAACTGACCATATCTACATTATTTGCTATAATGATCATATTAATCAGGAGATCCTTGCATGAGTACCCAGTCCATTGCCGCAAACTTGCTCAGACTTCGCAAAGACAGGGGTATGACCCAAGAGCAGATCGCCGAAACCGCCGGACTGTCCAGAGGCGCCTACCGCAATCTCGAAAAAGGTCGTGCTGAGCCTAGAACCGATACCCTCAGAATCCTTTCCGGAGTGTTAGGGGTATCCATGAAAGATCTGCTTATCCCGGTACGCTCCTTGGAACGCGTACGGTTTCGCTCGCTCAAGCGACTCAAAAGCAGGGACCAGGTTCTTGCTGAAGTCACCCGCTGGCTAAAAGATTTTACCAATATGGAAGAGCTGCTCGGTGAACAACCCAAGCATGCGCTTAAAAACATATGGCGAGTACTCGCTAAAAAAAAGAGCCCAGACATCCCTTTCATTGCTGCACTTGCCCGAGAGCATTTCGGTCTCAACGACCGCGAGCCTGTACATGATATTTGCGGATTGCTCGAATCCCAGGGGATCAAGGTCTACTCACTGAAGGTGGCGAATGATGCTTTTATGGGCTTATCAGTCGCAGAAGAGGAAGGCGGCCCTGCCATCATTGTTAACACCTGGGAGCGCCTGCCAGTAGAAACCTGGATCTTCAGTGCCGCCCATGAACTTGGTCACTTGCTGCTCCATTTGAGCGCATACGATTCTGCGAAAGAACAAGAAGACCGGGAGCAGGAACAAGAAGCTGACCAGTTTGCCTCCCATTTCCTTATGCCAGAGTCGATCTTCCGCAAGGAATGGGACGAGACCGCCGGGCTGCCCCTGGTTGATAGGGTCCTGAAGGTAAAACGGGTCTTCAGGGTGAGTTGGCGTACTGTGTTGTATCGCACTGCACAATGGCAACCGCAAAACCGGCGATCTTATATTTGGCAGCGCTTCAATGAAGAATACCGCCTCCGTAAAGGACGCTCTCTTCTGAAGCACGATGAGCCATACGGCATTGCACAGGAAATCTATCAAGATCAAATGATAGCTAGGCCTGTTGGAGTAGAACCCGCGCCGATGGAACCACACGACTTTCAAATGGACCGTCTCTCGCTTCTAATCCGAAAGGGTATTGAAAAAGAGGTTATTTCACTCTCTCGTGGGGCAGAAATCCTCCGTCTTCCACTAGAACAAATGCGCGAACTGTCCGCATCCTGGATTGCTTAGATCAACGACATGGAATTGGTTGCTGATGCAAATGTGCTAATCGACTACGCACGGACAGATCCATCAATCCTGACCCTGTATGTCAGATATTTCGGGCCAATCTATGTACCCAGCGTTATATTGGATGAAGTAGACCAGCTCGACGTTTCGGATTGTGAAACACTGGGGTTAACGGTAGTCGACGAACCCCTTCAAATACTACTAGGCGCCACTGAACAACGTGGTCCCTTATCTTTCGAGGACCGGGTATGTCTATTGTTGGCCCGCTCTAATAATTGGACCTGTGTAACAAACGAAAAGCCTCTCCACAGGGCATGCAAACAGGAAAAGGTTGCCTCCATCTGGGGATTACGCCTGATGATTGAGCTTTTTCATGCAAATCAACTTACCAAAGAGAGTGCAGTGGAAATAGCCCAAGCCATCCACCGCATCAACCCTCGCTATATTACAACTGACATTCTGAGGCGTTTCGAGGTTGAGTTGAAAAGCAGAAATCAACCAAACCGATAAATGCCTTATGGAAGATTACAAATTCGACGACTTAGGCTGGTACCAGTTCGAACGTCTGGTTCAGGGATTACTAAAGGCCGAACTGGGCTTGAATGTGGAATCCTGGGGTGGGCGGGGTGATTGGGGGCGTGATGCCTGGAGTGAAGGGCAGTTACCCGGGAAGGACCGCTGGTTGCTGGTTTCCAAGCTCGGTCAGAAGACCACGGGATCAACAGAACTCCGTACCGAATATGAGCGACACTACTACGGTCCAGTATCCAGGCAAGAGTACCAAGAACGAATCGATAGCCTTGATGGCACCTTCCTACGCCGCTATCAAGCTTCCTATTTACATGATCCGGAAGGTGGCTTGGATTGGGTCCATCCTAGCGTCCGAGACTTGGTGATCGAAGAACTGGGCTCCGACCTAGAAATGCAGCAATGATTTTGGCAGAGTGCAGGTCCCCCGCAGTGTCACTAGCTTTGTCCGAGGCCGGCGGCACGTCTGGTAGCCGACGCTGGCCACTACTGGAGCACAAGCACTCCTAGGGCGGCTTCGAGGCATGTTGCGTAAGGCTCGCGATCGAGGGTAATGAAGTCGAATTGCGCCAACTGTTAGCTCAACAGCAGGATGCCCATCGACAACCGGAAACCACTGCTCAGGAACATTCTCGGTTGCACTCAGTGGTTTCTTCCGTGCTCAAGGCTATTTCTGACCGATGGGCCATGGATTCAAAAAAGCCTGGGATTGAGACTGTATGGCACTTCAGCCAAGTGGTACAGGCGTTCGGTATAGTCACTGGACTGCCTGACCTGAATCAACTCTACCTTGATTCGTCCTCAGCCATAGAGTCCATGGCGGACGAGGAAATGGTCGAAGACCCGAACGACCTGAAACAATGGCGACAGACTTTCACGCTATTACAAATCCATCAACCGGAGTGGTTCAGCTCGGTACCTAATAGTCGACACTTCGCTCAAATGCTCGAACACCTATCAAACGCAGTTGAGGCGGACCTGGGATGGGATGATCCTGAGAATGACCTCGATGAATTAACCGAACAGCTGGAGCACTTCCAAGCCATCGCCACTGAACTGCAAGAAATCCAGGTCCAACTCAGAGGACACGCGCATCCAAATTTCAACGGAAAGCTCAACCAACGATGCGAGGCAAGGGTGGATCGGCTGGAAGAGAAGATTTCAGAAATAGAAGAAGACGAACCAGAGGAAGCCCCTCAGGCTTCCCGGCCTAGAGACAGTGAAACGTTCAACGTAGAACAATTTTTTTCTGATCTTTAGAATGAGATTCTATTCAGAGATATTAGTAACCTTAAACAAGCCGTTGTGGCGCACATCGGCTCAGCGCTGAACTGTTACTGCTTGCTACCAAACTCCAATGATCCACCCCTCCAGTTCCGCCTGCTTCCGCTCGGGGAGTGTCAGCGGAGGAGTAAAATATTGACCGAGAGTACCCCGGCGGTCTGCCTCCTGCAACCAGGCTGCAATAGACCAAGCATCATGCTCATCGGGTGTCCGGCCATCTTTAGGGAAGCGTCGTTTGTATAATGCCGGATAGGCTTCAGCGATCACCGACTTACCTTCCGGCACCTCGAAGCCATCGAATGGCCAGAAATGGATATTCGATCGCCCACCAGGCATCTCTCTCAACCACAAAAGCCAGGGCAAACCAGCATGAGTGGATTTTGCCACGGAGCCCTGTACATCGAACTGAAACACGCTCTTGGCAGTGGCGGTCCACTGTTCACATAGGCGCAACTCGGATGAGTCGCCTATACGCGGATTGTCATCACGAACAAAATCCACATAGGTATGCGGATCAGCCGTTGGCCAGTGGCGCATGAAGTCATCGAGAAATTGATCCCAGCTGGTAATCCCGTAGCGCTGCATATAACTCATAGGAAAGGAAAACCCATGATCGATCCCAATGATCACAGGATCGTCGGACTCAAGTACTTTTAGGCAATATTGGGCAACTTCCAACCGGGACCAGTTTTTTGTGCCCTCGGTCGGCGTGCAGATCTTTATGGGCTCACTATTATCTGTTGCTTCATAAACCTGCAACGCCTTGAGTCGGCTGGTGGGCGTTTGAGCGCCGGAGTAGTCGATGCCAATGTGACGGGCGAATCTCATGGTTTCTCGTTATAGCAAATCAGACCGCCGCAGACGAGTAGAAGGGCGAAGGCAGGGTGGGATAGGCACGATAGACATGCCTGAATACGTCCTCCGCTCTGTCGTTCACATCATCTTCAGTATAAGTATCAATGGGAAGTCCCGTGTCATCGCTCCACAAGTAATCATGGATCGTGACCCGTACAGCATCGCGAGTTGTCTCCTTGTCGCGCCAGTGGTCGATGCGTAGCTTCTCTGCTTTCAACCGGTCAAGTAATTCTGTAGCGACCATCTTGATCCTTTTGATCTCTGCAGACTTCAAATCGGGTTTCTTCAACAGATCAAAAATCGCCAGCGACTCTTCGTCCAGCCCTTCACGAACGGCCCTGTGTTCTTCTTCATCGAGCCCCTGAACCAGCTTAAACAATGCCTCGAAGGTCTGCTCAATGGTCACCCGGTCCTTCTCGCGGTTGTACTCTGAAACGATATTCTCATAGTGCTGTTGGAAATCAGTCCGCAAAGGATTTTGTTGCAACAGGCGCAGCAGGCGTTGTTCCACAGCCTGGCGCAGGTCCTGGACAGTGGTGCTCTTTTTCGGGCTACGTTCGAACTCTTTACGCAGCCGGTCAAAATCGATCTTGCTGATGTCGTAAGGTACTGACTCCTCACCCACATGGTTAGGCTGCACCTCGATCGCCTCGTCCACTACCTGGTGCAGCTGCTGGATGATGTCGGTGATATCGGCTTGCTCACGATCCTGCTGGAGGCTCTTATAGACGATATTGATCGCGTCCCGGTCAGACCGGTGGGCGTTCACGCCCTGGACGTTGATGCAGGCCTTGAATTTCTTGAACACCTCTCGGCACATCACCTCGAATCGCTTGCGGCTCTCGTCGTTCTCGTTGGCCGCCTCCTTGCATGCCACGATGGCTGCGTTGCGTTCAAAGCCGGTCTTCTGAAAAACATCATCGAGTGCGGCGTACCGGTCTTCGAGGAAGGACCGCACCAAGGCGATGGCCTCCGCCAGATCGGCCAGCAACTCCTCGTCAGGCCGTGCCGGGTCCATTTCGCCACCCTCCCCACCCGGCTGTGCACCAGCGAAGGTCGCCAGCGCCTTGCGCAGGTGTTTGAGGATACCGCAGTAGTCCACAATCAAACCGTTGTTCTTGCCCTCATTCACGCGGTTGGCGCGGGCGATGGCCTGCATCAGGGTGTGAGCCTTGAGTGGTTTGTCGAGATAGAGCGTAGAGAGGCTCGGCACATCGAAGCCGGTCAGCCACATGGCGCAAACGATGGCCACACGCAGTGGGTGCTCCTCCGCCTTGAAGGCGTCATCCAGCGCCAGGGTCTGCATGTTGCGGTACTCGGGCTTGCTGTGCATCGACTCGGGCAGATCGATGCCCTCCTTTATCAATCTGCGGTGCAGGGTGATGTCCAGATTCCACTTGCGAAACTTGTCCATCTCGCCCTGCTCCTCGCTTACCACCACCGCCATGCGGGTTTCACGCATCCAGTCGAGCTGGCGACGTTGGAACAGCTCCTCCTGCTCGTCGGCGATCGATGCCAGCTCCTTCTCCATCTCGCGGATTCGTTCGTCCCAGTAAAACTCAATCAGGCGATGCATCCGCACGCAGGTCACCTTGTCGATGCACACCAACATGGCCTTGCCGGTCTCCCACGCAGTCGAGTAGTGTTGCACGAAGTCCCTCGCCACCTGGTCGAGCCGTTTGTCGGCGGTAATGATGTGATAATCGCGTTTGAGTTCCCTCTCCAGCCGTTGCTCGACATCGATGTTGTCGGTCTCCAGCTCTTCCAGCTTTTCGGTAATGCGTTCATTGAGGTCACCGATGGCCACGCCCAGCTTCTCGCCCCGGGCGTCATAGTAGAGCGGCACCGTGGCGTTGTCGTCCACCGCCCGCTGAAAGTCGTAGGTGGAGACATACTCGCCGAATACCCGACGCGTGATCTCGTCGTCCTTGAACAGTGGCGTGCCGGTAAAGCCGATGTAGCTGGCATTGGGCAGGGCATTTCGCAGG
>JBDLIT010000046.1:0-27649 GCA_039714735.1 Pseudomonadota bacterium
GGCCTGAATGATGATCTCTTCTCGCGTTTTTTCGGGGCAGGAGCAAGGCGTAGCGAACCGCGCGTCGTGCGTGGCGGCAATATTCGACTGAGCCTCTCCATACCGCTTGAGCGGGTTGCCCTGGGTGGCATGGAAAACATCCGTTATCACCGCCCAAAGGTCTGTATCACCTGCCAGGGCACAGGCGCCGACCCAGCCAGTCCGCCACGACCCTGCAGTGCCTGTGGGGGTACGGGGCAGAAGGTGGAGAGCTCACGCCAGCACGGGATTTTCTTTCAACAGTCCACTACCTGTCCGGTTTGTCTTGGCCGGGGTGAGATTATGGAAAGATTCTGCCCGAATTGCGGTGGCAGGGGAGAGGTTGAAGAGGAGGAGAGCCTGGAGTTGAAGATCCCGGTCGGTGTGGAGGATGGCATGACCCTGCGCGTAGCGGGGCACGGACGACCTTCCCAGGTGGCGGGCGGTGAGCCGGGGGATCTCTATGTCGTCATCCAGAGCCGTCCCGATCCACGCTTTGAGCGCCAGGGTCGGGATTTGTGGCGCATCGAGACGATTTCGGTGGCGGATGCCGTATTGGGGTGCTCGCGTGAAGTTCCGACCCTGGATGGCCAAGTCAAGGTGAATATCCCGCCGGCCACCCAGTCGGATGAAGTGTTACGTCTTAGAGGGAAAGGCCTGCCGGGCTATCTTGACTCGACCCAGGGTGATCTGCTGATTCGTATGCGGGTAGAAATCCCTGAGCAGCTCTCGGCAGAGGAGAGATCGTTGTACGAGTCGTTGCGGGAAATAGGGAAGGGAAAAAACTGATTGGGTGGAGATTACCGGTGGTTTTATTGCCACCGGTAATCTGACCGGATTGGGGCTGGATCAATACCCGCCTTTCCGCTTGGTCTCAGGCAGGCCGGCGATCTTGCTGGCCTGTTTTGCCGGACCTTTCGGGAAATGTATGTAGAGGGCCTTGGCATCTACCTTACCTATATCGGTCCATACCCCTTTGAAGTGCTTGACCATGTTGCGTTCGTTGGGCTGGTTGCCGGCGTTATTGAAAAACTCGTCGCGCAGGTGGTTGATGATTTCCCAGGCCTTCTCGGACAGGGTGACACCCTCTGCTTCGGCGATCACCTTGGCGACATCTTCGCTCCACTGGGCCTGATCGACCAGGTAGCCGTTTGCGGTGGCTTCAATTGTAGCGCCGTTTACTTCATATGACATTGACATCTCCTCAACTAATCACAGGCGACAGGAAACGCCTGTAGAACAAAAATTCTGTAACTGGGTATGTTAAACAGTCTTGTGGGGTACAAACAAGCCGAATCCGCGGTTTCGGTGCGGACCCAGCCCATATTGTTGCAGGGTGATCGAGTCTTCCAGTGGCAACCCCGCCACCATCAGGCTCTGGGTGGGTAGATCCCCATCCGGGGTGGCGAAATTACGGCTCTTGCCACACAGGATCTTTTTGAAGCGGATCTGCATGTCCCGTAATGCCTGAACCGCAAGATCCATGAATTCATTCTCTTTCATCTCAGTATCGGTTACCAGATGACGGCAATAGAGGGTGGTGGTGGTGGCCAGACTGCGGGTGTGGGCGTCTCCGATCGCAAGTGAGTTCCCCTGGATCCGCAAGGTCGCGCCGGTTAAGGCTCCGGCGTCCGCAACCCGGTGCTTGGGCAGGCGCAACACCAGGCGGGTGCGCCGTGACAGGTAGAGTAGATCATCTCCATCTTGTGGTCGCTCCCAGCCATTACCTGAGTCGGCTCCATAGATCAGATGCAGACCAGCCTGGGGGTCGTCGGCAAACCAGGGTAGCTCGGCCAGAATGGCCTCTGACAGTGGCCAGGCGTGATCTACCGGTAGGGTGCTGCATTTGATCTTGAACAGCATATCAATGACTTCGTCGGAGACGACGAACTGTTTTTCATCCGCATCATCTTGCCAAAACATAGGTATTTTCTCTCAGTCCTGCTCTGGGATCTTGGCCCTTAGCTCGTCCCGGTCGAACCACCACTCATCCCCGACCAGCACCTCGAGCACCTTGCCCAGGCGAGGCAGAAATTTGGTGGGATCGTCCAATTCCATGCGCTCCACCCAGAAGTCGAAGATCTCCTGCTCTTCCACCTGACTGTGGCGTCGGGCCACCTGTCCCACTAACTGGTTGGTGAAGAACTTCAGGCTTTCGCGGTCTGCTCCCTCGGTGCGCAGATCCACGATATAAGTTGCCGTAACTGCCGCTACTGCCGCTCCATCGGAGGCGTCTGGGGTCTCGTCCACCAGATGCTGCAACATGGCGACGCTGAGTTCAGGATCTATCGGAAAGGTAACTCCGAGCCAGATACCCTGCGCCAGGGCCTTGATGGAGTCCGGTTTCTCCGCCTGATAGAGGATATCGCAGGCTTCGACCGCACTCAGCCACAGCTCATTTGCCAGCGCTTCATCAAGCAGCGGACGGCATTGATCCCAGGCTTCGTCAGCACGATCCAGGTCGAGTAGGATATATCCACTCTCGAGGATCAGGCTAAGGCGTTGTTGTACAGGCGCATCGGCTTCCAGGGCAGCAAGGGCCTCGCGTTTCTCGTCCAGGCTTATGCCGAGCAGTTTGCTCGATTTCACCGCGTCTTCAGAAGATTCACTCTCACCAAGAAAGGCTTCTGATTCCAAGTACTTCACAATAATTTACTCTCTAAATATTTAATCGAGATCAGGTAAATACCGCTTCCAGACGATCTTCCCAGTTTTCAGGTGTGTCTGGAAAAGGTGGTTTTACGTCGATGCGAAAGAACATTTCCGATTTCTTACGTATCTTTATGACCTCGAGGAGTTTTTCAAAGGTCTCGACATCCGGGTTTTGCATCATCACTTCACTCAGGTACAGCATGGGTTCAACCTTTCAGGTTCTGAGCGAGCCAAACTCGCCAATTAATTACTCAGTAAAATAGTCAACTATTGATATTGAACAACAATTAAGTTTTTCATTCAAGTTAACTATGCAATATTTGTGGTTTATCATGATCCGTGAAAGATAGAGGAAATTTACAATATTTGTATATACTTATGTATTATAACACACTGATATTATATGAATTATTAACTTATATCCAGCCTCATTTAAACGGCATAAATGTAGGTGTATATCCCGTTAGAGATAGGGGAAAGTGCTAAAATCCACCCCATCGGAAGGATATGGTCATTCATTAGGAACTTCTAAAATTTGGCCGCAACTGGAAGCAGGTCCCCTACCTGTGTCGGTTTTGGATTGCAGGTCTTTTGGCCATATCATAAGCTCGGTTCCTGGCCGGGCCCAGACTCTAGGTAAGTGCTGGCCTAAAGACCCTAATAAACGACCAATTGGAGTAAAGAGTGATGGCAAAACAGATGCATGATACCCCCATGCTTGATCAGTTGGAGAGTGGCCCATGGCCGTCTTTCGTGACTGGCCTCAAGCGACTCGCTAACGACAACGACATTATGGTTGACCTGCTCGGTCAGCTGGAGACCTCCTACCAGACCAAGAAAGGTTACTGGAAGGGCGGTACCGTTGGTGTTATCGGTTACGGCGGCGGCATTATCCCCCGTTTCACCGAGCTGAAGGACGAGAACGGCAACCCCGTTTATCCTGCAGCTGCTGAATTCCATACACTGCGTATCATGCCGCCTCCAGGCATGCATTACGATACAGGCACCATGCGCAAGTTCTGCGACATCTGGGAGAAATATGGTTCTGGTCTGATCGCCTTCCACGGCCAGTCCGGCGACATCATGTTCCAGGGTTGCTCTACTGATAATGTGCAGCCTGCCTTTGACGAGATGAATGAGATGGGCTTCGATCTGGGTGGCGCCGGTCCCGCTGTGCGTACCGGTATGTCCTGTGTGGGTGCTGCCCGCTGTGAGAACTCCTGTGTCGACGAAGGCCGCACCATGCGTATGCTGGTGAACAACGCCCTCGACGACATGCATCGTCCCGCTCTGCCCTACAAGTTCAAGTATAAGGTTTCTGGTTGCCCGAACGACTGCATGAACTCCGTGCAGCGTGCTGACCTCGCGACTATCGGTACATGGCGCGACGATATGAAGGTGGATCAGGACGAAGTTAAGGCTTATGTTGCCAAGGCTGGTCGCAAGTACGTGATCGACAACGTCATCACCCGTTGCCCGACTCAGTCCCTGTCTCTGAACGATGACGACACCCTGGCGGTGGATAATCCTTCCTGCGTACGCTGCATGCACTGCATCAACGTCATGACCAAGGCCCTGTCTCCCGGTGACGACAAGGGTGTGACCCTGCTCTGCGGTGGTAAGCGTACTTTGAAGATCGGCGACCTGATGGGCACCGTCATCGTACCTTTCCACAAGCTGGAAACCGATGAGGACTTCGAATGGCTGGAAGAGCTGGCTACCGAGATACTCGACTTCTTCGCTGAGAACGCGCTGGAGCACGAGCGGACCGGTGAGATGATCGAGCGTATCGGCCTGACCAACTTTCTGGAAGGCGTTGGCCTCGAGGTCGATCCGAATATGATCAGCAGTCCACGCAGCAATCCCTACTTCCGCGCTGACGATTGGGACGAGGAAGCTGCCAAGTGGGCTGAGCGCCAGGCTTAAGTAATTTCTCTGGCTGCCTTGTATAAGGCAGATTGAATGGGGGCGCCGGGCTAGTCCGGCTGCCCCTAAAAACGAATCAAATACCCTATTTTTTAGGAGGTAAGCATGTCAGAACCTCGTATGCCGGACGAAACTGGTGTTCCAGAGATGGATCCCTACTTGCATCCCGTCCTCAAGAAGAACTATGGTCAGTGGGCTTGGCACGAGCGTCCGCGTCCTGGTGTTCTTCATCACGTTGCCAAGAGTGGTGATAGCATCTGGACTGTTCGCGCTGGTACCCAGCGTCAGATGGATTTGTATACCATCCGTAAGCTGATGGATATCGCCGATGAGTTTGCTGAAGGCTTTGTCCGTTTCACCATTCGTTCCAATATCGAATTCATGGTGAGCGAAGAGTCCAAGGTCCAACCCCTGATCGACAAGCTGGAGTCTGAAGGCTTCCCGATCGGTGGTACCGGTAACTCGGTCTCCATGATCTCGCATACCCAGGGCTGGTTGCACTGCGATATTCCGGGTACAGATGCCTCTGGCGCCGTGAAGGCGTTGATGGATGATCTTCACCATGAGTTTACTCATGAGGAGATGCCAAACCGTGTACGCATGACCACCTCCTGCTGCCAGATCAACTGCGGTGGCCAGGGTGATATCGCGATCAATATCCAGCACACCAAGCCACCGAAGATCGATCATGATCAGGTTGGTAATGTGTGTGAGCGTCCTACGGTTGTAGCGCGTTGCCCGGTAGCCGCCATCCGTCCCGCGATGGTCAACGGTAAGCCTTCCCTGGAAGTGGACGAGAAGAAGTGCATCTGTTGCGGCGCCTGCTTCCCACCTTGTCCGCCAATGCAGATCAATGATCCTGAGCATTCCAAGTTTGCGATCTGGGTGGGTGGCAAGAATTCCAACGCTCGTTCCAAACCGACCTTCCACAAGCTGGTTGCTTCCGGCGTACCGAACAATCCGCCACGTTGGCCTGAAGTCTCCAAGATCGTCATGCAGATCCTCAATGCCTACAAGGAAGACGCGAAGGATTGGGAGCGCATCGGTGAGTGGGCTGAGCGTATCGGTTGGCCGAAGTTCTTCGAGAAGACCGGTCTGCCTTTCACCAAATACCACATCGATAACTGGCGTGGTGGACGTAGTAATCTGAATGCTTCCGCACACATCCGTTTCTAAGTCGGGTTAATGCTTGAGTTTTCAACAGGAAGGTTATAACTGATGAAATTTGCGATTCAGGTAAATGAAGGGCCGTATCAGCATCAGGCAACTGATTCTGCATATCAGTTCGCTAAGGCGGCGCTGGATGCCGGGCACGAGATCATGCGTGTCTTTTTCTATCATGACGGTGTGAACAACGGCACCAATCTAACAAGCCCTCCACAGGATGATCGGAACGTGGTCAACCGCTGGTCCGAACTGGCTAAGGCGCACGATCTCGATCTGGTGGTCTGTGTCGCTGCTGCGCAGCGCCGCGGCATCGTGGATGAGGGTGAAATGCAACGTAACGGTAAGAGTGCGCAGAATATCGCTGACGGCTTCCGGATTTCCGGTCTCGGTCAGTTGGTGGAAGCGGGCATTCAGTCCGAGCGTCTCATGGTTTTCGGTGATTGAGGTAGGTGTTGAATCATGTCTGAAATAATTAAAAAGTTCATGTATCTCAACCGTCGTGCTCCCTATGGGACCATCTATGCCTGGGAGTCCCTTGAGGTTGTGCTAATCGGTGCTGCGTTTGACCAGGATGTCAGTCTGGCCTTCCTGGATGACGGTGTTTATCAGTTACTCAAAGGTCAGGATACGTCGGATGTGGAGATGAAGAATTTCTCTCCGACCTATAACGCCCTCGGTGACTATGATGTGACCAAGCTCTATGTTGAGAAGGAGTCTCTGGAAGAGCGTGGTTTGACGCTTGAGGATCTGATGCCTTTGACCTACGAAGATGAAGATGATGACTGGGCGGAGAAGGATTCTATTCGTGTCGTGAGTCGTGCTGAGCTGGCCGACATCATGGACGAACAAGACGTCCACTTCAGTTTCTAAGGCGGAGTAAAGCGCATGAGTACCCTACATACAGTCAATAAATCGCCCTTTGAGAAAAGTTCACTGAATAGTTGCCTTGGTTATGCCAAAGAGGGCAGTTCCGTCCTGATGTACGAGGATGCTGTCTATGGAGCAATCAAGGATACTGCTATCGCCGCTAAAATGAGCGCTGTAAAAGGCGTTAAGTTTTACGTGCTTGGGCCTGATCTGAAGGCGCGTGGTGTCGCTGAAGACAAGCTCGCCGATGGCATTGAAATTGTGGACTATGCCGCGTTTGTCAATATGGCGGCGGAAAACGACAAGGTGCAGGCTTGGGTCTGATCTTGATCAACTGAACAAATATTTAATTCAATTATTGGAGAAATACTATGGCTATCGAAGTAGATGGTAAATCCTATGAGACTGATGAAGAGGGTTACTTGGTAAATCTGGCCGAATGGGTGCCCGGTATTGCTGGCGTTATGGCCAAAGAAGACGATCTCGAGCTGACCGACGAACACTGGGAAATCCTCAATTTCCTGCGTGAATATTATGAAGAGTATCAGATTGCTCCAGCGGTGCGTGTACTGACCAAGGCGGTTGGTAAAAAGCTGGGTAAAGACAAGGGTAACTCCAAGTATCTCTATTCCCTGTTCCCATATGGTCCTGGCAAGCAGGCCTGCCGTTTCGCGGGTCTTCCTAAGCCAACCGGCTGTATCTAAGCAGTGTAACTTGACCGGAAGGCCTGAGGCCTTCCGGTCAGTAGTCATCGATCTCAGAGGACCGCAGGAACATGTCAACTGTCTACGCGTTGCTGTTTATCGTAGCGACACTCGTTCTGGTAATTGGCCTGGCGCGAAAAATCGCCCAGTATGCCAAGACACCTGCACCATTAAAGATTCCCACTACGCCGGCGCCTGTGACGCAGACCGGTGTGGTACTCCGTATGTTCCGTGAAGTGGTGTTGTTTGAGAGTCTTTTCAAAAGCACCAAATGGACCTGGATATTCTCCTGGATGTTCCATATGGGCCTGTTTCTGGTGCTTATCAGGCATGTCCGTTACTTCATAGATCCTGTCTGGTTGCCCATCGAACTTATCCAGCCTTTCGGTAAATATGCCGCATTTGCCATGGTCTTTGGTCTGCTGGGTCTGTTGGCAAGAAGAGTTTTAGTCGATCGTGTGCGTTACATCTCCGCACCTTCCGATTTTCTTTGGCTGCTACTGTTGATCGTTATCGGTTCAAGCGGGCTGATGATGACCTTCGTTGTGCATACCGATATTGTCATGGTTAAGGATTTCTTTACCGGATTCTGGACCTTGAGTGGTGGTGACCTGCCGATGGACCCCATTCTGTTGATCCACCTGACAATGGTTGCAGTACTGATGTTGCTTTTGCCGTTCAGTAAACTGCTGCATATCCCAGGCATCTTTTTTAGCCCGTCAAGAAATCAGGTAGATAATCCTCGCGAGCAGAGGCACATATCTCCTTGGGCTAAAAAGTTCGAAGAATCCTAATTAACCGCTTGGCCGATGAGGGCTGCAAATGGCTAAAGCTGAATTTAAGACACCGGAACTCAAAGAAATCATTGAGGTTCCGAAGTTAGAAGAAGGGACCATGAAGCACATTACCTGCTTCGTGGCCAAACCTGATCACAATGAACCGCTTGGCTTCCCAGGCGAGAAAGTGGAGAACTGGCAGGATGTCGCCATCGCTAAGATGGGCGACTTGCTGAGCCGGTATCGCTCTTTTCAGGTTTATCTTGATGCATGCGTGAAGTGTGGTTCCTGTACTGACAAGTGCCACTATTTTATCGGCACCAAAGATCCAAAGAACATGCCGGTGGGACGGCAGGACCTTCTCCGGAAAGTCTACCGCCGCTACTTTACCTTTGCGGGTAAATATTTCCCCAAACTGGTAGGTGCGGTAGATCTTACTGACGAAGTACTGGATGACTGGTACAGCTACTTTCATCAGTGCTCACAATGCCGTAGATGTTCGGTATTCTGCCCCTATGGTATCGATACCGCCGAGATATCCATGGCGGCCCGCGAGATCATGGATCAGATCGGTGTCGGTCAGAAGTATTGCAACGAAATTATTGCCAAAGTCCATAAGATTGGTAATAACCTCGGTCTGCCCGGACCTGCAATTCTGAATACCCTGGAAGGTCTGGAAGAGGACGTCTTCGAAGACGATGAGGTTGCCGTCAAATATCCACTGGATAAAAAAGGCGTCGATATCTTGCTGGTGACACCCTCCGCGGATTTCTTCGCCGAACCCCATGTAGATGGATTGATAGGCTATGGCAAGGTGTTCCATGAGGCCGGTGTGAGTTGGACTCTGAGCACCAAGGCTTCTGAGGCTGGCAACTTCGGTATGTTTATTGGTAGTTACGAGAATATGCGCCGGGTTTCGCTACGCATCAGGGAGGCTGCCCTCGAACTGGGGGTCAAGCGTATCGTGTTTGGTGAATGTGGACATGCCTGGCGTATTGCCTACAGTTTTCTGCACACTCTGGCCGGTCCCTTTGATTTTCTTGATCCCGATTACCCGGTACCCCAGCACATCTGTGAATTTACCTGGAACGAGATCCAGCAGGGCACCCTGGAGTTAGATAAATCGGAAAACGACGATATGTCGATCACCTTCCATGACTCCTGCAATGTGGCTCGCGCCTCACGCATGGGGCCGACACCGGGAGGCCAGTTTGAGATACCCAGAAATGTCATCAAGGCGGTAGTCAACAACTACCACGACATGGAGTGGGATACGATTCATGAGCGCACCTTCTGTTGCGGAGGAGGCGGGGGACTGCTTACCGATGACCTGATGGAAGTTCGTGTCAAAGGTGCGCAACCTCGTATGACCGCATTCAAGAACGTCATGGAGGAGAAAGGCGTAACTCACCTGGCGGCGATCTGCGCGATCTGTAAGAGCCAGTTCACCAAGGTGTTCCCCTATTACGGGATAGATATGTTCAACATTGTCAGTGTTCATCAATTAGTGAGCAATGCAATTGTCCTGAACAGAAAGACCGCGCCCGAAGATGCGCCGGGTTATGGCGAAGATGATGATGAATAGCTGACTAGACCAGCTTTCAAAGCAAATACGTAAACTGCCTAATACAAGCAGAACGACCAAGATCAAACAGTTATTGGAGACAAAAAATGGCAACTCCTAGCGAAGAGATGAACAAAGACATTACCTGGCGCCGCTACGAAGAGGGTGAGAACGAGTGGGATGACTGGGGCGATAAGATTTTTGTGCAGGATACCTCGCACAAATGCCCGACCTATGTACATAAAACACCTCCTTGCCAGGGTAGTTGTCCCTCAGGTGAGGATATCCGCGGCTGGTTGGGTATTGGTCGTGGCATGGAAAAGCCACCTGAAGGTATGGATCGCGACGAATACATGTTCCGTCGTTCTACGGAAGCCAATCCTTTTCCCTCGATGATGGGTCGTGTTTGTCCTGCGCCCTGCCAGGATGGTTGTAACCGGAATGACGTGGAAGACTTTGTTGGCATCAACTCGGTAGAGCAGTACATTGGCGATACCGCCATCGAAAAGGGTTTCAAATACGAAGCAGGCGCGGATACCGGTAAAAAGATCGCTGTAGTCGGTGGTGGTCCTGCCGGCATGGCGGCTGCTTATCAGCTGCGTCGTAAGGGTCATGCTGTCACTATCTTCGATGAGAACGAAGGTCTGGGCGGAATGATGCGCTATGGCATCCCCGGCTACCGGATACCTCGCGACAAACTCGACAGTGAAATTCAACGCATCATGGACATGGGCGTCGAGCAACGCATGAAGACCCGCGTGGGCCGTGATGTCTCCATGGAAGATGTTGAAAAAGAGTTTGACGCCGTGCTCTGGGCGCTGGGTTGCTGGTCAGGTCGTGGTTTGCCGATTCCCGGTTGGGAAGGCACCCCGAACTGCGTTTCCGGTGTGGCTTTCCTGAAGGCCTTCAACGAAGGCCGCATGAAGATAACCGCGGATAAGGTGATCTGTATCGGTGGTGGCGATACCTCTATCGACGTGGTTTCCGTTGCCCGTCGTCTCGGCCATGTAAAGCAAGAGAACCCGACCGACCATCCGGAGCTGGTAGTGCGTGATGGTTTCGTCGCTCATGACACCGCTATGACCGCCGCGGCGCAGGGCTCTGATGTCACCCTGACTTCACTTTTCGTGAAAGATCAGATGATGGCTGCAGAACATGAAATCATGGATGCAACCACTGAGGGTGTCACCATCCTGGATGGTGTGATGCCACTCGAAGTGATCAAGGGCGATGATGGTCGTGCAACCGCACTGCGGGTCTGTGACTGCACCATGGACGGCATGACCCCGATCCCCACAGAAGGCACCGAACGGGTTCTGGAAGCGGATCTGGTCGTGGCGGCTATCGGTCAGGGCGGCGATATGACCGGGCTTGAAGGACTTGGCAACGACCGCAATCTGATCGATGCCGATAAATTCTACCAGATCCCCGGTAAGGCCGGTCACTTCGTGGCGGGCGACATCGTACGCCCACACCTGCTGACGACTGCTATTGGTCAGGCCTCGATTGCATCAGACAGTATCGATCACTACCTCAAGCATGAGGAGCAGAAGAAGCGCCCGAAGGTTGATGTTCACCACTTCGATCTGCTGAGCAAGCTGCATGAGACCGGCATGGATCCTGAGCATTTTGATGCTTCGGCAGGTGATATGCGGGGCACCTCAGATGCCAAATATGCGGTACACAACTATGAGGACCGTTCCGCACAGTCGGTTATTCCCTCAGCTGATCTGTATCTTGGGCATTTTGAGTTTACTCCACGCATCAAGCGTTCCGAAGACGTGCCTACGGCCGAAGAGGTTTTGGGGCATTTTCACGAGCGTCTGATACCACTCAGCGAAGAGCAGATGGTCGACGAGACCAAGCGCTGCATGAGTTGTGGGATGTGCTTTGAGTGTGATAACTGTGTGATCTACTGTCCCCAGGATGCGGTTTTCCGGGTCAAGAAAACCGACTCCACCACAGGTCGTTATGTGGATACTGATTACTCCAAGTGTATCGGTTGTCACGTTTGCGCCGATGTCTGCCCAACCGGGTACATCGAGATGGGGCTTGGTGAATAGGAGCTGAGATGCGTAGTTCTTTCTTCAGCAGAAAGTGTATCGCAGGCTTACTTGCAGGGATCGTATTGACGATTCCTGCAATGCAGGCCATGGCGGAAAGCACTTATGTTACAAAAGGTTCGAAAGCGGCCTCTCTGTCGTCTTGTGTGGCGGAAACCAATGATATCCGCCGTAATCACATGGACTACATGAAGCATGGCCGGGACGTTACGGTAAGAGCTGGTGACCGTACTGGTACATTCAGTCTCTCTGAATGCATCGACTGTCACTCTGCCGCTACTGCTCCTGGGGAATATACCCCGGTCGATAGCGAGGGACAGTTCTGCCGGAGTTGTCATGCCTATGTCGCGGTCAACCCGGCATGCTTTCAATGTCATCGCACTACCCCTGAGAAGAGAGACTGATCATGAGTAAAGAAAATGACCAGCCGACTATGAACCGCAGACAACTCATTGGTGGTGCTATTGCAACTGCTGGTGCTGTCGCTATCGCCCCTGGGGTGATTCTGCATGCAGTCGCGGGTGACGGGCAGGCTGTTAAAGGAGCATCCAGTGAAAAGCGCTGGGGTATGGTTGTTGACACCAACAAGTGTTCTGACGGCTGTAGCGCCTGTGTCGATGCCTGTAACGACGAGCATAACCTGACAGGATTTGATCGTCCTGCGACCGATGCACAGTGGATACGTACCGTTAAGCTGAAGGATAAGCAGACCGGCCATATCAACCGTATGGTTATGATGTGCCAGCACTGTGAATTCCCTCCCTGTGTGGATGTCTGTCCGACCAATGCTTCTTTCAAGCGGGCGGATGGTATTGTCCTGGTGGATCGCCATAGTTGTATCGGCTGCCGCTATTGCATGATGGCCTGTCCCTATAAGGCCCGTTCATTCGTACATGAGGTATTGCAGGAGCAGGCAGTGAATGCACCGCGTGGCAAAGGCTGTGTTGAGGCCTGTACGCTGTGCGTACATCGGGTCGATGCCGGTAAGACGACCACTGCCTGTCAGGACGCCTGCCAGAAAGACGGTCATGCCGCAATCATCTTTGGTGATCTGAATGATCCCAAGAGTGAAATCAGCCAAGTGCTGAAGACCAATAATTCTACACAGATAAGGGCCGACCTGGAGTTGAATACCGGTGTCCGCTACCTTAATTTGTGAATAAGTGGGGAGCTTGTAAAAGATGAACAAGATGTACTATCGAGAGCTCTACTGCGGTACTCCGGTACGCTTCTGGATGGGCTTGGGGCTGTTGGCAACCTTTGTAATGATTGGTCTGGGCGCCGCCTTCTATATGGAGCATAACGGTCATTGGGTGACCGGCATGTCAAACCAGATTGTCTGGGGTCTGCCACATGTATTCGCTATCTTCCTGATAGTTGCGGCCTCTGGCGCTTTGAATGTTGCCTCCATAGGTTCAGTGTTTGGTGGCCCGATGTACAAACCACTGGGGCGCTACTCGAGCCTTTTGGCGATAGGCCTGCTGGCGGGTGGTCTGATGGTCCTGTTGCTCGATCTGGGTCGACCGGATCGGCTGATCATCGCCATGACTCAGTATAACTTCAAATCGATCTTTGCCTGGAACGTCATACTCTACTCCGGCTTCTTTGCGATTGTCGGTGTCTACCTCTGGACCATGATGGATCGGAGTGTGCATAAATTCTATCGTCCGCTCGGATTCGTGGCGTTCTTCTGGCGTATCGCATTGACCACGGGTACCGGTTCGATCTTCGGGTTCCTGGTCGCCAGGGAAGCCTATGATGCCGCCATCATGGCCCCAATGTTCGTCATCATGTCATTCAGCTACGGACTGGCCTTCTTTATCATCACCCTGATAGCCGCTTATTTGTGGAGTGATCGCCGGATTGGTGAACTGAGGTTGACGAAACTGAAAAACCTCCTGGGTGTCTTCGTGGGCGCGGTGCTCTACTTTACCCTAGCTTTCAACCTGACCAATCTGTATGCCACGCAACACCATGGTATAGAACGTTTCATTCTCCTCGAAGGTGGTGTTTACACTCAGATGTTCTGGTTCGGCCAGGTTCTTATTGGCGGGGTCATCCCATTGTTTCTGATCTATTCGCCAGCCTTCGACAAGTCCCGCTGGGCGATCTTTGCAGCCTCAGTTGCGGTCTTGATCGGCGGGTTTTCCCAAATTTACGTGATTGTCATCGGTGGTCAGGCCTATCCGATGAATATCTTCCCGGGTAAGGAGGTGTTGGAAAGCAGCTTCTACGATGGTGTTGTGAATACCTATGTCCCGACATTGGCCGAGGGCGCGTTGGGTGTAGGCGGTATCGCGGTGGCCATGGCCATGGTTGCCATCGGCGCACGTATGTTCAAGGTCTTTCCGGAAACCCTCGAAGATCCGGATTAGGAGAGCTAATAGCTCGCCGTTTGACGGCGGATAAAACGAGCTAATCCATGTGAATCCACCATCAGCTTCTGATGGTGGATTTTTCTTTTTAGCGGTCAGTGTCAGTGTCTTGTCTATATATCTCAGCAGCCCATAAATCGTCAGGAAAAACCACGCTGTCGATCGGTATCGTCCGTGCTTTACGAGACCGTGGGCTCTCCCTACAGACGTTCAAGAAGGGACCGGACTATATCGATCCGCTTTGGCTATCATCGGCGTCCGGAAAATCCTGTTACAACCTCGATTTTTATACCCAGACCCACTCTGAGATAGAGGCATTGTTTGCCCGTCATATGGCCGGCAAACAGTTCGGAATGATAGAAGGCAACCTGGGTTTGTATGATGGCTTGGATGTAGAAGGCTCGAACAGCAATGCAGCACTGGCCGCACTGCTGGGGGTGCCTGTTGTATTGGTGATCAATACCAAGGGCATGACCCGGGGTATTGCACCATTGCTGCTTGGCTACCAGGCATTCGATAATGCAATCAATATTGCCGGAGTGATCCTCAATCAAGTTGGGGGGAGCAGGCATCAGTCAAAACTCGTTCGGGTCATAGAGCACTACACTGACCTGAGGATACTCGGGGCAGTGCAGAGTGACCCCGCGCTCAGCATCGATGAGCGACACCTGGGGCTGATTCCCAGCAATGAAGAGGGTCATGCCGAAGCCCTGATCAAGACATTGGCTGAAACCGTCAAGCAAAGTATCGACCTGGATAAATTTTTATCACTTGCCGGATCGAACACATTCTCAGAGACCACTGAAGTCATATCCAAACAATATACGGGCCTGAAGATCGGCATACCTAAGGACAAGGTTTTCGGTTTCTACTATCCTGATGATCTGGACAGGTTCCGCGAACTGGGAGTGGAGCTGGTCACCTTTGATGCCCTGAAGGACCGTTCGTTACCACAAGTGGATGGCCTCTTTCTTGGTGGGGGTTTTCCTGAGACAGCCATGCGTGAGTTAGAGATGAACTCCACATTAATGCATGAAATATCAGGCTTTATCGAGTCTGGTGGCCCGATATATGCTGAATGTGGCGGTCTGATCTATTTGGCAAGAAGTCTGACCTGGGGTGAGAAAAAATGTAAAATGGCCGGTGTTATTCCGGCGGATGCCGTGATGTATGACAAGCCGCAAGGACGTGGCTATGTTAAGTTGAAAGAAACGGCGCACAATCCCTGGTCAAGCGCAACAGATGATTCGCAACCAGAGGTTTTTAGTGCGCACGAGTTTCACTACTCCTCTCTGCAAGGATTACACAGTCCATCGGCCAATTTTGCCTATGAGGTTTTAAGGGGAACCGGAATTGATGGCAGGCATGATGGCTATGTTTACAAAAACCTCCTTGCCAGCTATACCCACAGACGCAGCACAGGATCGAATCCTTGGGTAGACCGATTTCTGGCTCACGTTGAGGCATGTAAAAAAATGACACCAGGCTAGGTGATAATGGGAGAACCGATGTTTAAATTGACACCTCAAGCAGCAGAACAGATTCAACAGGCCGCTAAACAAGGCGGTACAGAAGGGATGGCTCTGCGTTTTGCGGCACGCCAGAAAGAGGATGGCACCTTTGACTATCTGATGGGTTTCGATGATGCTAAGGAAGACGACATCCAGTTTGACTCAGAGGGAATCTCGATCATCATGGAACCGGAACAGATGCCTTTGCTGGACGAAACCACAATGGACTATGCAGAACTGGACGATGGTGAGAAGCAGTTTATATTCATCAATCCGAAAGATGCCAATTACTCTCCAATGACCAATTGACTGGCTGAAGTCTGTCTAATCAATCTGCAATGGCCGTAGTTTTACCGGTGGCATTTTCCTAGCTGTCACTGGAGATTATCACTTAGAATGGAACTATCCAGCGAAGATTCACTGCGTCTGAACGTCCTGCTGGCCAACAAACCCCAGGCCATACGAATCGATGAGTCCAGCATGACCTTGTATGGACTGTTGGACAAAGGCGAAGCCAAAATATCCCTCAACCCCACCTGCCGGGATGACCAATACCTGCGGATTATACGTGAGCTTCTGTCGGGTAATGTCTTGGGTTCGTCCGGGGGCTATCCGGTCTATCTGCAACGCTGGACCAGAATGGGCCAGACTCGGGATGAAAACCTCGAGCACCTGCTGCTGCTCGGGGAGCCGGAAGCCGTGGTGGCAGTGGCTTGCGCAGCGGGTTTGACCGATGAACTGGCAAGGCGTGCCTGGTGGACTTTACAGGACCCGGACAATGCTCGCCGAATGTTGCAAAATCAAGCGATTGTCAAAGGCCAGATGGGTTCGGAGCTGGCAAATTTCCTCATCGAATATCTGCCGTTTGAAACCGAACCTGAGATTATTGTAGAAAGTCTGCGGCTTGCCCTGCAACCCGGTCTGATCGATGAGGCCCTGAAACAAAAGCTTTGGACGCGCTGCAATCGCAAGCCGACCTACTATTTGGGATTTCTGGCGAGCATCCCGGATGACCTGCCCGATCAATTGCCGGCCCGGGAGCTCTCCGCGCAGAACCGGCAGACGCTTGCCGAGCTTGCCGCCGCGGACAATCCGTATGCAAAGGCACTGCTCCGAGTCTGTTCACCTGCAGGGCAGACCTTCCTTAAGACAGTAATAAGAGTGATGGAAAAACCCGCTAACCAGGATGTGGTAACCATCCTGCTGGAAGTGCTACGCAACGACTTCGCATCCCTCCGGCCCGAAGGCAATCCGGACCTGATCTTGGACGAACTGATTGAGGAAGCGGAAAATCGAGTCATGCACCCTGAGACCGATCCTCAACTGGCCGCCTGCCTGTCCGCCACCCAAGGTCTGCGGGATGCGGTCAAGACATTGCGGGTGCTGTCAGGGCTGGGCTACGGTGTGCTCAGACCAATCTTCCGCCGGACCGATGCCATCGGCAGCCTGATGCGGCGCAAGCTGGAACCGGTATCCACCCCGCTGGTTGAAATGCTCTTATTGCTGCAGGGACAAAAATAGAGCGAAATAATCTCTATTTCAGTTGAATCAAGTACGGGATAAATTTCAGAGAGTAACCAAATTGAATGAAAGCTCAACCCGATAAGTTTGAGGGTGCTTGCGGGCAGCTTCAGGTTTTAAGTTTCGATCTTAGTCGGCCTTTGTAGGCGGCGACCTGCTGGATCAGGGGCTGATAGGGCAGATTATCCAGCCCATCGAAATCGTCCCGCGCCTGATTGATCAGGCTAAACACATCATCGATAGTATCCGGGATGGGCTGGTCTTCATGCAGAGCTTTAAACAGACCACACAGACCCCCGACCTGCAGGCGCATCGCTTTCCCGTGGGGCAGAACCGCCTTTTCATCATTCGACTTCAGGGTAAAGCGAGCGAGATGGCGTAATCGCTCCAAAAATTCCAGACACTGACCCTGGGCCTCGTCGGACGTGCAATGTACGCCTTCACGTTCGGCGATATTAAGCTTTTTCGCTTTCGAACAGGTACATTTTCGCGACAAAATACTTTTTTCATAGACGCAGAAACGTTCATTGATCTCACGGTAAGTGCGGCGAAATGCATCCTGGTCCATTTCAACTGTCCTTGCCGGTAAAACGATGAATCATGCGGCGGTCCTTTTTATTCATCTTACCTCGCGGCGGCCGTGGCTCCATGGCTTTTTGCATCCGCAGTTGCTCGGTAAGTTCCTGTCTACGCAAGAGGCTTGCTTCAGTCTCTTCATAAAATGTGCGAGCTTCAACCGCGGGGCGTCGCTGAGTGGCCAGTGTCTTGATCTCGATATCCCACTCCAGAGACCCTTTATGGATCCGCAAATGGTTGCCGATCTTCACCACTTTACCAGGCTTGGTGCGCTGCTCATTCAGGTGGACTTTGCCTCCATTGATCGCTTCCGCGGCAAGCTGGCGGGTCTTGAAAAAACGCGCCGCCCACAACCATTTATCGAGCCTGACCTTGGTCTCACTGCCACCCATCGGGATCAGTCTTCCTCCGGCAGGCCCAGCAGTGGGTTGAGACGTCCGGCCATTTCCAGCGCGGCAAGATCATCATAACCACCGACATGAAAATCGTTGATAAAGATCTGTGGTACGGTATTGCGTTGGCTTCGCTTGACCATCTCCTGCATGATGGCATGATCCGTATCGATGCGGATCTCATCGAAGACGACGCCTTTGTGTTCCAGGAGGAACTTGGCTCGGACACAGTAGGGGCAGATTGCTGTGGTGTACATGACCACCTTTGGCATACGGAAACATCCTCATTGTAAACAGGGGTCAGTCAAAAATGGCTATGACTAACCTTTTGTATAGTCAGGGAAAAATATTTTATAAACTAGACGTGTATCCTAGCAGCAGTAACCAGCGAGTTCCACGCTGCTGATCCCGCTCAAACAGTAGGTTTGCAGAACCTTCAATTGCCTTCAAAATGACCCCATGCGCACAGACAATCCTAAAACTATCTATTTAAAAGACTATCAGCCACCCGAGTACCTGGTGGAGAGCATCGATCTCACCTTTCATCTCCACGAGAGGCAGACCCAGGTCATCAGCCGTCTCGAGATAGTTCGAAACCCCAATGCCAGCGGTGGAGGAGGGGCTTTGTCTCTGGATGGGGAACAGCTCGAACTGCAATCCATCAGGTTGGACGGCAGAGATCTGCCGGATGACGCATACCGGCTGAATGACGTCTCGCTGACCATTCTGCGGCCTCCGGAACGTTTTTCCCTGGAGATCAGCGTGCTGATCAGGCCTCATGAAAACACCGCCCTGGAGGGGCTCTATCAATCAGGCGGTATGTACTGCACCCAGTGTGAGGCCGAGGGTTTCCGACGTATCACCTACTTTCTGGACAGGCCGGACGTGATGGCAAAATTCGCCACCACCGTCACGGCCGACAAGCAGCACTATCCAGTCCTGCTCTCGAACGGCAATCTTGTTCAGGAACAGGAGCTGGATAACGGGCGTCATCAGGTACGTTGGAAAGACCCGTTTCCCAAGCCCTGCTATCTGTTTGCCCTGGTGGCGGGGGACCTGCGTTACCAGCAGGACAGCCACACGACCCCTTCGGGCCGCAAGGTGGACCTGCGCATCTATGTCGAACCGGAGAATATCGACAAATGCGGCCATGCGATGCGCTCGCTGAAAAACGCCATGCTCTGGGACGAGCAGAAATATGGCCGGGAATACGATCTGGATATCTATATGATCGTGGCGGTGAACGATTTCAACATGGGGGCGATGGAGAACAAGGGACTGAATGTCTTCAATTCCAAGTTTGTCCTGGCCAAGCCTGAAAGCGCCACCGACCGGGATTTTCAGGGTATCGAGGGGGTCATCGCCCATGAGTATTTTCATAACTGGACAGGTAACCGCATCACCTGCCGGGACTGGTTTCAGCTCAGCCTGAAAGAAGGATTAACCGTCTTCCGGGACCAGGAGTTCTCCGCGGACATGGGCTCTCGGGGAGTCAAGCGCATCGAGGACGTGCGTCTGCTGCGCGCCCATCAATTCGCCGAGGATTCAGGCCCCATGGCCCATCCGGTCCGCCCCGACTCTTATATGGAGATCAACAACTTCTACACCGTGACCGTGTATGAAAAGGGTGCCGAGGTGGTGCGTATGCAGCACAATCTGCTCGGACCGAAGGTCTACCGAAAGGCCACAGATCTCTATTTCGAGCGGTATGATGGCCAGGCGGTGACCACCGATGACTTCGTCAGCTGTATGGAGGAGGCCGGTGGACGGGATCTGCGGCAGTTCCGGCGCTGGTACAGTCAGGCCGGCACGCCGCGGGTCAGAGTGGAGGCGTCCTATGAGCAGGCATCACAGCGCTATCATCTGAGCTTTACCCAATCCTGTCCGGATACCCCCGGACAAACCGATAAAGCGCCGTTTCACATCCCCCTGACCCTGTGCCTGCTGGATGGGCAGGGCAGGGAGTTGCCCCTGCAACTGGAGGGTGAGAGTTCACCGGCCGGTACCCAGCGGGTGCTCGAGTTGCAGCAGCGTAGCCATTCATTTCAATTTGTCGGACTTACCGAGAAACCCGTGCCCTCGATGCTGAGGGGCTTCTCCGCCCCGGTGAAGCTGTTGTTCGATTACAGCGATGAGGATCTGATGTTCCTCATGGCCCATGACCGGGACCCGTTCAACCGCTGGGATGCCGCTCAGACACTCGCCAGACGCACCCTGCTCAAGCTGGTGGAGGGGCGTCGTGCACAGCAAGCACCCTCCCTGTCTGAAGGGTTTGTCAGGGCTTTTCGGCTGGCCTTGCGGGATGAAGCAACCGACAAGGCGCTGCTGGTCGAGGTCCTCAGCCTGCCATCCGAATCGGTGCTCGGTGATCAGATGGAGCAGGTGGATGTCGAGGGTCTTCAGACCATGCGGGAGTGGCTGAAGCACCGCTTGGCGTCTGAGTTGAAAGACGATTTTCTCGAAGTGTATCGGGGCAATCAGGCGTCCGAACCCTACGCTATCGAGCCGGACTCCATCGCTCGCAGGAGCCTGAAAAATCTTGCCTTGAATTACCTGATGCTACTGGATGATGTCGAGATCCGCGGGCTCTGCATGGAGCAGTTTGAGTCGAGCGGCAACATGACCGACCGGATGGCGGCGCTCAGTGCGTTGGCGAACTGCAACTGTCCTGAACGCTCCCAGGCCCTGACCGACTTCGAGGCGCAATGGAAAGATGACCCATTGGTCATGGACAAATGGTTCGCGGTGCAGGCCAACTCCAAACTGCCCGGCGCCCTGCAGTCGGTAAAGCAGTTGATGGGACATCCGGCCTTTTCCTTGAGAAATCCGAACAAGGTGCGCAGTCTGATTGGAGTCTTCTGCAGCGCCAATGTCAGCGGGTTTCATGCATCGGACGGTTCGGGATACCGTTTCCTGGCTGACCAGGTGATGGCCCTTGACGGTCTCAACCCCCAGGTGGCTGCACGAATGCTGCGTCTCATGACTCGCTGGCGACGTTACGATGAGAAAAGACAGGCTTTGATGAGGACCGAGTTTGAACGGGTGTTGGCCCGGCCCGACCTCTCCAGGGATGTCTTTGAAATCGCCTCCAAGAGCCTTGAATCGAGCTGATTCAGGCGTGTACAAAATGAGCGCGAAATTCTGAAGATAGGCCAGGAAACCGAGCGTATTGGTTTCTTTGTACTGATCGGCGCTTCTTATATAATACTCCGTTTGCTTGAATCCAGGCCCTTGTCAGGGCGGGATGAAGTAATGAAAATCAATGGCATATTAGGATCGATAAATGAATCTGGAACGCTCCCTGGGCTTTACGAAATCTTCCGGCAGCTCGAAAAAGAAGCAAAAAAAATTACACCTCTACATTAATCTGAAGCTTGCCTCCTCGGGGCAACCGATTACTGAGGGCGGTGGCGGCGACGGTTTTCTGCACACCGCCAATGACCTGCTCAAGAGCTACCGTGAGAAAAATCGCCTGCTGACAGACTATCTCTGTCCCGCGGATCGCCGTATCCAGGCTTTTCTTGATCACTATCTCGAAGATGCCTGCGAAACGGCGCCGAAATTACCGAATATGACCTTCGTGCTAGATCGGCACGGGATAGCCCGGGAACTCTCCCTGCCACTGGGCGAGGATGAGTTTCATTCAGATATCGTTTCCAGCTACCGGGTCAGGCAGGGGGTGTTGAATAACCCCGCCAGCGACCGCCGCACCACCAAAGGCTCGTTCCACATTGCGGAAGGGGGCTTGCCGGTACCGGGTGACAAGAAGGCGGTCCCCAAGCAGGCCTTTGCGCGCCTGCTCGAAGAGGCATTACGGCCTCCAGCCGAGTTATTGCGTATCCCGTTCGCCTCGAGGCGGCCGAAACCGGCGGAGATGTTTATCTCCCTGCTGCTGCGACCGGTGATCTGTCCGGCGATTCCAGGGGTGGATGAAGCGAAGAGTATGGAGATACGCTTTTTCGCGCCGGGTAACCTGGTGAGCAACCTGGATTTCGTCGAGAGTATCTTCGGCAATGGCGGCAACCCTTTCCTGGCGGAATTCGACGCCGGTCTGGATGTGGATCACTGGAGCGGGCACAGCGGCTGTGTGATTCTGGCGCCGCATCTGACCCGGTTCACCAAACGGGGGGTGGGTCTGCCTCATTGGGACGATGCGACCGAGCGTCAGCGCACTGATGGTATGTGCTGGCAGGATGAGTCCGAACTCTACAACGATGGTCAGGCCTTCAAGCTCACCGCCCGTGATGAACGGGGCGTGATCGTGACGCTGATCGCCGACAATTACTACGGCTATTGCAAGAAAGAGGTCAAGACCCAGATTGGCTACGCCGCCAATCTGTTCGGTCTGGCAGAGGAGGAGCACGCCGGTGGTGCGCTGGCCTTTCCACGGCGTAATCACGGTATCGAATATGGTGTCGACTCCAGCACCCGCGAGCCGGGTTATAGCTTTCAGGATGTGGCCGAGCGCTATGGCGAGATCATGCGCGTGCAGCCCGAAGGCTATGCCATCGACAAGCAGCACCCCGAAGTGATCTACGTGCCGCAGGATCTGCGCATGGATCTGGAACAGCAGAAGATCAGCTGGGTGCAGGATGGCGGCAGCCGGCATATCCGTTTGCAGCCCGGCAAGATCTATGTCCAACCCAATGGCTACAAGGTGGAGATGGAAAAACACCCGGGCGCACCCTCCTGGCGACTGATCGGCACCGATCCGGAAGGGACCTTCTGTCACAAACCGAGCACCGTATCCGGCGGTGGCAAGTCGGAAATCTCTAAGTCCCTGAATGACGCGGTGATCTTTGGGCCATTGTTCGTGGACAATCTGCAGAAGGATCTGGATCTGGTGGAAGAGATCTACGAAAGGGATTATTCCGTCCGTTTCAAATCCGGTTTCGAACATGAAGACCGGGATCCGACGCGCAAGCCCCTGAGTAAGGATCGCAGTTTGGGTTCCGTGATCAAGCTGCTGACCCCGTCCCCCAGTTTTACCGATGAGCACAACGCATGGGTCACTTCGATCCCACCGCGCATTCTGGCCCTGGCCTTCATGATCAAGCGCTTCTATCGCGGGTCCTGGGGCAGTGACTGGCGGCGCTATCTGTCCGTGGACGAAATCGATGGGGCGGAAGGGCATGAACTGAAAATGATGAACCGCCGTATCATCGCCTCCTATCTGCGGGTGGGCTTCGATGAGCGGAATGAGTGGCGGATCTTCAAGGTGCGGCAGGATTTTATCGCTACGGAAAAGATCCAGATGGAGGATGACATCACCGCCTCTGTGGTCGTCAGCGCCAAATGCCTGGCAGGTTGCCGTGACGATATCAAGCAGGACGCGAAGAGTCTGAAGCTCACGAGAAATTGTGAATACCGCCTCTTCCAACGTCCTGACGATGCGGTCATTCCCGGTTTCGACAAACAGACTGAATTCGATATGGCCCAGCCGGGGAACTTCCTCGCCAACTATGAGCCATTGAGGGGCGACAAGCTGTCAGCCGTAGTCGAGGATGTACTGATTTTCTGTAATTTCACCCGACCCATGCGGGACCTGTTGCAGGTGGCCTACGACAAACATAAGGGATACGTGGTCTCCTCCGCCCATCCGCGCCTGGTGGATGGCGAACCGAGCAAGAACCCGCGCTATCTGCAAACCCGGCCGGACCTGGTCAATCCGGTGCGTAAATACGTGGCGGAGATGGGCGCCCGTTTCCACCGCAAATTGCCATTGAATACATCGCTCTGTCATCCCGTGGATGCGGTGCTGGCTGGGCGGCGCAACAACCCGCCGGAGCCGGGCATCCGTCCCCTGGCGGTCTACAATCCGATCCACTATCAGAAACTGCCCGAGCTGTTCATGGATTTTATCTGCAGCCTGACCGGCAAGTCGCCCTCCACCACCGGAGCCGGCAGCGAGGGGGCGCTAACCAAGGGACCGTTCAACGCCCTGCGGGCCACCGCGGACCTGAACAATGCGCTGGTCTCTTACATCCTGACCGGTTATCCCGGTTTCTCCAGCTCCGCCGGGCATATCGGGCCCAATGTACGGGTGGACCATGACATCAGCCTGCTGATCCCTGAGGTGTGGGCGCGTCTGCAGGAAGATCAGCGTGATCCCGGTTTCCTCATCGAAAAAGGCTATCTGGAGCCGCTGGAGGATTTCGAGTTCGAAGGCAGAACAGTGCTGGCGAGCCGTCTCGGTTATCGGATTACCGACCGTTTCGTGCACGGTTTCCTGGGCAAGATTTTCGACAACGCCAACACGGTGTTGACCGAGGCGATTCTCAAGCCTGAGACCCAGGGTCTGGCGGTATTCGTAGATGGTATCGATAATATCGTAGAGGCCCAGCAACGGGTCGCTCAGCAGTACCTGGATGACGGGAGCGTGGAGGACGCCTGTCCTCCGCTGAAGGCGCTGCTCTACATCATGGCCGAGGGTGAGTATCAGGGAAAGACCGTGCATGATGCTGAGATTCGCAGCATGTTTACCCGGGACTATCTGCTTGCATCGGATTGGTATGCGCAACGCCTGCAGATCAGGCAGCAGCGTGAAACTGAGCTCTATCAACGGCATGTGCAGAATCTGCAGGAATTTTTGACGCGTCCCGGTTACGCGGACCTGGTTGAAAGCCTGGATATCCCTAATCGCCTGCAGAAAGCGGAAAAACGCCTGATAGCGGTACAGGATGCAGCTTACCTGGAGTCATTGGTGGGTACGCTGGGTGCCGACCCCCTGTAGTCATACCACTCGGACTGAATCAGTGCAGAACAGTCTGGTTCCCATCGCTGAAAGAAATGTTACAATTTTGTTACGCACTACAAGAATTAAAGCTATCTCTCAACGTGAACGGCCTGACAGATAATCCGGGCTGATCCTCAGAGGAACAGACCTATGATGCTGCAATCCATCCAATACCAGCTGCCCGATGAGTGGGACCTGGAACAGCTGAAAGCAAAGCTGGCCGATTACAGTCACTTTGTTGAGGCTGAGTCCGGCAAGGTCAAGCAGCTCTACCTGGACAGTTTCGAGTGGCAGATCTGGCAGGTGGGCGCTGAGCTGGTGTTTGAGCAGACAGCGCAGGGAAACCGGCTCTGTTGGGTTGAGCATAAGAGTGGGGAACAGCAGGCATGCGTTGCTGTTGAGTCAGTGCCGGGATTTCCCTCGGAGTTGCCCGATGGCCCCATGCGGGAGCGCCTTGCCCAAGCGCTGGAGGTGCGGACATTGCTGCCGTTTGTGCGGGTTGAGCAGCAATGGCAAACCTTGCGGGTGCTCAATGACGATGAGAAAACAGTCCTGCGGCTGATCATGCAGTCCAGTCAATATTCATCACCGGATGGAAAACAGACGGGTCCCCTCGACAGTCGGGTTGTATTAAAGCCCATCAGAGGTTACGAAAAGCCGTTCAGTAAAATGCAGGCTGAGTTCGAGTCACTGGGTTTGAAGCCCCTGACGCACAGCCTCTTCGAATCCGCGATGACCGAAATCGGCAGGCGGCCCGGGGACTACAGCTCGAAACTCAACTACCGGCTCAATCCGGAGAGTCGGAGCGATGTGACGGAGAAGCAGATCCTGTTGAGTCTCCTGCATACCCTGGAAGTCAATATCGCTGGCGCCAAGGCCAACCTCGACAGCGAGTTTCTGCATGACCTGAGAGTGGCGACCCGCCGCAGCCGCTCCGCCATGAGTCAGATCAAAGGGGTGTTCGATGAGAGGGATCTGGCGCAATTCAAGAAAGGTTTTGCCTGGCTCGGACAGGTGACCGGGCCCACCCGGGATATGGATGTCTACCTGCTCAAGTTCGATGGCTATCAAACAAGTCTGCCCGCCAAAGTCAGGCCGGACCTGGAACCCTTTTGGGACTTTCTGCTGGCCCAGCATAAAAAGGCGCAGGGTGAATTGGTGCGTAAACTCAACTCACCCCACTTCCGCAAGCTGATCAAAGAGTGGCGTCAGTGGCTCGAAGAGCCCGTCGAAAACATCTCATTCCAGCCGAATGCGGTGCAACCGATTGCCAGGCTGGCCGATCAACGTATCTTCAAGATCTATAAAAGGGTGTTGAAGGACGGCAAGGCGATCAAGCCCGGTTCTGCTGCGGAGTCGATGCATGACCTGCGCAAGGATTGCAAGAAACTGCGTTACCTGATGGAGTTTTTTCAGAGCCTCTATCCAAAGCCGGAGATCACCGGATTGATCAAGATACTCAAGGTATTGCTGGATAACCTGGGGGACTTTCAGGATCTGCAGGTACAGGCAGAGGCCATCGAATCCTTTGGGGATGAGATGCTGAAAGAAGGCGCACCCGCACGTTCTTTGATGGCCATGGGAATCCTGGTGGGCAATCTGCTGGATCGGCAGGAACAGGCCAGAGAGGAGTTCGCCGCGTTGTTCAGCGGTTTCACCGACGAGGAAAATGCTCAGGCCTTCAAGAAACTTTTTGGAAATAAATAATGCATATCCTGGGCGTATACAATATCAAGGGCGGAGTGGGTAAGACGGCTACCGCGGTTAACCTGGCCTATCTGGCGGCCAGACAGGGTTACCGAACCATCGTGTGGGATCTCGATCCGCAGGGCGCCGCCACCTACTATTTTCGGATCAAGGCAAAGGTCAAGGGAGGCAGCAAAGGGCTGCTGAATGGCAAACATGACCTGGATAGTCTGGTGAAGGGAACAGACTTCGATAATCTGGATATGCTGCCGGCGGATTTCTCTTACCGCAATATGGACCTCAAACTGGAGGATGCCAAGAAGCCGACCAAACAGTTGCTGAGACTGCTGCGTCCGCTGTCCATGGCGTATGATTATGTCTTTCTCGATTGTCCGCCGAGTATCTCCCTGGTTTCGGAAAATATCTTTCGCGCAGCTGACGGTCTTCTGCTGCCGTTGATCCCAACCACGCTGTCACTCAGGACCTATCAGCAACTGCTCGATTTTCTCGAGGGGCATCGTATTCTTGGTCTCGAACTGATGCCCTTCTTCTCCATGGTGGACCGGCGCAAGCGCATGCATCTGGATGTCATGAAGAATCTACCGGATACCCGCCATGAGCTCATGGAGACTCGTATCCCCTACGCCAGCGATGTGGAAAAAATGGGTATACACCGCATGCCGGTGGGAGAGTTTGCACCACGCAGCCCGGCCTGGAAGGCCTATGAGAATCTGTGGCGAGAAGTGCAGAAAAGACTGGGCTGAATGGTGGGTTATAGAGAATGGTGATTAGGTACAAAGCTCAGCAGACAGCAATGCTTGATTCCTTCCCCCTGGAGGGGGAAGGTTAGGATGGGGGTGAAAATACGGTTGCTGAGATTTGTACCTAATAACCTTATTCATTCACATTGCATGACAAGAGAGACATAGCGTTGTTATATTTGATCCAGTAGTGAAATCATTCTTTTTCGCGGTACAATTCGATAAATACTGATTTTCTGTTGTTGTAACACTCGTTTTCATCATTCCTTCATGTCTGCTAGTAGAAGTATCCTTTAAGGAGTGACAAGAAATACATGTGACATCACCGTTTTCTAAGATGATGCGATTATCCAA
>JBDLIT010000047.1:0-27626 GCA_039714735.1 Pseudomonadota bacterium
TCCTTGGTCTTCAACGGTGGCAGGCCAACGGAGTACTGCTCACGCGGCGCGAAACCGCCAAAAGCACCGCCTTGGTTCTGCCAGGTATACTGGATACCGTCTTCAGCATGGATCATGCCACTCAGGCCCTGGAATACGGGCACATGCTTTTCAGATGCCGCACTCAGGAAACGCACCAGGGTGGATTCACCGGCAACGCCCGCAGAAATTGCGGCCATACCATCCACATAGGGTTCGCCATTGATCAGGAACCAGCTGGGATGGTATTCGATGGGTGAGTAAGTAGTATCACCAGCAGCTACCGCAGCATTATGCGCCGGATCGATGTCGCTGTAGAAGAGCGGAATCTCGTTGTCATAAGAAACACCAGAATATATTTCTGCCGGTGTTGTCGCTGTCGCATCGACCGCGTTCTTCGTCACAGCACCATATAGTCCCATATAGGTCTGCAGTTGGGGTTTGGTGCCCGAGCGATACATGAAGGTGCCTGGGTTAGCAAACGGATTCACTCGAAAGTTGGTCCAGCGGTAGGACATCCGGCCGCCATTCGCCCCTGCCTCGCGGCCGTAAGAACGCACTTTCTGAGTCAGAGTCGTACGTGGCCCAATTGTCCCGTCATTCCAGGTCGGGCCATTGTTGCTGTTGGACCAGGGTAACTCCTGACCGGGAATCACGATAGAGGTCTGACTAGGCAGTCCGTTCGACAGGAAGATACGGAAGTCGTTATCACCAACCCCAGCTGTCAATCTGGGTCCCGGCGAGGTTGGATCTGGCAAGCCGTTTACGCATGTGAGTCTGTCTGCGACAGTCGCAGCGTTATAGCAAGCCCCAGCAGGATCATCCACATAGCCCCACATGGGCACATCAACCGGAGTCCCATCCGCCATCGGCAGTTGTTTGGTATACGCCTTGGCCGCGAGATAGACATCCACAGTAGCAAATGCAGGCCCGGCAGCCAGCGCCAGAGCGCAGGCTGCAACAATCGGTTTTATTCTAATATTCATTGTATTAAACCTTTTCATTGTCGTTCCCTCCCCCACTTACTGAATTGCAATTGCGGGCGGGAGCACGACAACTGCACCCAAGGAACCGCCAGGGAAAATATCGAAGGTGGTCAGCTCTTTTTCCGCGTGAGAGTGCCAAACTAGAAAGTAGCCGCCGAAGGGATTCAAGCCACCTTCACCCGGAGGCAGATCGCCGGTATCACCGAGGAATGGGCTACCACTCCACCAGCCACCCAGGGTCAGATCGGCCACGCCAGGCAGGCTCACCAAATCAGCCAGTACTTTTCCATGGTCTGGGCAGTATTCATGCTCGAAGGTTGAGCCGAAAGCCTCATCGCCAAAGCCGTCACCGTCATTATCGATACAGACGTGGGCGGTATCGTGACCGTAGATATCCCAATTCAGGTCCTTACCGGTCCAGGTCCAGAGCGCATCGATGCTCTGCTTGGGCGCGGAATTGAGGGTGTTGTCGGAACGTCCCAGATCGGAGGTGTTGCCATCGGAACTCAGCATCTTGCCGTCCCGGCCAATTAAGCGAAGATTCTCACCATGATAGTGCATCGGGTGGGAATCCTGTCCGGCATTCACGTTGCGCACCAGGACTTTATCACCCGGATGGGCCATGACGAGTGACTCATAGGGCTGATTGGGGAACAGGGTGTTGTAGTCGCCCTGGAACAGGTCCGGGAAGACCCGGCCGTTGATAAACCAGACCTTGGCGTAACGATCCTTGTTGGTGAAGTGGGCAAAATGACCCTTCTCCATCTGCAGGTGGAGATCAGGATCGATCTCGGTCATCAGGTAGAGATTCTCCTGCTCGTAGTCGGTGCCGGTACCGGCGCCGTAAGCTGTGCGGTTAGTCACTGCGTCATAATCGGCCGGACGTACGACCATCACACCCTGCAGACCCATCTCCGCATGCAGACCGGGATTAGATCCGTCGAGACTGTGATAGACGTAGGTGCCAGGGCTGCCGGCGGTAAAGGAATAGCTGACCATCTGCCCATTCTCAGAGGAGTTTGTCACGAGTCCAGGTGACCCACCAGTCGCGGTCACCTGATGTCCGGTGATCACGATGGAGACCGGATTGGGCACACCATAGTTGGTCATATTGATGGTGACATCCTGATTTTCAGTCACGATCAGGGTTGGCGCCGGGTACTGGGGCAGGTTATAGCCCACACCCTCAGGGTGGGTTGCGCCTGTACCACCGTTCATGTCACCAAAGCCCCACATGTAGAGGCTGGTGCCTTCCGGCAAGTTCATATTGAAGGGGAAGGCATACAGATTGAAACTGCCATCCGCTTGCGGAGTTATTCCGCGGATATCATGGGCGGCCTGTGACTGCGTCCAAGGCAGTGCGCACGCCATACCCAACAGAAGGACGCCCATAAGCCGTCCAGGTTGTTTGAGTAGTTTTCTCATTTTATTTATCTCCTAGCTGGCTCGGCTTAGTTAACGACGATCTCGGTGATCATGCCGCCGTCAAACTGCGTCTTGTTACTCATCTGATGCAGTTCAGTGGCATGCAGGAAGTAGGTGCCTGCTGCGACATCGGTGGTGTCGATGATCACATCGTGGGTTTCACCGCCGCCGAAATTCACAGAAGCCGTGGTGCGGTAGATATTCTTGCCATCTTGACCACGCATGTGACGTGCTCCAGTGCCAACCACCTGCATCTTCAGACCCGGTGCAGTCAAGGTCCAGAAGCGGTCGAGACCTACGTTTGAGAGCCTTAACAACAACCGGTTACCTTCCACTGCCCGATCAATGGTGATGGCCGAGTCAATCAGCTGAGTGGGAGTGCCATTGTTCAAGAGTTCACCGGGATTGCCCGTGACCTTGCCTGAGGCATCATCCACGGGTGCGGGCAATGGCGCCTGATTGATGGTGTCCGGGTAACCACGACCGTTGATCTGCGGATAGTTACCCTCCATCAGGGCGAAAGGCAGAGGTTGGACGAACAAGCTGGCATCGTGGAAATCCGAGTCAAAGCTTCCGAACTGCAGAGCCTTCTCCATATCAAAGCCGGTGGTGCCATCACCATCGTTGTAAACATAACCCTCAGGATTGATTGCGGCGCCGCCTTTACGAGTCGCCTGGGTGGCTGCCAGTTCTGTAGCATCAATCGCCCCGCTGCCGTCGACATCGTATCCCAGTGCATCCTGTGCAGGATGCACGTAGAGATTGGCCAACATGCCCATCTCCATATGCTCGGTCGCTTCCACATGGCAGTGGTAGATGTAGGTACCCGGCTCCACGATGTTGTAGTAGTAGGTCAGGGTGGCGCCCATGTTGATGGAGACGGAGACCTCCGGCACGCCATCGAAAACGGTGGCGGCATTCGGAAAGCCGTGGAAGTGAACGGTGTGCGGATCGAACAGATCGGGGCGAATCACCGTACCCACATTGGTCAGGTTCAACCAGAACTCGTCGCCCTGATCCAACTCAATGGTGGGTCCGGACCATTCCGCATCCAGGATACCCTCAGCAATCAGGTTTTCGGGGAGCGTACCCGTCTGATCACCAAAACCAAAGATATACAGCGGATTGGTGTCTGACATGACGGCGAAGCTGTCACCCGCAATCAGCGACATACACTTCGCATTCGGATGGTCAGGATCAGGCGAATCGATCACTGCGTCACCATCCGTATCACCTTTGCACTGGACATTCACCACAGCACCAGCGCTTCCCATCATCCCGAGCAATGCGATTGCTATTGCCCCGCTAAGGGCTTTTTTTGTAAATATTTTCATCTGGCGTTACTCCTCATGAAATTTTGTAACTGCCTAATTTCGAAACCTTGTGATCTTCTAATGTCCCCCGTATTCATCCCTACCCCAGTGGGGCAGGGATGAATACACTTCAGGGGGATATCAGGTATGTCACCAACCGTTAGGGCACCATCTCGTCAGCACCGATATCGGAGATATCCCTGTCTACCGGGCGTGGATCGTTGTCAAAATCCACGCTCAATCTACCGGTTGCAGGTGTGACACCACCGTTGTTGACCGCAGGCGAACCGGCAGCCAAGTGGTAGTCGAACAGAGGCCCTTCCGGATTGTCCACAACGGCATCCGGCTCAACCAGAGAGAGCGGACCGAAGGCCACCTGGATGAAGTTGCCACCCTCGTCGAAGGCGCCTGCGGTTGCCAGCGTCTTGAACTCGGGGAACAGGAAGCCATCACGACTCTCGTTGAAGTAGGCGTTGACAAACCCGGGATCACCCGTGATGAAGGTGTTGCTGAACGGACGCGCTACAGGCTCATCGACGAGCAGCAGCGAGAAGACCGGATCGAGCAGATCACCGGTTTCTACCTTACCGCTCATCACACCCAGATCATTGGAGTATTCATCCACGTTCACCAGAGTCACGTCGCAGGTCGGATCGTTGAGTGGGTCTGTCGGATCCAGGCAGGTGGCCGGAACCAGACCTGTCTCAGTGATTGCAGTCGCCGGGTCATCAAAGTTCGTCCAGTAGAAAGAACGGTTGTGATAGACGATGTTGTCACGCAGCACCGGATCGGAGAACAGGGATCCCTCAGGAATACGACGTAGCGTCACCGGATCGATAAAAACCTCTCCAGCAGTCTCGTCAAGATTCACCAACTGGGACATCACCGGACCATGCAGCCTGGAGACTATACCCGCCGGCTGGGGAATGGAGAGGTTGGGGTTGGTGATATCAAAGGCCTGAGAACCGGTCGCGGTACTGTCGTTATTGGCCACGGTGTTGTTGCGAATAATCGCCTGCAGCGAGTCGGTGATGGAAATCGCGCCCGCCACACCGGCCACGTTGTTGTCGATCATATTGTTGAAGACAAACACGTCGTACCAGGGAGCACGGGCACCCAGACTGCGGTCCACATCTAGACCGTTGGCGGTGTCGATGCGAATACCACTGCCGTCACCAGCGCCGGCCAGGTTGCCGCGGATGATGTTGGCATCAACCGTGACGTGACCAGTACCCGGAGAGAGCATCAGACCGGTCTCGGCCGCCGGCTGCAACGCGGGCTGACCACCGATGAAGAGTCCGGCGCCGGAAGGTGCGGAGCCTACCATCTGATTGAAGTTCTCATTGAAGTCAATGAAATTGTCTTCGATCAGACCCCAGTTGGAGCGGCCGAAGTGGGCGATGCCACCGCCGTTGCCTTTGCTGAAGTTACCGCAGACCCAGTTCTTCTGGATTTTATAGCTATCCGAACCGATATGCATGGAGATACCGCCACCCGTGCCGTTGGAGTTGCCATTCTGGGCGATATGGTTGTGGTGGATACGGAGCTGGTCATTCAGCGTGTCGTCGTAGATCACATCACCTACTTCGTTCTCATCTACATTGAGCCAATCAAGCAGGTTGTAGTCATTCTCATCGGCGATAGCATGGCTGATGTTGGGATGGCCCACACGTAGTCCGCCACCGAAGATGCCTGAGTTAGAGGTCACACGGTTGTTACTGATGTTCATGAAACCGTTGAAACCATTCAGCACGATGCCACCACCCTGGCTTGCGCCGATGATGGTGATACCGTCGATACGCGCACCGCGGTTGGCCGGTGCATGAAAGCGGCTGGCGCCGGTCCGCTTACCAACGACAAAGATGCCCGCGCCCTCTTCAGATGGGAAGATCGCCTCAGCCAGACCAGGGAAGCCCAGCGGGGCCAACTGCTGACCGATCAAGCGGTCGATCAGGCCTGCAGCATCGAGCACGGTCGCCAGTGTGCGCCAGTCGATGATCTTCTCAGTCGGGGATTGACGGGCGTTGAGGGTGACGGCGGCTGCGCCCCAACCCTGCAGTTTCACCGGCTTCCACATGATGACCAGCTCATTATAGATACCGGACTCGACCAGGATCAGGTCACCCGGAGCCACACCAGGCTGCCCCTTGGTGGGATCACCGATCGCTTCCTGAATGGTTGCAAAGTCAAGCGGAACACTCCACACAGCGGCGGTATTGTCCAGGGTTGGTGCAAGAGGATCGAAGGTCGCCCTTGGGGCGCGTTCTTCACCACCAATGTCTACACCAACGGTCAGGGTCACGCTGATGGGCGATTCAACGGATACAGCATTTGGACCACCGCCGTAGGTACTGGTAACCACCAGCTGATACTCACCAGGCACCATGTCATTGGGAATATCAGCCGTGAGGCGGTTTGGATTTCCTTTGGAGACGAGCGGTGTGCGCGTGCCATCCGCGGCTTCCAGTTCAACCAGGTTCCGGGGTCCAAAGCGGTAGTCACGGGCGACAAATTTGAAGGCCAGGTCAACACCATCCCACTCTGGATTGGGCACCATCACATCTGTACCCATGGACTCTATATCGATGCTCTGCCCTGGCAGCGCGAAAGGACCGATCCTTGCGCCACTACGCTTGACAAACCTGATCATCGGGGTATCAGTCGGACGCTCGCAGTCCACTGGGAACTGACCGGGGCCGGCAAAGGCCGCGATCGGCTCCACTGGAGTATCCAGATAGGTGGTGTTACCCGGCATGTACTGGAAGGTATAACAGAACTGGCTGAACTGCGGATTGTAGAAAGGATCGATCATGGTCGCAGTATTACCGTTACTGTCGATGCCATCACCATCAGGATCAGCTGCCGCACTGTAGGCCGGATTCGGCACAGGGCCTGCGTCGTTCATGCAGGAGACCAGCATGTTGGGCGATTGACCGGAAGGCTGTGGCAGATTGGCCGTGAAAGTGGAAGGCAGCACTGCGTTGTAGCGGCCAAAGGTGTCGGCGTAGACACGCGACACTTCATTGCCCTCTGCATCATAGAAAGCAACAGGCGCATTGGGCGGCGCAAACTTCTCACCGAAGGCCGGGGAGTTCGGATTGAACTCGTTGGCCAGGTCGTTGAGGATCACACCAGAGGCGTTGGCCATCAACGGCACGTCGGTCATCAGGAAGAATTCCGCAGCGGCATTCTGCGCGGATGACAGAGGCACCTGCTTGCGGTCACAGAGAGGACGTAGTGTGTTAGCAAAAGGCGCAGGTATCGCTTCAACCCCATCGATGAGCTGCAACGCATCACCACTGCCATCTTTTGTCGCCATGGCCAGAAACTCGGGCACCAGTACATCGTCACCTACACAAGTCGCCGCTAGGGCCTGGGTGGAAGGGATAAAAACATCACCGTAATCGACATTCTTATGGTGCTCTCTTACCAACTTATAACCGGCTGGGGTCGGCGCTTCGACGATGTAGTCGGCAGGCAGCATCCATTCTGCGGGCAGATTGGGATTGATGGCGACTCTGTCAGCATAGAAAAGCGCCAGCTTGTCAGCAATAACGGCAGGCAGTTCAGCCGTGTCATAATTGTTGAAAGCGAAGCCACCATCAAACACACCGGGACGAACCTGGTTGAAGTTACGCAGACCATCGAAACAGCGGCTGTTCTCTTCGGCGGTGGTGTTGCCGTCAAGGTCGAAGTCGATCAGGTTCTCTCCCTGACAACCGATGGGCAGGCTGTCGTCCCAACTGTCGGTCCAGGTGACCGCCAGCGCATCGCCATAGTCGAAGATCCCGTCACCGTTGTGGTCGATGTCTTCCAGACCTTTTACACCACCCTCGGCCCATCCCAGGGGATAGTTGTCCACGTCGGCCAAATCAACCAGGCTGTTCCCATTGATGTCATCGATCACGCCATCGTCGGGATCAGGCAAACCGCCGCTCTGATTCCAATCGATATCACAGTCACTGGCCGGAAAATCACCCGTGGGGAAACAGTCCACATCACCATCGGCATACAGATTGATCTGTACGCGAGGTATACCCGGCTCCCAGGTCTCGGCAGCTGCGAACTGAGGATCATCCTCGGCGCGCACGGTGGCGTAGTAGACGATACCGGAGATACCGCCGTTCTCACCCACAAACTTAGAAGGTGGCATTTGGGTGAAATCCAAGGGCGTAAAGGTCATATAGTCGGTCTTACCAAACTGCATAACGCTGGTCTGGCCCAGAAAACCCTGGAAGGCCGTGGTCAGCACCTGACCAGTCTCAGTCCGGGAAAGGTTGTTGAGAGTGTTCGGGTTATCCAGAGCAGTACCGACCACACAACCGGTATTCGGATCTTCAGGATCCAAAGACTGTGCTGGGGTACAAACCTGAGGCTGGGGCGTCATCTCGTCGAAGGATGGAAAGTCCCAGCCCTGATCAGCAAAGACTTCGCCACCGGCATCGATTACAAAGGTAGCACCGGTGGCTTTCTTGTTGCCAAAGCTGACCTCGGCCACCAGCCAGTGGAAGAAGGGGAAGACCTCGTCAAAAGGCGCCAGGCCATCGTTGTCGGTGGGAAAGTTCTGGTAGATTGAGCCATCGCGCCAGCGCAGGCCTACGTCCTGGCTATCAGGACCGATGCCGATTTCGGTGTCATCCCAAAAGCCGTTCTGGTTGTCGTCGTTGAAGACTGCGGTATTCAGACGGGCGAACCAGTTGAAGACAGCCACATCACCAAAATTACAGGTGCCACCATTGTTACAGGTGCCACCGGTCTCATCCACAGTGAACGGCTGAGCAGCGAAAACCGCATCCAGGTTGGCATCCCAAATGGCCAGCTGATAGCTACCCGGAGGCACATTGGCAATAGAGAAGCTGCTATCACCGGCGCAGGGAGCTGCATAGAGACCATTGCCCAAAACCCCGCCCGGAGTGGTCTCATTCAGACCGATCCAGCATTGGGGAAGGGGGCGACCACTGAAGAACTGGAAGTTGGGGGAACGGGACATGTGCATGTCGGTGATCGTTCCGCTAACCGTAGCAACCTGCTCACCCGCCAGAGGCGGCTGCAGTGGAGGAAATCCACCATCGTCGGTGGATTTGACAAAACCGACAAACACATGGGGTCCAGGCAGGCCGAATTCGACAAACACCGGAGGCTCATTGGCCTTGACCCAGGCATCGATAACCTTGGTGCCCTCGATGGTGGTGGTCTGCTGCCAGCCCTGGTTACCCGGAGGGATGATCACCACGCCGTATTTACCCGGCGCGATATTCTCGACGGTGAGATAACCCTCGTCGGAGAACTGCAGGGTGCCGTCACCCGGAGAGAGAACAGTCAGTTCTCCTGTCAGTGGATCAAAACAACCGTAGTCAGTGAAGGGATCTGCGTCGGCATTTCCGTCTGCATCACAACCTTTGAGGTATGTCGTGCCCAGTGGATTGCCGAAGGCATCCTGGATCACCTGGCCGCCATTATGGCCATAACGGCCGGCAGGCTCCTCGAGAAACAGCTGGAACTGGGTCCAGTCCACATGACCTGGGAGCGGTACATCTGTTGGATTACCGTTCTCGTCCAGTACAAACCCAGGATCGGTTTCTACCGGCAGGTCCGGTGAGCCATTGATGGGCGCGTCGTCATTGAACAGATAGATAGAGATCTGTGCGGTGGGGATCGGCTGTTTCTGCACGACTACCGTCACGTCGTCCAATGTATCATTCGGATCTTGACCATTCGGCAGAACCAGAACCTTGTTACCACTGATGCTGTAACCCGAATAAGGCAGCACAGAGACGTAGTAACGGCCTTCCGTGACGTTGAACACCGTGAGGGCATCGGTATCTTCGTTACCACTCAGAGCTCTGCCGTCGTTCGCCGCTGTCGCTGGCGGATGATTGCTCGCATGAAAGCTCATGGAGAGCAATTCATCCGGGTTGGTTGACGGATTGGCAGGATCGACCGGAAAGGTTGTATCCTCTTGCAACAACCAACGGAAACCATTGACCGGATTACCGGCCTTGTCCACCACATTCAAATTGAATCTGGCTGCGCTTACAATTGATGAGGTTATCAGCAGCATCAGCAGTACAAACCACTTGACGCCGGCACCTCCTACACACCATCTATTCTTCTGTTTCATTATGTTTTCCTCTACAGACCTTTATTTGTGGTCGGTTTAACGAGTTTCCCCATTCCTCAAATATGAAAAAGCAACAACTGACGCTTTTTCACAGTTGCCTGCATTAAACTTTACGCAATAGATATAGAGATGACCTGGGGTTGAATTACGACTTTTACCGAGTTTCAGCCCTACCTTGAGCATTGCAGGACAGAGGTTAAGTTGATAGGTATAATCGTGTAGGAGACTGGTAGGGTTGTAAAAACTGGGATATAACGGTGATTAATACAAATTGTGTGTGATATCCCACAAAATCGTTAAATTCCCCAACTTGCATCAGCTTGAAAGATTAGAATTTTTTTCCTTTGTAACCATATAGTTACCTGCATTACGGTTTATTCCTGCCAGACTGAGACATCTGCTAGGCTTACAGTGACAGGAATTAAGATATGACTCGAACCTGGTAGATTCATCTTAATTTTCAACTAAGCAAACACACCACCCCAGGTAGGTACACAGTAGATGGATAAAAAAAGAATCATTATCGCTGAAGATCACACCATCCTCAGGGCGGGTCTCAAGGCGCTTCTGGAGTCCAATCCCACCTTTGAAGTTGTCGGAGAAGCCGACAATGGGCGCGACGCAATTCGCCGGGTTGCCGAACTCAAACCTGATCTGATTATCATGGATTTGAGTATGCCGGGGCTGAGCGGCATCGATGCCGTGAAGGATATTCGGGACCGCTATCCTGAAGTCAAAGCCCTGGTGCTGACGGTTCACAGCGAAGAGGAGTATGTCCTCTCCAGCCTGGAAGCCGGAGCCAATGGCTATGTCCTGAAAGACGCCACCCAGACCGAACTCATTGCCGCCGCCGAACGCGTGCTCAACGGCAAGACCTATCTGAGCCCTGAAATCACCGAGAAGGTGGTTAACAGCTATCTTCAGGCCAATAAAAACAGCCAGGAACCCGCCACGAAATGGGATTCAGTCACCCAGCGGGAGCGGCAGATTCTCAAGCTGATCGCAGAAGGCCATACCAACAAAAGCATGGCTTCCTATCTCTGCATCAGCGTCAAGACGGTGGAGAAGCACCGCGCCAATCTGATGAAAAAACTCGATCTTCACAGTGTCTCTGCGCTAACCACCTATGCGATGGAAAAAGGTATTATCAGTTTCTGAATTTCGAGCCATCGAGCGGCAGGGCCACCTGCACATTCGTACCGATATTTAGGTTGGATTCAATAATAAGCGTCCCGCCCAGGGACTCTGCCCTTTCACGCATGCTGGTCAACCCGAAGCCGCCAATACCTGTACTGGTAAATTTCGCGCCGGTGTCATCATGCGTAAAACCTCTGCCGTTGTCCTCGATGCTGAGGTATAGAGTACCCTGCTCCTTGCGCATATTCACACGGATCACATCGGCGCCGGAGTATTTCAGCGCGTTGTTCAATGCCTCTTGTACGATCCGGTAAAGGTTCGTCTTCAATGCTTCGGGTATCTCGGACTCTTCCAGGAAGAAATCCACCTCTGTCTTCAGTCGCGGCATGGTTTCACGGCATTGACGACACTGCCAGGTGATTGCCGCCAGTACACCCAGGTCATCCAGCATTGCAGGACGCAGTGCGGAGCAGATACTGCGCACTTCCTGAATCGCTTCAGTCACCAGCGTGGGAATCTGCTCCATTGAGTCCCATGCATCGCCCAGCACTTCTGACTTACCCGAATTTTCCAGTTCAGAGACACACTGCTGTACCCGCAGTTTGATACTGGTCAGGAGTTGTCCCAGTCCATCGTGTAACTCTCTGGAAATTCGTTTTCTTTCCAGCTCCTGGAAATCCATCAGCTTGACGCTACCCTGGCTTCCGGTTTCTGATGGAGAGGAGCCCTTATCCTCAAAAACATCTGCCTGCACGTTACGCGGTGATTGCGTAATATGCATCACATCTGCCTTGTACCCGCTTTTTAGCTCAACTTTTCTAAACCTGCTCTCTAGTTGAAGAAACTTGGATACTTCACCCCGGTTATAAAAATCAGACTTAGCTTGCACCTAGACGCCCCTTCATTCGGTAACATGAATTATTGAAATTTTTATTTTTTCTAATTTTATAATTAAGAAAAAACTGACCCTCATAACTTCGGAAAATCAACAGTTAGTAGATATGCAATGTCAATGCCAGGTATTAACTCATCCTTGTTTTGGTTGGTGATTATATTTTTTTTAAGCTTCCACAGCTCTATCACTCAACTCAACTGTAAATTTATCCGACACCATAACATCATATTTTTGCTGGAAAAAAACGACCCAACACCGTAAGTATTTTATTTATTTCTTATTCTTCTTGGCGCTCAAATCCTTGATTAGTGGCACGAACATAACACTATTTACGCATGGCGGCTGTACGTGATTTCCCTAGGTTATAGGTTATATGACTAGTTGAACAGACCAGGATGCACGAACAGTCTGTGCAAAACAGCCGCAATGAGCGTTATCTGATCAGCTGGGATAATTGAAGGAAGGTGGCTAAAAAAGCATCTCAGGCCCCTGTAGGGCCTGGATGCAGAAAAGACTGACTACGGGTTTAGAAATCCCAACGGTATCCCGCCAGAAAGAAATAATCCGTAAAGTTGGTAACCTCATTGCCATCATCCTCCTCGAACCAATTCATACCGGCCTCAAACTCGATGGTGATACTCTTGCGGAAGCGATAGTCCATTTGGAGAAAAGGACTGACCATCAGACGATTACCATCACTGCCCTCATTCTCTCTGTAGGAGACACTGAATTTCGGATTGAAGCGCCAGAAGTTGGTGACCGGGTAACGACTGCTTGCACTCAGCTTGATCGTGTTCGAGGTGTTCGCATCTGAGTAGCGCAGACTGAAGATTCCGATATCCCCCTCTTTCAACAGATCATTTTTTATCACTTGCAGCGTGTAGAAGTACTCATTTCCAGTTCCATCAGTCGTTGCGGTGTCACCGGTGTTGGTAATGGTGACATCACCACTTAACTGTAGAGTCGGAAACAGAGGTCGCGATATGCCAAAAGAAAGGGTATTTGTTTTTGCGGTACGATCTTCAGCAAGCTGGTAGATTTCATCATCACTGAATATCAGCTTCAACTCTTCAACTGTTTCTGCTATCAATTGAGTCTGTTCGTCATTCGGGTCATTTGGATCAATTGGATCCGGGTAGGAGTATCCAATAACGCTGCTGGTCGTCAGTACAGGACTATTTCTGTGGTCTAGATTCATATACAGCCGGGTCTCATCCTCAAGCGTCCAGTTACCCTGCATCATGAAGGTGTTCAGGGAAGCGTAGTGGATATCGTAATCCACCAGGCTGAACAGGGATCGCTTCGGGTCGAAATAGCGCAACTCGCCACCAACAGCCCGGCGATCGATCAGATCGTCCACCCGCTGTTCGATAAAGAACAGACTGAGATCCCAGTTTTCGATGATATTCGAGATATCTCCATTGATGCCGGCAAAGGTCTTGTGTTCATGCAGAAAGACATCCTTGGAACGTTCCACCGGCAAACCACCCACGGCCCTGATCTGCACATCCGGGGTCAATTCGTAGCCCAACACCAGCCCATCGAAGCGGTTGAGCACGCCGCTTGAGCGCAAACGCTGGCGTCCCAGACGCATGTTTGACCGGGTGCCGCGGTGCTCGAGATCGAGGTAGGCGTCGCTCAGGGAGCTATCATCACCATCGCCCTGCTCTTCATCCAGCATGTCATGGATGTAGCTGGTGGTGAGCTTCATCCGCATGTCGATATCCTCACCCCGCCGGCGGGTGTTGAGATCGACAAGGGTCTCGATCTCGGAGCGTGTAACACTCTCCTCCTCCTCGACAAACGGGCTGTCGATCACATCCCGGCGGTAGTTCTGGGAGAGACTGCCATAGGTCTCCCATTCAACCTGCATCTTCCGCTTTTTCTCTTTGCGCAAGGGTTCACGCGGTTTTTGCGTTGCGGTCACCAGTCCCAGCAGGCGTTGATTGACTCGTTTGGCATCCTCACCTTCCGGATAGAGTTCCAGGTAGGTGCGGTACTCCGCCTTAGCATGGGCGATCTGACCGTTTCGCTCCCGGGCCAGCCCGAGCAGTTCTCTTGCCTCCTTGTCATAAGGGTTGTCCGGCTCTTCGAGGATCGCCTCCAGCATCCGTACCGCCTTGGCGTACTCACCGGCAGTCATGGTGCGGCGGGTCAGCTCCATCATCTTCGCCAGGCGAGGGTCCGCCGGTGTTATCGGAGCCAGCTTTGGTTTACTGACGCCAGGCTTGGCCACTCTTTCCACAGGAGCGGGAAGCGGCGCCCCTTCCGGCAACTCCATGGCCTGACGCTGCTCTTCCACATCCGCCCGGTCTATCCAGGCGTCGGGATAGAAATTCTTCATGGTTTTGAGTTGGGCTTTGGCATCTTGCATAGTGCGGTAAAAACCTAACCGCAGCCGATACCAGGGGCGCCCCTTGACCATGACCTGGGTGGTATAAAGCGTTTGCCTGTCGTCCACCGGAATAGGCGCGATTGCGGAGAAATCGATGGGGTTCAGCTCCGAACTCAGATTCACCACATAGATCACCAGTGGGAGCTCCTTGAAGGTCAAGGGTGGACGGGGTTCAGGGATCGGCAGACCGGGGGTTGGCGCCGGCTTGACTGGCACCTGCACGACCTTTTTCTTCTTCTTCAACACAAACTCAACGATATCGAAGTTTTTACCCTGGCGAACCTGGAAGTCTTTCACCGGAGAGGCGAAGGATACCTGCATGGTTGAAGTACCCACGGCCTGTCCCCGAAATACAACCTTGTCCAATGGCATCTCCGCAGAAGGATTCCAGGAGAGCTGATCGGTCGCCAGTAGATCGCTGATATCCACATCCCGGGTCTGTATCACCTGCAACTGCAGATCGACTTCGGTGCCTGACTCATTCACTACATGCGAGACATAGCGCACAGGGATATTCAGATGCACAGTAATCGTGTTTTCTTCATCACCCAGCTTGACCTCGATTCTATCCAGGGTCCGGGTGGTTGCCTGGCTGTTCGAAGCTATTAACAACTGCAACATGAAGATTGTCAGCCAATTAAAAATGGATAGTTTTGCAGTCTGCACTCTGTTTACCTGTTATCTTGTGGTTGCTATATCAGAGAACCCCTAAAAAGCCAGGAAGGGCTTATTAAGGATCTCCTTGTCTGTGTGGATCACTACTTACCCCAAAAAACTTCCTGCCGAGACTTGAAGCCTTATTCAGCCCACCTCCTGACAACCTTCATTTGTGAGAAGGCTGCCAGGCAAGTAAAAGCTCATCAGTCAAAATTGCCGTCGCTTACCCGATGCTCACCATTGCGAGATTCCTTTATCGTTGTCATGGAGCTGTCGGTGTAAATATGACAAGCACCGGAGCAATCCCGTAGATCACTCACCGAGTATTTCACATCTGGATTCTCATACTTTTTATGGGGCCCCGAATCATAGTCACTAGCGTGACAGGCAGCACAATCCGGTGCATAGCCCGCATTATCAGTCCAGGTCACCGTCTGGCTGTTGCTGCGGTGACAACTGGTACAGAGCAGGTTGGCACGGTGGTCACCCGGATAGCTTCCAGAGCTATGCCGATAGGTTAGGGTCGGAGACCAGGCCGTAGTTGTATGACAGCTGTCGCATTGCTCGGTAGTGATGAAGTGGCCGGAAGGCATGCCCGTGGCGGTGCTGCCGTTGTGACAGGTATTACAGCTGCCGGTGACTGCACTATGGTCGAAACGGACGCTGGTCCAGGTGGTAATGGACGTATGGCAGTCGTCGCACTGAGCGGTGGTCTGGATGTGACCTGAATGCTTGCCGGTTGCTGTCACGCCATTATGGCAGGTGGAGCAGCTACCACTCACACCACTGTGGTCGAAGCGGACATTCGTCCAGACTGACGTGGAGAGATGGCAATCGTCACATTGAGCCGTCGTCTGGATATGAGTGGCCGATTTACCTGTGGCCGTGACACCGTTGTGACAGGTGGAACAGGCGCCACTGACACCAGAGTGGTCGAACTGAACGCTGCTCCAACTACTGGTAGAGGTATGGCAACTGTCGCACTGCGCGGAAGTCAGGATGTGATCCCCAGGCTTACCGGTAGCTGTTACCCCATTGTGACAGGACGAACAGGTGCCGCTCACGCCGCTGTGATCGAACCTGACACTGGACCAACTTGAGGTTGAGGTATGGCAGTCATTACATTGGGCGGTTGTCGGGATGTGACCGCTGGACTTACCTGCCGCATTGACACCGTTATGGCAACTGGAGCAAGTCCCAGACACATTTGTGTGATCGAACCGGACCGAAGACCAGGTGCTCTGAGAGGTATGACAGGTATCGCATTGCGCGGTTGTCGGAATGTGATTTCCGGTCTTACCCGTTGCCGTCACACCGTTGTGACAACTTGAGCAGGCGCCGGTAACCGCCGAATGATCGAAATTGATCGCGCTCCAGGTCGACTGGGAGACATGACAACTGTCACAACCCGCATTGGTCAAAACGTGGTTAGCGGACTTGCCTGTCGCTGTGGCGCCATTGTGACAGCTGGAGCAGCTGCCAGTCACTAAGGAGTGATCGAAGTTGATCGAATTCCAGGTTGACTGTGACAGGTGACAGGAATCGCAGGAGGCATTCGTCGTCACATGACCAGACGACTTACCCGTTGCGGTAGAACCGTTATGACAACTGGCGCAACTGCCTGTCGTAGATGCGTGATCAAAGTTGATCGAGTTCCAGTTTGACTGTGAGGTATGACAGGAGTCGCAGGAAGCACTGGTTGCCACATGCCCGGACGACTTGCCAGTCGCAGTAGCACCGTTGTGGCAACTATCACAACTGCCGCTTACCACCCCATGATCGAAACGGATGGATGACCAAGTATTAGTCGACACATGGCAACTGTCGCATTGACCGGTTGTGTTGATATGCCCTGAAGACTTGCCCGTCGCCAGATTGCCATTGTGGCAACTCAAACAGGTGCCAGCCACATTTGAGTGGTCGAAGTTGCCGGTACTCCAGGAAATGGTTGTATGACACTCTTCGCAGGAAGCACTGGTTGGAATATGGTTGGCGCCCTTCCCTGTAGCAGAGCTGCCATTGTGGCAGGAGGCACAATTTCCAGTAACATCACTGTGATCAAATCGCACACTCTCCCAACTGGTGTTGGAGGTATGGCAATTATCGCAGGCTGCGGCGGTTTGTACATGTCCAGAATGCTTACCAATGGCGGTAACACCATTGTGACAGCTGGCACAGGCGCCGCTGACAACCGAATGGTCAAACCTTATCCGCTCCCAGCTGCTGGTCGAGGTATGACAACGGTCACATTGAGCCGACGTGTTGACATGGGAGCCATTCTTTCCGGTAGCCGTAGCGCCATTATGACAGGAAGAACAGCTGCCGCTTACGCCATCATGGGAGAAGTTGCTGACATTCCAATTATTGGTGGCGTGGCATGTGTCACAGCTCGCGGTGGTAGCAATGTGCCCCGCATGCTTGCCCGTTGCCGTGGCGCCATTGTGGCAAGACTGACAGCTGCCGTTCACGCCTTCATGGGAGAAATTGGTGACTCTCCAACTACTTGTGGAGTGACAGGTTTCGCATGAGGCCTGAGTTGCAATGTGCCCACCCTGTTTACCGATGGCGGAAACTCCATTGTGACAGGATTGACAATTGCCGTTTACGCCATCGTGGGAGAAGTTGCTGACATTCCAGCCATTGGTGGTATGACAGTTCTCACATGATGCCGTGGTCGCAATATGCGTACCGTGCTTACCGGTTGCTGTAGCGCCATTGTGGCAGGATTGACAGGCTCCACTCACACCTTGATGAGAGAAGTTCGAGATGTTCCAAGTACCAACTGTATGGCAGGTATCGCACTGAGCACTGGTTGCAACATGGTTGCGCTGCTTACCGGTTGCCGAAGTACCATTATGGCATGTCTCACAGTCTTGATTTATCCCATCGTGGGAGAAATTTGAAACTCTCCAGTTGTTGGTTGTATGACAAGTATCACACTGTTCAGCAGTTTGAATGTGCCTTGAAGATTTTCCTGTGGCGCTGGAACCATCATGACAGCTTGTACAGGTTCCGCTGGTAACACCACTATGATCAAAGAAAACCATTCTCCAGTTATTCGTGACATGGCATGCATCGCAGCTTTGATTCGTTGTGATATGTCTACCGTGCTTACCTTTTGCAGTATTTCCATTGTGGCAGCCCTCACAGGTCCCGATCACCGCTTGATGATCCACACGACTGACACGTCCCCAACTGAAAGTTGAGTGGCAGAATTCACAGGTATTGCTGGTCTTGATGTGTGCGGAGGATGTATTTTTTCCTACCGCCGTGCCGCCATTGTGGCAAGAGAAACAATTGCCGGTAACGCTACCATGATCAAATCTTGCAAGACGCCAATTAGCGGTGGTATGACAATCATCACAGGTGGTGTTAGTGCGAATATGTTTCGCTGATTTACCTGGTGCTCTAACGTTGTTATGGCAACCATCACACCGTTGTGGGGTTCCCACGAAGATGCCACTGATATGACAACTGTCGCACTCAACACTTCTATGTCCGCCGGACAGAGGAAAGCCCGTCGAGAAATGATCGAAATCACTGCCGGATGCCGCAAGTGCATTTGTCGGCAACAGCCACCCCGCCATCTGCACAACCAGACATATCATCAGGACTGAGGTCCACAGGTATCTCGCTGGTTGTCGTCTAGTTTCAGTTTTCATGTTCTTTTCCCCAACGGACATGACCGGTTGTTTGTCTTGTTTATTTAATAATTGCATTTTCAAACGACTCTACATTGTGGCAACGATCACAATGCCGCCCAAAGCTGCCCCGGTGGATATCATCCCCACGGTGGCATCCATAACATTGAGTCGAGAGCTTTGTGTGTTTTTCTAGCGAGGTTCTATGACATGTATTGCAATGAAGTTCACGATGCACACCTTCGAGTGGATACTCTGTCTGGGTATCATGCTCGAAATACCAGAGCATCCATCCGTTTGGATTATGACAGCCACCACAGTGTTCACTGAAACGTCCATCATGTGCATCCTCAGACTTATGGCATCCGAAGCAGGTGCTTTCTGTATTGCGATACTCAGCCGTTAAATGACAGGCCTCGCAGGAGGTGATTCCATGCATTCCTATCAGAGGAAATCGGCTCAGGTCATGATCAAAGAAGACCTTTTCATTCCACCCTGATTCGTTGTGACAATCAGCGCAATTATCTCCCTGCTCCCCATTGTGCACATCGTTTGCCCGATGGCAGTCGACACATCCAGACTCCTTGATCTTATCCATGGAGGTACTGCGGTGGCAGGCTGTACAGACTAGATCTAAATGCTTTCCCTTTATAGGAAATTTTGTGTCCTTAGAGTGATCGAATTCGACTTTTTTCCAGCCTTTGGATGAGTGGCATTCTTTACAATCTGTGCCATTCCGCCCTTTGTGTTCATCATCCTTTTTATGGCAGGAATTACATGACTTGTCTGGTTTCTCTTTGTAGGGTCCTTTGCTGTGACAGGCATCACACTTTGTCTCTTTGTGGCGGCCGGCCAGAGGATACTCTGTGTCCTTATCGTGATTGAAATTCAGCTTCTTCCAATCATGGCTGGTATGACATTTCTCACATTTATCAGCGTAATGTCCATTGTGGACATCATTGATAAGATGGCAGGAGTAACAATCCTTCGGGGTATTCTTATAATGCTCACCTGCATGACAGAGCTTGCAAGCCAACTCTTCATGGCGCCCAACCAATTTGTATTCCGTATCCTTGTTATGTTCAAACGTCTGGCGCTTCCACTCCTCTTCGTTATGACATTTCTCACACTCTTCACCCAGCTTGCCGCGATGTGAATCATCGGATTTGTGGCAATCAAAACAAACAGATGGAGCCTGGCTGAATTTCTTCAGTTCCCTGGTATGACAGGAGACACAATCAACGGATTTATGGGCGCCTTTCAGTTCAAGATCAGTCAGTCGATGATCAAAGGATTCACTATCGAAGATAATGACATTCTTCTCGCGCCCTTTATGGTCTGTGTGGCAATGTCGGCATACCTTAGCCTGATCAGGATCCAGTCGACCATGAAACCCGGTCTTATTCTTGATGTCCTTCGCGATATCCGCATGGTCGTGACATGCAAGACAGCGCAGCGCCTGATTCTGCTTTTTCAGGGTTTCATGGCATTTTTCACATTCTTCCTCGAATTCCGCATGACCGGTAATCAGATCACCCGGCATCAATAGCAAATCAAGTTTTCCAGCATGCGCTGAAAAACCTGACAGGATCAAATGAATTACCAGCAAGGCAAATGCCTGTTTAATAATCATACACTTTGTGCTTGCCTCTGCTGTTAATACGCATGCACAGCGTAGACATGTACAAAGCCAGTGATTATCAACATGATGAACAGCGGTAGATGCATCAGGTGCCAGATAGCAAACAGACGCTCATAAAAGTGGAGTTCCAGCATCTGTCTGATCAGTTTATTGTGCGCCACCAGGATCTCATGCATCAGCAACTGTTTACGTCTGACTTTCTCTCTCTCCCAGCCCTTTAGCTTGGCAGCCGAAAGCAGTTTGGAATTTAACGAACGCATCACAGTACGGTAGAGCCTGGCAGCGCGCATTCTCGTTGAAGCCCAATGAACTGCGCTGCCAAGTAAGCCAGTAGGCAGCGCAAGCGCACGAGTTTCATGATCACGCAGCAACTCCTTCGCTTTAGGTTTCAACTCAAATAGCGGACCTAATTTGCTGTTTAGCTCTTTTGAATCAGCACGCAGCGATTCAAATGTTGCTTTTCTGCCATAAAGCCCGTGGTGAATCCTGGTATAGAAATAACGCCCAAAGAGGCCACTGATCGCTACGATCAGCATGCAAAATAACGCCACTCGACCATTCATTGACCCCAGCCTGTAGCTCGAATGCATGAGGATCAGAACCGGTCCAAGCACTCCGAAAACCATATGCAGGCGAAACCAGAACTTCACTGACAGGTGTCGTGTCATCGCCCGCCAATGCTTGCTCAGTGGGTAGAGCAGTAGCAGCAGCATCATTGATCCTCCTACCACGCCAAATCCATACCCCCATCCGTTCTCAGCAGTCCAGACCGCCTCTGAGCGGTTGATAAATGCAACATAAAGAAGAAATACGACAAATCCGGCGAAAAATGTCGTTATCAACAAACCAAATAGTTTTCGCCAGAAAGATATAAAATTTTCTAAAGAAAAGCCTTCTCTGTCCGCAGAGAGTGTTACTGTTCCCATCTTCATCACCCTTAAAATTTATTGTTCGTTTATATTTTTATTTTTAGCGTTTGCCCCAAGAGATTATTTAACTCTGTGGCGACATAGGCTAATAGTAAAATGGGAATTTTTTCCCATCCATGAAGCGTTTCACAAATTACCAAATGAAGCTCACATATCTTTGCGACATGTTGTGTAATTACTTTCACGGTGGTGATTTAAGATTTCGACTCATCCACAAAATTTATCCCCTAGGCTTTTTTATATGCCCATAAATACTTTCACGCATGCCTTCATCAATTGATTTATATCTCATTTATTTGATACCCATCCTTTTCTTTTGGATGCTGTATGTCATTAATAAGAAAAGAAAATCAAAAATAAGTCTTATGGTTCAGACTGAAGAGTTTGAAGCCGGCTTAACAGAACCTGCATCGCTACATCCGGTTATTGACCCTGCAAAATGCATGGGATGTGGCACCTGTGTCAGCGCTTGTCCCGAAGGGCATAACCATCCGGTCTTAGGTCTGATCGACGGAAAGGGGCAGTTGATTGCGCCAACTAACTGCATAGGTCACGGCGCCTGCAAGACAGCCTGCCCGTTTGATGCCATAACACTTGTTTTTGGGACCGAGAAACGTGGTGTGGATATCCCTGTCCTCAAACCGAATTATGAAACCAACATGCCTGGCATATACATTGCGGGGGAACTGGGCGGAATGGGCCTGATTCGCAATGCAATCGAGCAAGGCTATAAAGCACTGGACAGTGTTGCTGAAAAAATTGGCGGGGCTCACAAAGCGCCACTCGATGTCCTGATTGTGGGCGCCGGACCTGCCGGTTTCAGTGCGTCACTGCGCGCCATGGAGAAAAAGATACGAGCTGTCACTGTAGAACAGGAATCACTGGGTGGCACCGTATTCCAGTTTCCACGTGGCAAACTGGTGATGACAAGTAGCGTTACACTTCCCATGTATGGAGAGGTGCAATTTGCAGAAATCACAAAAGAAAAACTGTTGGAATTCTGGCAGCAGGTAGAGAAGAAAACCGCAGTCAAGATCAACTACCATGAGAGAGTTGAGTCAATAACACCTACTGATAACGGTTACAGCGTAAAAACAAATCTGGACAATTATGAAACCAGAACGGTTCTTCTGAGTATCGGCCGTAGAGGCACCCCAAGAAAACTTGGCGTGGAAAGTGAAGACATGAGTAAAGTCACCTATAGGATGATCGACCCTGAACAGTATAGAAACCAACATGTCCTAGTGGTGGGCGGCGGTGATAGCGCCCTTGAGGCGGCCACCAGTATCGCTGATGAACAGGGAACCACCGTCACGTTGTCCTATCGAAGCGGATCATTTGGCCGAGCCAAACGAAAAAATCGAGAACGTGTCGATTCAGCTGTTGCGGCCGGAAAACTCACTCTATTACTCAATTCAAATGTTAAGGGATTTACTGAGGAGACGGTCACAATCGAACAAAAGGGAGCAATGATGGAAATACCCAATAATGCCGCCATTGTCTGTGCGGGAGGTATACTTCCCACAGGATTTCTTAAAGAGATCGGCATAACCGTGGAAACCAAGCATGGCACAGCATAACCCGGGTATGAAGACAACATCGCTGTCAATCACTACTCTCTTCCTGCAAATCAGTTTGGTCTTATCGATACCAGGCGCTTTCAGCTCAACTGCTCTTGCATCCGAAGAACTCTCACATGCTGAGGCAGAAGCTGCAGTACGGGTACGTGATTTTCAGCTTGCCGAAAAACTCTATCGTGAACTGGCCGAAGCCGGTGATAGCGACGCACAATACACACTTGGCAACCTCTATCGAGCCGGCCGTGGCGTAGATCAGGATCACGAGCAAGCATTCAATTGGTTTGTTAAAGCCGCTGAACAGGGGCACGTAAAAGCCCAATATACTACGGGCACGATGTTCGAGCATGGCTGGGGAGTCACCGCCAGTCTGGATAGAGCCAAAGAATGGTACTCGAAAGCTGCAGATAAGGGACATTCGCTTGCAGAAAAAAAACTACATCAGATCGAATCCAAGGTGCTTACAATCGCCCCTGAGACCGTACCAATTTCTGAACAGTTCACACGGGCTGCAGCGAGTGGTAAGAACGAGATAGTCAGAACTATTCTGCAATCAGGACACTCAGCAAATCAGATAGACCAGTACGGTCGCACCGCCCTGCACGAAGCAACGATCAACAATCATCAATCCACGGTCAAATTGCTTCTGAGTTCTGGGGCGGACCCAAACAAACTTGATACAAACGGGGATTCCTCTTTACATACCGCTGTAGCACTCGGCCATACACAAATCCTCAAGCAGTTGCTTGCCAAAGGAGCTAACACGGAAATCAAGGATGCCAATGGAAATACATGCCTGATCCTTGCCAGTGGAAAAAAACAGCAACAAATCGTCAGCCTTCTGCTCAAACGAGGTGTCAACCTAGAGGTAAAAAACAGCAAAGGGCAGACTGCGCTGAGCATAGCCAACCTTCGAGGTTACCAAAGCATTGCAGAGAGTCTTATCGCGGCAGGTGCGGTCCAAGTTGCCGATCAACCCGCACGACAATTCGCGGACTTAAAACTGATTGATGCCTCCATAGGGAAAAAATCAAACCTCGATACTGAAGAAACGCCATTTACAGGCTGGAGTACACTGCATCAGGCTGCCTGGCGTGGTCAGTTGCCACTCGTTAAGGCACTCATAGACAGAGGGAGCGATATCGATTCATTAGACCCTGAAGGATTAACTCCCTTGAGCCGGGCTGTCTGGCAGGCACATGAGGTGGTCGCTGCCTATCTGCTGCATCAGGGAGCAGATCCCAATCTGGCAGGCCCTGGTGGACAATCCCCTCTCCTGCTGGCCAGTCAGGAAAACAACATTGAACTGGTTAAACGACTATTAAAATCGCGCGCCAAAATACAGATTGCTCGAAAAGACGGAACAACCCCACTACTGCTGGCGGTGAAGAACAAAAATCTTGAGATGACTGAGCTGCTGCTATCAAAGAACGCAAAACCCAGCGCTACAGCAGAGGGTGGATTCTCCCCTCTGATTGTCGCAGTGCTCACCCAACAATCACAAATCGTGGAATCTCTGCTGAAGCATCAGGCGCCCATCGACCAGCGGGACCAACAGGGACGATCCGCCCTTTATCACGCAATCGAGGGGGGTAACGCCCAACTGGCCAAGCTCCTGATAAAGTCTGGCGCCAGGGTCAATCTTGAAGCTGAAGGGGGCATGACGCCATTAATGAGGGCTGCGGCCCGTGGCTACGCAGAAATTATCCAGTTGCTTTTACAATACGACAAGAGTATCGACAAGCAGAGTGACAATGGGAATACCGCCCTGACGCTTGCAGCACAGAATGGATCTCTGGAAACAGTCAATACTCTGTTACCTCTTAAGCCTGATATCAACCATCGGAACCGGGCAGGTAACTCTGCGTTGATTCTCTCGGCAAAGCGTGGTCACCTGGAAATAGTAAAACGCCTGTTGGCTACAGGCGCCGATCATCGCCTCCTCAACAAACGCCGAGAGGACGCAGCCACCCTGGCAAGACAGGCAGGACACGCCGCGATTGCTGATTATATAGTAGAGAATAAAACGGAAAGCAGCTGGCTAGACTTCATGCGTTGATATCAGTATCACAAGATATTAACTTACTCATGCAACTCGGCAATGATAATATTTGTGTATACTTCCAGAGTGTTTATTCCAACCGCCTGACCCATCTACATGATTCGCTGCATTCGTACCGGTTGGCAATAAAAGGCCCCAGTGACTGACTCCTGGTCAGACTTGTACCCACCAAGCACTGATGCGCAATCTACTATGCACAGAATCTACAGATATCTTGCACCGCTCAATTTCAGCCTGATGCTGCTTCTGCTTGCCGGCTGTGTTTCCTTGAGCACAGAACGCTTGGCGAACAATCTTTCCAATGCCATGCTCAACCAGACAGACCCGGAGATCGTGCGGGCTGGAGCCCCGGCCTATCTGCTGCTGATCGACTCACTCATCGAGGATTCACCGAACGACCCCAACCTGCTACTGGCCGGCGCGCGGCTCTATGGCGCCTATGGCGGCGGCCTGATCAGTGATCCGGTTCGCCAGAAAGGCCTGGCGCTGAAGACCCTGGACTACGCCAGCCGGGGAATATGCATCAATCTACCAGCAATCTGCGCCAGCAAGCACCTGCCCCATCGCGAGTTTGTAACAACCCTGGGGACACTCAGCCAATCTGACCTTGAGGGCATCTATGTCTTCGGCGCCAGTTGGCTCGGCTGGATTCAGACCAACAGTGATGACTGGAGCGCCGTCGCAGAGCTGTCAAAAGCTGAGGCGGTGCTACAAAAGGTGGTCGACTTAGAGCCCGGTTTCGAGCATGGCCGGGCCCAGCTTTATCTTGGTGTGATTCGCAGCCTGATCCCTCCTGCTGTTGGCGGAAAACCTGAGGTGGGCCGTGAACATTTCGAAAATGCCATCAAATATTCAGGCGGTAAGGATCTCATCATCAAACTGGAGTTCGCCCGCCGCTATGCGCGCCTGGTTTTCAACCGGGAGCTGCATGACCAACTGCTGCATGAGGTTATCGACGCCGACCCGGTCGTACCCGGACTGACCCTGAGCAACGTCCTTGCCCAGCAGCAGGCCAAACAACTACTTGCGGAAGACTATTTCTAGCATCTGATCCCATGACCTCTGCGTATTCTAATTAGTTTCATTAGTTTTCCCAAGGAGCACTCTCCATGCTGCGCTTGCTTTTCGTCTTGTTGTTATCGTTCGGGCTGCTTACCGGCACTCATGCGACCACCCTGAAGATTGCCACTATTGCACCGGACGGCACCAGTTGGATGAAGCAGCTCCGGACAGCGGCAAAAAAGATTCAGGAAGAGACCCAGGGGAGAATCAAGATTCGCTTCTATCCCGGTGGCGTGATGGGCAACGACAAAAGTGTCTTGCGCAAGATCCGCGTCGGACAACTGCAGGGTGGCGCAATTACCGGCGGCGGCCTCACCTCCATTCATCCCGACACCGAACTCTACAGCCTGCCATTTCTGTTTCGCAACCTGCAGGAGGTCGATCATGTGCGCCGGGTCATGGACGAACAGATTATCGGCGCACTGAGGGAAAAAGGCTTTACCAGTTACGGCATCAGCGAGGGTGGCTTCGCCTACCTGATGTCCAATCAGCCGGTAAAAAGCACACATGACCTTAAAGGGTTGAAGATCTGGATACCGGAAGGTGACAAAACCAATGCCCGCGCCTTCAACACCCTGGACATCTCGCCTATTCAATTACCCATCACCGATGTGCTTACGGGTCTACAAACCGGGCTTATCAACACCGTCGCCACTTCAGCTATAGGCGCCATCGCCCTGCAGTGGCACACTCGGGTCAAGTATCTTACCGATGTGCCTCTGGCCTACCTCTACGCCAGTCTGGTCATCAAGGAAAGTGCACTGCGGAAACTATCCACCGAAGACCGGGGCGTCCTGCAACGTATCATGGATGCCACCTTTGCCGAGCTGAACCAGAAAAACCGTGGGGACGGACAAAGCGCCGTCAAGGCGCTGACTCAACAGGGCATTCGGCTCATTCAACCCAGCAGTGACGAACGGCGCGGATGGGAGAAACATGCAGCCCTGGCAATTGAGGATCGTAACCTTGGCAACCACTTTTCCCGGATCAAACTGCAACAGATCCAGACACTGATTCAAGAGTCTCGCACCCAACCCAACATCCTTAAGCATAGGGTTGTGGCAGCGCCAGGCAGGCCTCAGCTAACGGCGCCTGTGTCACACTGACCCACTATAATGCGTAAATCATGCTCGACCGCATAAACAGCATTCGACAACTCATTATCCACATTGAAGACGGCATCATGGCCCTGCTGCTCGGCGCCATGATACTCCTGGCTGGCGGACAGATCCTGCTGCGTAACCTATTCGATTCCGGTCTGATCTGGGCCGATCCCACCCTGCGGCTGTTGGTGCTCTGGATTACCATGCTGGGCGCGATTGCCGCCAGCCGCGAACACCGGCACATACGCATCGACCTTTTTTCCCGCTTTCTCAGCGATCTGCTGAATAAAATCATCCTGTCGATAACCGATCTGTTCACTGCCATTGTCTGTAGTCTGATCGCCTGGCACGCCGGCCGTTTCGTCTATCTTGAGTGGCAAGACGGCAACTTATTGTTTGGCAGCCTGCCCGCCTGGGTGGGAGAGATTATCATGCCCATTGGATTTGGCATCCTGACCCTGCGTTTCCTCAGCAATATCCCACTACGGTTTGTGATTCAGGACAAAACTTGATGCTGATCGCCTTCGGACTGCTCCTGCTGGCCCTGTTTGGCACTCCCCTGTTTGCCATCATCGGCGCCAGCGCTCTGTGGGGCTTTTATCAGTCAGAGATCGATCTCTCCGTGGTCGCCATCGAGTTTTTTCGTATTGCCGAGATGCCGGT
>JBDLIT010000048.1:0-26942 GCA_039714735.1 Pseudomonadota bacterium
CGCCGTCCATACTGCGCGATGTGCTGGTCATCATGTCATCGTCTTCCAGCCTGGCATCCATGATCTCATTGTGCAGGCTGTTGGTTTCGTTGAGTATTGCATCGATCCTGTCATATAGTTCGGTATTGAAATCTAAAAGCGGATGATGGGCCAGGGCATAACCGCTCATGGTCAGGGAAGCGATGGCGGCAAGCATTGTGGTTTTCAGGATTACTTTTTTCATGGGAAATTCCTCTTGTTAATAAATATTATGATGAGGAAATCGTTTCTCCTTGAATACGTTTCGCCTGCATCTGTCAGTAACTTTAGTCATTACTTATTTCCTTGGGATTTCCAGTCTGTTATCAATTTGTAATCCAAATGTTTCAAATTGTTACTGAATCAATATGACATCTTGGTATATAGGGGAAAATCGATCAGAGGTGTATAGTCGGAGGCTGGGCCACTAGAGCTCAGTACAAACGCTATAACCTCATTGGGAAGATACCGGGTCATCAAAAATGATAAAAATTGACAGGCAAAAAGTGTTCGCGACAATCCTCTCCATGTTGCTCATTACCGTCTCGGGGTTGGGTTTGTCGAGTGTGTGGGCGGCCGATACGGCGGTAAACACATCGTCAAGCAAGGATCAAAAAAAGGAAAAGCCGAAAAAGCCGGGCTTTTACACCGATTCGTTTCATATCCTGCCTGAGTTTCAGATCACCGGCTATCATGATGACAATATCTATGCCACGGATCGGCCCAAAGAGTCGGATATTGTCACGATTCTCTCTCCTACCCTGAAGATCAATTCCCATTGGGACAGGCATAGCTTGAAGATGAATGCCGGAGCGAATCTCGGCTTTTACACAGACAATACCGACGAGAATTACGAAGATCTGTGGGCCGAGGCCAGCGGTAGATATGAAATCAGCTCAGCCACCAGCCTCTTTGGTGGAGCCGGATACAAAAAAAAGCACGAAGGGCGGGATTCCAAGGAGAGTGCACAGAGTCAAGATGAGCCCACCACCTATGATGTGCTGAGCATGCAGTTCGGAGGCAGACAAAAGCTGTCTGATTATGTCATCAGGTTGGGTGTCACCTACGAAAAGATGGACTTCGACAATGTCGGTGATCTCGTCAATGATGATCGTGACAGAACCCATGCCGGACTGGGTCTGCGGGTAACCAGAGGCCTCGACAAACAGACCAAGGTCTTTGCTCAGGGGTTACTCAACAAACGCGCCTATGATGAGGATCTGGATCTAGGTGACTATGATCGTGACTCCGCAGGTTATACCGCTGCTGTAGGCCTGATCAAGAAATTCGGAAAAAAAGACAGGATTGAAGCCTATCTCGGTCTTCTCTCGCAAGAGTATGATGATGCCGGATTTGATACGGTGACTGAGCCGAACTTTGGGGTCAATCTACGCTGGTATCCGGCTGAGACCTACAAATTTACCGGAAGTCTGAACCGCACTTTGAGCGAGACGACTGAAGACGGGGCCTCGGGTTATCTCTATACGAATTTGAATCTGCAGTTGGATAAAAGGATGTTCACCGATTATGTCGGTTATGTCAGTTATGGCTATGGGTATTCTGACTACCAGGAGTTTGACCGCGACGACACGTTCAACTCTTTTGGTATAGGACTCAACTACTATATGAGTCCCCATCTGTTCTTCTCTGGCAGTTACAGCCATATCGACAACGACTCTAGTGATGATGATTATGACTACGACAGGAATCTCTTCCTGATCTCATTCAAGGCCAAGCTGGCGCCCTGATCCGGCGCTCGGCTTTTGCCGTCTATCCGGGCTGCTCCTGACGCCGGCAAGGTCATGACCCTTGTGTCTTCCGCAAAGGCGCAGAACAAAAGTTGTGAAATGCGTCACAAAACCTGGTGTTTTAGAAGATACTGACCCAGATCAAAAGAAATCAGTAATTAATTATATATAGTTAGCCTAACTTATTTTATTTTGTCTGTTTGGATAGGGTAACAAATACAAAATGGCAGATGAAACATATAGTTAGGGTTTGAGAGGTCGAAGTGGTGTTTTTTTGACTCTCGCTTCTGGATGACTCGGATATCACCGAGATCCGGGTAGAGAGTTTGGCAGACAAAGAAATCGGGAAGATCTGAGAAGACCGGCGCCGTGCCCTTTCGCAGGGCGATGGGTTGGGCGTTGTCTGATGCCGGAGGAACGCTGAACACCCGCCAATCAATAATAAAAGGCTCCCTGAATTGCGTTGAAGGAGAGTATTGATGAATACAATGCCATTGGTGGATGTTCAGCACCCTGAGTCAGCTCAGGCTCCTACCCCCTGCTTTCTTGCAACTCCAACAGAATTGCCTCAGGCCCATCAATCAAAGCACTTTTCGCAGAGAGTCGATGAGTGGTTTGCGTATTGGCGCGTTCGTAAGAGTCACTCATTCAAGCCTGAGAAAATGACTTGGGTCAAAAAATTAAGCAGATATAGGGTTTTACCTAGCTATATTCAAGCCCGCTTTATTGTATATTTTCTCGCGATTGGTCAAAAAATCCCACTTAGAGATGGGGTGGAAGGTGACTAATTAAATAAAAACAATGTGTTACGGGTACTTCTCATCAGGCGCGCTTTATTGACGTTTTCCTGAGCGAAGGAAAATAACAACAAGATTCTCAGTCAGGAGGTGAATTTAACAAAACCATAACAATAAGTGCGCTTTAGTTAAGTGCCGGAGGAAGGTCATTTCACTGTGGTCGCGCTTATCTCGTAGTTCAATACCTATAACTCCCAGGATCTAACCCAAGGAGAGATCTAAACTATGAAACTTAGAACATTAGCCGTGCATATGGCGGCGCTCACATTAGTGAGTGCGCCGTTGTTTGCAGATGACGGCACAAGATTGACGAGAAATATGTCTCAGCAAGAGTCGGACATCTATGCCTGTCCGTCCGAAGGTGAGCATGCTTTCACCCGACTCATGAACTTTCGCGTACCGGCCCAGGCCGCCTCAGGATTACTGCTCGATGAAATCGAGTATCTAACCGTTGATTTGGACTCATCCACGCAGACGACCGCCAAGCCCATCGTCAGTGTCTATGTTTTTGGCCCCGTTCTGGGTGTCGAGGGCGCCGATGGCTTCCAGGGTCATGGCAAACGTGACGCTTACGCCTCCATCAGCCTGGATGATGGCACCACCTGGAAGACAGTCAACCTGTCTAATTCCACCGATCTGAGTTCATTCGAGGTCACGACCCCGATACCTGTCCCTGGTGAATACTGTGAAGATGTTCCGATTGACTGGAACACCACGGTAAGTACGGGTGATCTGGACACCGATAACATGCTGGCCAGTCTGGATGTTGCTGCAGTCTCTGCCGCAGAAGAAGACGAAGATGATGGTCTGCATATCGAAGAAGCGTCCTGGGATGACCTGAACAACAATTTTGGTCGTCTGGAAGTGGAAGGCGAGGCTGATTCCCGTGATCGCGTCCGGATCGTCAATGGCGTGACCGGTGACGTCTTGTTCGCTACCCGCGCGGATCGTGAGGGCGAGTTCGAGGTTGAACGCAATGTGGCGCTGACAAAGGCTCCCTGCACCGTGGCGGCCCTAGTCGATGGTGTGACCAGTGATTACGTTGAGGTTGAAGACGCCCCCTCGGACTGCATTGGTCCTGTCGATGTGATCCCAACCACCGCCGATTATCCCGGTGACAACAACAATATTTTCCATGCCGTGTCCGGCAACAAGATCCTGGTCGCATGGCAGAGCCGTTACTGCCAGGCCGGTCAACCTGCCTATGCGATGGATGACGCCGCTAAGGATGAGATTGCCGGATATCTTGGCATCGACCGCACCGTCGACCTGTATCTGGAAGACCTGTTCGTGGTTGGTGGCGCCCAGAGCTCCCTCGACTATACCGATGAAGGTTTCCCACAGGTTGGCGAAATCCCCTTCAACTGCCTGTGGACCGCACGTGGCGTACTGCGTGAAGATCCAGAGAATGATGGCGTTACCGAAGTGGTCTGGTTCCAGAACGAGCGTCTGACCTCCGGTCGCCGTGACCTGACCCGCATCGAGACCCAGTGTGCCGCTGGTGGCGGTTGCGCTATCACCTGGCAGGAAGATCCAGTCGGCCTGCGTCCGGGTGAAGGCGAAGGCCCAGGCACCGGTTGGGCTGGCGCGACTACCAACAGCAAGACCGACATCTGGTACAGCTTCATACCTTGGGAACATTTCGACATCGTTGATGTGGACGGTTCCGCGGCAAATGCCATACCGCTCGGTTCTGAAATCGTCGCTAACAAGCCTGGTGCATTCGTACCCTTCGCGGTACCCGTGCGTCTGACCAACAACGATCGTTGCACCTACCCGATCAACCCGCTTGACGTGAGCTACTGTAACGAAGAGATCGCCGGCGCTTACGGCATCAAAGACCAGTGTGTTGGTTCCGTCGAGATCCCACTGGGTCCGCAGGGCAACCTGACCCCGATCTGCGTGGTCGACGCCAACGATAACGGTGTGATGGATTACGGTGATCTGCCGAACCTGGCCAATCAAGCAGCCAGTCGTCCTCGTCTCAACGTCAAATCGCGTGATGCGGATGGCGATGGCGCGACCGATGGCGCCTACATCGTCGTAGTGCACGAAGAGGACAAGGGCCTGGGTCGTTTTGGCTTCGAAAAGGATGAAGAATGGACTGGCTCTCTGGATGATACCGCTACCTTCTGTAGTGACGATCCCGATGCCGACCTGACCGACACCTGTCTCAAAGCCGACGTGGGTAAGAACGTCTTATACCTCAGTTTCGCCATGGGTACTGCCCAGACCTCTCTCAGCGAAGAGGGCTATGGCCTGCTCGACAATGTCGTGTATCAGGGTGCGCAGATCAACAAACCCGAGAACAACTGGCGTACCGGTGATCTCTATCGGCCGATGGATACCCTCGATATGTGGGACTTTGGTGAGCTCAACTACCTGATCTTCGATACCCAGATTGCACGTCGCACCACGATGATGTCTCAGTCGATTGCGAAAGCAGAAAACAGCGAGAATGGTCTTCTGGCCATGCCGCTGTTCAAGGAAGGCGTCATGAACCAGGGTGGTCCCGCCGACATCCAGGCCGTGCGTGTGACTCTGCCTTGCGATGACGATCATGGTAACCAACCTGATGATGTTGGTTCTGATAATGGCGGTCCTCCTGACGATTGCGTAGCCGATCAGGAAAACAGCAACCCCTACGCTGCTGAAAACCTGGTGTGCGACAACCTGTGGTTCGATCCTGAAACAGATCCGAATCCCTACTATCCGAATGGCCTCTGCATGCTGTCCACCATCAACCTCTCCGGTATGACTCCTTTGACCTGTGAGCAGAGTGGCGACCTCAGCACTGCTGAGTGCCCCGGAACGACCGCTGGCTTTGCCTGTGAAGATACCGAGTTCGGCCAGTTGTGCATAACCGATGTTGATCCGGAAGACCAGCAGCTGTTCCCGAAACTGCTCGAATGGTACGAGTGCCCCGGTTCCAACGGCACTGGACTGTCACCCGATTGCTATACCGAGCCTGTCAGCGCTACGCTGGGCAGCAACATCGATGACCAGGCCTGGTTCATGCCGCTTGACGTCTCCAAGGCCCACCGTGGTTTCATCGACGGCGACTTTGTGGCGATGATGTATGCCAAGTCTCCGAACTGGAAGCTCAACACTGTCGGTAATGACCGTTACGAACTCTATCTGCGGAAATCCTTCGACGGTGGCGTCACCTGGACAACCGCACCTTCCACCTTCGAAGCAAGTAATGGTGAGTCCTATTCCGGTTCTGGTACGACCACCTGTGAAACCTGGCGTGCTATTGATGGGAGCTCTATCGATGAAATTAGCAACTGTACTACCTATGATGCGGGCGTTGCTGAGCAGTCACGCAACATGTCGCAGCTGAAGTCCATGGCGTTCACCATCCTGGATCCACGCTACTCCCCGACTATCGGTGGAATGGTAGAACTGGATCTGTCCGCCTATGGTGATATCTTCACCTACGTGCATGATGGAGCACATGCTAACTTCGAAGATACCGACGTGCGCAGGCCTGACCGCTTGCATATCGTGTACGAGACAGGCGATAACACCACTGTGGCAATCGGTGAGGGTGAGCCGCTCAACCTCAACTATGGTCGTGGCTTCAACTTCGGTGATCACTTCCAGGTCTGGTATGACGAGGAGCTCGAAGGTACTGACATCACAGAAACCACATCCTGCTATCCGAGTGAGGATTATGGTGATGATGTCAATGTGGAAGTCATTGATAGCGGCTTCTGCAATGAGTTCGACACCCTCGAGGGTTCACAGCTCGACCTGTCAGAAGAGGCCAGCATGACCTCCAGCGCCTCCGGTGACTTCCTCTACGCTGTATGGGGTAACATCAACCTTGACCAGGATCTGCACCACATCGATGGTGAAGCTCGTTTCCGTCGGGTCTGGTGGTTGGATGGCTATCTTCCCTCAGATGCGTATGAGAACCTCGTACCGCAATAATAAGTGGTCAACAATAACGACTGACGCGCCCTCGGGCGCATAAACTGAACGGCGGGTTGTCCAAAAGGACATCCCGCCGCTTTTTTTTGGAACGGATGGCAAGCCAGATGCTCTAACGACTGGCAACTTGCCGAAGGGCGTCATACAGTGGCGTCTGTAAAGACTAACGACAACAATTGAAGAGTGATGGATTGATGAGACTTGCCAGCTTTAGTTTGCTTATCCCTTTTATTTTCTTAACCGCTCAGCCTCTCCAGGCGGCTGAGTTCTGCACCGCGCAGCCCTTGGAGCACGCAAGACTCAAGGACCGCTCGAACATCATGCAATTCAGTGACGGACGAAGCGTTACATTGATCGGGCATGATCATGGTGACCGCGCGGAGCTGAGACGATTTTCCAAATGGCTGCTAAATCCTGATCCGGAACTATCCACGGATGACTGGAAGGCCCATGTAGAAGCGTTCCTGATGGGGAATGAAAAGACAGCCCGGCAGGCCAAAGATGACCTGGGTTTTCTCCGCGCCACTCTATGGAACGCCAAGGATCCCATATTTCTCGCTGTCGAGGCGCAAGACGACAATGTGGCAGGGCGCATACAAAACGCAATGAAGGTGAGGTCCGCGCTGTTTAATGAGTTTGTTGTGCGGGAGTTGGACAACCCTGGTTTCATGCGCAATGTGGAACTGGTATACATGGGTGCAACGCTCTACTCCAACCTGTATGACGCGGAATTGATGAACACATACGATCTGGTTGGCATGGAGGGGCATCCTGATGGATCGCGGCTGCAGAAGGTCGGTAAAAAGGCCATGCGTGTCGCCCAGGCCCGGCTGTCTCAGCTGAAGAACAAGCCGGATTATGACGAGGTTGCGGTAAAAAAGGCGGTGCAGTTCGTAGTCGACGAAATGAACGAAGCCTATGCTGATGTCGCGATGATCCTCGTTTACGATCACAAGACGATCAGAGATCAGATAATGGGTAGATACCCCTCTCTCGACCCCCAGGTCCGGGGCACGATACTCAACTATTTGTTCGGCTACCTGGACTATCTGCGCGGTATGAAAAAACGCGATATCTTCTTCTCCAGGAAACTGGCTAATCAAGAACGCTCAGGCATATTCCTTGTGGGAGAAGAGCATCTTGCATCGCTGACCAACCTGCTTCAGGTGCAATGCAAAACGCTCGAGATGGGTTTGCCAGTTCCTGAAGCTATCCCGGAACAAGAACCGGAGCAAGTGATTGAAGAGATGTAGGATTTAATGCTTGAGCGGGCATAGCCCACCGGCAGAGCAGCTACACCACGATATGGCTCGTGGACCACTCTGCCGGCAGGTTATCATTTATTTACCGCGCCTAGAGCCCCCTTTTTTGATGCTGGATGCAGCACCCGATGCCCCGCTGGCGCTGGTCGCGCCTGACGCCGCCTGGCGGGATTCATAGCCCATGCCGAAAAAGGTCCAGTTGTCATCTTTATCCGCATCCTCATCCCAGCCTTCAATGTTGGAAGGTGTCGGTGAGTCGTTGGGGGTGTCGACCGGCGTCTCATCGGCCCAGGCGCTACCCGCGGCCAGGGCCAGGAAGAGAGTAAGAGTCAACACTAATCGTTCTAAACGCATGTTCTATCCAGATCTGAAGGTTAATTCAGTATACACAGTTAGCGACGGCCGCCGCCACCGCCGTTGCCGCCACCTGAGCCTTTGCCACTGAATGCGCCGAAGGAACCGCTCTTCTGCTGCTTCTGGGTCTGCTCGCCAAGTTTCTTCTGGTGCTTGTGCTGTTCACCCTTACCTTCTTGCTTGGTCTGGAGTTGCTTGCGCGCCTTCTTGTCCACCTCTTCATTCGGAGTCTGCTCGTTGAGCCGTTTTTGCAGCTGCTCGGTTGGTTTTACCTCACCTTCGTTGGCGAACTGCTTGGCGTCTTCGGCGACTTCAGCAGGTAAACCGGCTTTGATCTGCTCCGCGGAAACGGGGGCTTCTGCAACTGCATTGCCACCGGCAAGCGCCAATGCCAATACGATAGGAAAGGTCACTGCTTTGGGGGAATATTTCATTATCTTCTCCACAATGGGTTAATCTATAGTCTGTAACGATAAGATTAGATTGAACCTGTTTCTTCAGTATTTCTGAAAGCGGTAAAACTGTTACAGTGTGTTTCTCTGTAGGAGAAAATACCTTAATAAAAACAGGGCAATAGTGCCCATTCCCGCTAGGATTGAAACTATTATGGATCTCGAGAAAAAAAAGATACTGGTCGTCGATGACGATAAAAAACTTCTTGATCTGGTTATCAAATATCTGAGCAAGGAGGGCTTCCATGTGGATGGGGTCCTGAATGCCCAGGAGATGGATGATTATCTCGCCCGTAATGAGGTCGATCTGTTTGTTCTTGACCTGATGTTGCCGGGTGAGGACGGTCTTTCGATTGCCCGGCGACTGCGTACATCCAGTCCTGTACCCATCCTCATGTTGTCCGCCCGGGGGGAGGACATCGACCGGATTATCGGTCTGGAGGTGGGTGCGGATGACTATCTGCCGAAACCCTTCAATCCCCGTGAGCTGTCCGCCAGGATCAAGGCGATTCTGCGCCGGACCGTTGAGACCGGCGAACACCAGGGATTCGGCGATCCTTCCGCGGAGGTCTATAAGTTTGGCCATTTCGTGTTGAATCTGACGACGAACTCCATCACCAGTGACGGTGAACCGCTGAATCTGACATCCGGAGAGTTCTCCTTGCTTGAGGCCTTCGTCCAGAACCCCAACCGGGTCTTGAGCCGTGACCATCTGATCGAGCTGATCAAGGGCTACGAAAGGTCGCCCTATGACCGCAGCGTCGATGTGCGCGTCACCCGGCTGCGCAAGAAACTGGAGGGCAACCCGGAACAGCCGCAGTTTATCAAGACGGTCTGGGGCAAGGGCTATATATTCACCCCTCAAGGTGACCGCGAAGAGAAGTGAGACTGCTGTTTAAACCTAAGACGCTGTTTGGGCGTACGGCTCTGGCGTTCGCTTTTGCTTTCCTGGTTTTTTCTTTCTTTTCCCTGAGCGTGGTGGTTTATTTTGTAGCGATGCCGCTGACTAAGCGGGCAGCGGACGATCTCTCCGCGTTGATCGTACTGGGCACCCAGATCTGGGTCGAGCTGCCACCCGGCACCAGGCCCGATTTCGAACGGGAGATGATGGCAAGGCACAACCTGTTCATCGGTACTGCAGGAGATGAACTGCCTGAGCATGCCTTGAATCACATCTATATCCAATATCTGCAAGCGGCCCTCCAGGAACGCACGGGCCAGAATCAACCGGTATTGATTGATGAAGCCATGCCGGAATGGGGCTGGGTTGATATCGATATGGGAGGGCGCACCATGCGCGCCGGTTTTACCGAGGACAGACTCATCAGCCAGATACCCCTGGCGATGATCTTGATGGTCCTGATGGGAACCCTGATCGCGGTGCTGACCTCACTCCTCATGGTGCGCAGGATTACCAAGCCACTGGCTGTCCTGGTGGAGGCCACAACCCGCATCGGTATGGGCAAGAGCGGTGAGCCGCTGGTTGAGAGAGGACCGGCGGAACTGCTCGAACTGACCCGCAACTTCAACCATATGGAGCAGCAGTTGAAGGTGTTGATGGAAAACCGGACCACCCTGCTGGCCGGTATCTCCCACGATCTGCGCACCCCAATCGCCCGCATGCAACTTGAGCTGGAGTTACTGGACGGTGATGTGGATCAGGATCTGGTCGACGGACTGCGACAGAATCTTCAGGAGATGAATGAACTGATCACCATCACCCTGCAATTCTCCAGGGGATTGGGCGACCAGGTTTTCGAAAGGGTAGATATTGAGAGCCTGTTGCAGGAGATTGCCGGAGATTTCCAGCTCAGAGGGTCACAAGTCAGTCTCATCAGCGAAGGCGTCTGTGATTGTGAAGTCTCGGTCAGCGCCTTCAAGCGGGTGATCCATAACCTGCTGGAAAACGCCATTCGTTACAGTGATGACAAACCGGTGGATATCAAGGCCTCAGGTTGTGCGGAACAGGTGGTGGTACAGATCATCGACCGGGGGCCCGGCATACCGGCGGAGCACCGTGAACAGGTATTTCAGCCCTTTAAAAGACTCGAAACCTCCCGCAACCGTTCCTCAGGTGGCAGTGGTCTTGGCCTGGCAATCGTCGAGCAGCTCTGTACCGCCAATGAGTGGGCCATCCAATTGCACGAGTCTGAGTTTGGCGGCGCCACTGCGGAACTCACCCTTTTTTGTGGATAAATTAAGATCGTAACTATTCAGCTCGCTCTGCAATGTCTTCACTTTCACACAGGAAAACAGCGCCGTAGGAGCTGCCCATGGCTGCGAATAGCGACGCTAGTCGCTTCGCGTGTGAAAAGCTTGTCGCCTTTGGTCGCAGCCATGGGCAGCTCCTACAAGGGCTGAATAATTACAAAAGATCCACAAATCTTCCGAATTCACCCCGCCAAATATTTCTTTTCTCCTCTCATCCGGGTCCTAAGCGGAACTGGTCATTTGTTTCAGAATATTTCCAATTCGTTTCAAGATGTTCATTTCTTTTTCTAATTGATTTTTGTCAATAAGCGGGGGTCACGTGGAACTATAATCCTATTTATTGCAGGGTTATACGCCTTAATTGATAATAATAAATAATAAAAACTGATACATAAGCAGTAGTGATGAGTGCGGTCAATATTTTGGCGAACACTCAACCAAAGGATCTGATGCGAATAAAGAAGAGGAGGTGAAAGTAAAAAAAGAAACAGTGTGATGGGGCGGTTCAGACGGCATCAAGGTATCTCTCTGCCTTAAGCAGGGTGGATAGGGTGCCGAAGGGAGGTTGGACCACGGAACCCACACCTGCGGATACTTCAAAGCCTCCCAATAGTAAAACCAAGGAGAGATCAAGTGAAATTTCTACCTTTAACTCTGGCGTTGCTCCTCGCGAGCACGCCAATCTTAGCGGATGACGGCGAACAGCAGATCCGCAATGTTTCAAAAACCCCCGACTTGGATACCGAGCACGCATCCCTGCAACAGATGTGGTTCAACGTGCCTGTGCAGAGTACTGGTGACGATGACATCGAATCTATCCTGTACATCCCCAAGGACGGGGTGGATGCCCTTGACTTTGTGACCGAACGGGTATACGCAAGGCCGCTGATCGCCTTATACCAGGATGGGCACGTCGATTTGATCGATGAGGATGCGGGTGGCTTCTTCGGCCATGGCGAACGTGAGATGTACGCCGCGCTGAGCCTGGATGATGGAGACACCTGGCGGGACAGGAACCTTTCACTCTCGGCCGACATGAGTTCGATCGTGGTCGATGGCGAAGCCTATCCGGGTGATGTGTACCGCAACTTTACCGCCCTCGCGGGCAACAAGGTGCTGGCGGTCTGGGGCAGCCGCTATTGCAGCAGCGGCAATCCCACCTATTCGATGGAGATCGATGAAATAGAGGCCATCTTCGACTCCGAGTATGTGGATGTCAGTCACCTGGGTGATGTGGACGCCTGTACCGACGATGACGTGGATGGCGTCGGGCCGGATGACGAACCCACCATCTGCACCTACTTCGAGGACTACTGGCATGTCTCCGGTTCCCAGGGGATCCAAGACTTCGCCGATGTAGGTTACCCCGCTGCGGGTAAGGTGCCTTATGGTTGCCTGTGGGCCGCTCGCGGCACCCTGGAACTCCTGGATGACGATGACGAAGAGTATGGCATCGTCTGGCGCCAGGCAGAGCGTCTGAGCTCTGGCGTGCGTGATGTGAATCGCATCGAAGCCGCCTGTGTGGGCGGCGCCGGTTGCGTAATCACCTGGCAGGAGGACCCGGAAGGTCTGCGCCCCGGCGAGGGCGAGGGTCCCGGCGAGGGTTGGAGTGGCGCCATCGCGCACCATGAGACCGACATCTGGTACTCCTACGTCGACATGGACAACTTCGACCTGGTTAAGGAAGACGAAGATGACGAGATCATGCCTATTGCCGATTGGCTGGAGTCCGAGGAAGATGGCGTACCCAAGGTTGGCGTGCCCTTCTCCATACCGGTCCGCATCACCGACAACGCCATGTGTCAGACACCTGAGATAGGCGAACAAGCGGACGATCCCTACTGCTACATGGACTTCGATGAAACTGGTACGGCTGACTTCTGCGCAGAAGATGTGCCTTACGACATCGAAGTACCGGATGAGGATGGCGAGGCCGTTGATCACACTGTCTCCATGTGTATCGCAGAGAACGGCCGGCTGATGCGCGGCAACACCGCCTCCACCCGTACCCGCACCAACCTGCGCGGCTATGATTCGACCGCGGATGCCGATGAGGGCACCGACAGCGGTTGGGTCATCCTGGCCTACGAGGAGTCCAAGGGACTGGGTGAGGAGGACGACGAAGATCCCGATAAGATCGACATGGGCAAGAACATCTGGTACCACACCTTCGATATGTTCAACCCCGAGATGGTCTCACAGGGCATGATCCTCAACCAGCCGGCGATCTACATCGACGATCTGCTGGATACCAGCGACCTCATTGGCTATGACCTGGTTGAGGAAGACGCCAGCGATTACACCGACTACGATGGCGATGTCTCCTTCCGTACGATCGAGCCGGATCCCATCTATGATGCTGCAGGCCTGGATGATGATGATGTCGTTCTCTACCAGACCGAGATCGCACGGCGCTACAGCCAGATCACCCAGCCCGCAAGCTGGGCCGGTGAATCCGGCATGGTGGCATTGACCATGTGGAAGCAGGGCATCGTTCGTCAGGGCGGCCCGGCCGACGTGTTCGCACGCCGCTTCCTCATCCCCGATACCTTTGACACAGGCGCGGACAACCCCTTCGACTACGCCAACATGGAGTGTGACGAAGTGCAATTCGCCGATGGCACCAACCCGCGCTATGTCAAAGGCCTGTGCATGTCATCGCCGCAGAACCTCTCAGGAACCACCCTGGTGGACTGTGAAGATGGTGTGGACAATTGTGAGGCGGTCGACTTCCCGTATGACGATCTGTTAGCGGACATCGACAAGTCTATAGTCCCCGGTAACCTGCCGAAGACGACCGAATGGCGTCAATGCCAGGAAGAGAATCAGTCGTTCAGCGTGATCAGCAGCGGCGACGTGACCTCCTTCACCTGTGACGACAGCGACCTCAACGACCAGTCCTGGGAGAACCCCTGGGATCTCTCCAAGGGTCACCGCGGCTTCATCTACGGCGACTTCATCGTGCAGATGTACGCCTGGTCGCCGAACTGGGAGGCCAACTCCTTAGGTCACGACAACTACAACCTGTATGTGCGCCGTTCCTTCGACGGTGGCGCAAGCTGGACAACCCTGCCGAGTACCTCCATCTCCCTGCCTGAAGGCGCAGTCATCCCGGATACCGTAGTGGCGGATGGCTCCATGAGTTGCGAGTGGTACGGCATACCAGGCTCAGAGACCGAATACCCGGCCTGCTTCACCTATGCGGCCGGCGAGTACGAACAGGCCCGCAACCTGTCCCAGCTCATCGGCACCCATGTCACAGTGCTTGATCCGCGCTTCGCTGGTACCGATCCAGCCTTCCTAGGCGATCTCACGAAGATGATGGTGGATGGTGAGTTGGTTGAGAACGCAGAAGTGCTCTATCCTGACGATGCGGTGAATCCGTCCGTCTTCTTCGCCACCTTCGAAGAGGGTGATACGGCCCCGATCATGCTCGGTGAAGAGGGTGACCCGATGGATATGTACTACAGCCGCGCCATCAACTTCGGTGACGAGTACGAGCTGGCGGATACTAACGCCGACGGTATTGCCGACGTCGATGCCACGGACGGCGAGTTCGAGATCTTCGACAAGCTGGAGTGGCATGAACTGCAAGCTGCAGAAGCGGCCTTGAAGTCCAACCCGGGCGGCACCCTGTTCTACGCCATCTGGAACCAGTTCCTGGAGGTCGATGCGGTCGAGGAAGGTGTCCACGGGACAATCCTCCTGCAGAGCGATGCAATCGTGCGCCGCACCATGGAGTTGGGTGATGACGGTGTGACCCTGCCAAGCGGCGGCGACGGTGACGGTGGTCCCGGTCCCGGTGGTGAAGGTGGCGAAGGTGGTGATGACGACCCAGGACCTGGCGACGAACGCCCGGGAAACGGTAGCGGTGGTGGTCGTGATAACGGTGACCGTCCCGATGCAGATGACTTAAGTCTGTTGATGGTCATCTCGGCAGTGGATGACAGTGACGACACCGTTGAGCCACCGGACGCCGGCGATGGACGCCCGGGAGACGGCAGTGGTGGTGGTCGTGACAATGGTGTCAATCCAACGCCTGGTGATGACCCGGAGAACGAAAATGGACGCCCAGGGCAAGGCAGTGGCGGTGGTCGTGATAACGGCGATCGTCCCGGAGAAGGCGGTAGCGACGACTAAAGTCGTACAAAATCGGGAGCACTCGACTGAGTAAACCCGAGTCCAACCGGCCAGGGAAAGGCCTAGCCTGATCTCTTTCGATCAGGTGAAAGTCAGGGCCGGCCGGGCAGAAGTTAGATCTATCCTGAAACTTTGCCGCCTCTAACCTAGAGGCGGCATTTTCCTATTCGCTCAGGCGCCAAGTGCAGGGTGCGCCCAAATGGCTTTTGCTACACTGCACGCACGGCGCAGCCTCGATAAAAACAAAACCCCCTACAGGTCGATGCACATCGCTACGCTGGGTCCGCGTTATTTGGTCTTCTTTTGGTTTTTGGTCGAAGACTTTTGTTTAACCGATATCAGCTCCACTTCGAACAGCAGAGCACTGTTGGATGGGATGGGTTTACGGCCACGTTTGCCATAGCCCAGTTCCGGTGGAATAGTGAGTTCCCACTTGGCACCCTCTTTCATCAGTTGCAGCGCCTCGGACCAACCCTTGATGATCTTGTTCACCTTGAAGGTTGAGGGCTTGCCGCGATCATGGGAGCTGTCGAATTGGGCGCCGTCGATCAGGGTCCCCCGGTAATGTACGGTTACGGTATCGGTGGCGCCCGGCGTCTTGCCTTCGCCGGCCTGGATCACTTTGTACTGCAGACCGGACTCCAAGGTCAAGACACCCTCTTTCTTGCCGTTTTCCGCCAGGTAGGCCTGGGATTTTTCCAGGTTCTCCTGAGTCCTTTTTACCTTGATCGCCTTCAAGGCCTTCTGCCGTTCGCGTGAATTCACCAGAGGCTTGTTGCCTTCGATGGCATCTGTCGCACCCTGCAGCAGTATCTCCGAAGTCAGTTTCAATTCCTGACGCTTGATATCCTTACCCAGTTCATAACCGAGACTGTAGATAGCCTTGTCGTTCTCGGTCTCTGGTTCGATAGCCAGGCTGTTTGCGCTCCACACTCCGAACATGGATACCAATAAAATCGTATGTTTTAATTTCATTTACGTTCCTTCTCTGATAGTTGTTATTGAAACCTGTATAGAGGTTGAACGCCAATCCATGAATCTGCATGAGATTTAATTGGCGCTTATCTTTGACCCTCAATATGTGGACTCGAGAATATTAAATAACTGAGTTGGTTTTTTACAGTGTTTTATAGTTGTCGTGACCGGCCATGGCGAAGTGAAGCCTTTGGCGGCATCGTTGCAATCCGTTCCGGCTTCACCAATTATTCACGATGCGGTCTGTACTCTGTTGTCCCGGTTTGGGTAAATCTGATTTCCTGGATTCAAATCCCATGCCGAACCAGGTGGACGCAGGATCTTCTTCCTCGTCCCAGCTTTCAATGTTCGAAGGCTGCGGGTCGTCTGCAGGAGGATCGGTGATGATCGTCTCCCCATGGGCCCAGGCAGTTCCAAGGAGCATGGAGATTAACAGGAATGTCGTTACAAGCGGGACACAGGATTCCATGTCTCTCCTTTTCTTGGAATTGAGTTGAGGTGTGGTTGCATCCATGGCCTCAGCAGATACATGGGAGGTAGAAAATAATGGGGTCAAAAGCATTGGAAATGAGACTGTGCTGAGCATGCGAAACATTGCGACCCTCTTCTGCTGTTTACCCTGTTCTGTAAGATAAGGTTAATGGTTAGCTGTTTCTTTGGTATTTCCGAAACAGTACAACCCGTTTCAGTCTGTTTCTTTATCTGTTGCGGATCGCCGCAAAAGCAGGTTGTTGCCTGTATGCCGGCAGTAGGTCAGTGGTTACATTTTGCAAAAAGTCAGCGCCTGAAAGTGCAAGATGGCCAAACTCCGGGCTTTGCCTATAATGAGTCGTCTCTATCAGAAGGGTTGTGATCGTTATGCAAGTCATTCGTGGTCTTCACAATTTGAGAACAAAACACCGGGGTTGTGTGGCGACCATCGGCAATTTCGATGGCGTCCACCTGGGCCATCAGTCGGTCTTTCGGCACCTTTTGGAGAAAGGCAGGGAGCTCTCACTCCCGGCAACCGTGGTGACATTCGAACCTCAGGCGCGGGAGTTTTTTCAGCCACAGGTTGCACCGGCCAGGCTGACCCGGATGCGTGAAAAGCTCCGGGCCATGCAGGATGTGGGTATCCAACGGGTGGTGATTCTGGAATTCAACCGGCGACTGGCCTCGATGCCTGCCGGGCAGTTCGTGGAAGAGTTGCTGGTCGATGGCCTGGACGCCCGGTTTCTCTCAGTGGGTGATGATTTTCGCTTCGGCCAGGATCGAGCCGGGGACTTCCAGCTGTTACTCCGCATGGGCGCGGAACATGGCTTCGAAGTGGAAAACATGAACACCTACAAGCTGGATGCGGATCGCGTCAGCAGCACGCGCATCCGCCAGTTATTGACTGAGGGTGAACTGCAGGCTGCCGAGCAATGCCTGGGTCGGCCCTACAGGATCTGCGGCCGGGTTGGCCATGGCGACAAGCGGGGACGCACCATCGGCTTTCCGACCATGAATGTGAATCTGCATCGAATCGTCAGTCCGTTGCGCGGGGTCTATGCGGTCAGGGTCTTCGGCTTGGATGGCGATGCGCTTCCCGGGGTGGCCAATATTGGTGTGCGTCCCACGGTGGAGGGGGAGCCCCGTTATCTGCTGGAGGTCCATCTGTTCGATTTCGACCGTTCGGTGTATGGCGCTCATGTGCAGGTGGAATTCGTGCGCAAATTACGCGACGAGAAAAAATTCGACTCCTTCGATGCCCTGCGTCAGCAAATCCTGGATGATGCCGCGGCCGCGAGAAGAACCCTAAATATTGCGTAGGATGCGGGTTTCCTCGTTCCCACGGTCCTCCGTGGGAGAAGTGCTACAGGGATGTAGCGGTAACGGACCTAAGGATGGAACGCAGACCTAGATCGTTATGCAATAAAATAGTCATTCATTTGCGGATAACTGTTCACCTTTAGCCGGGTTTGCGGTTCAATAGCTCTCTTTTGTGGATCTTTTATACAGGCAGCCCTTTGTGAGCGACTATAAGCACACCCTCAACCTCCCAAAAACAAAATTTCCGATGCGGGGCAACCTCGCGCAACGTGAACCGGAGATGCTCAAGCAATGGGAGGAGAAACAGCTCTACCAACAGATACGTGAGGCCTGCGCCGGGCGACCCAAGTTCATCCTGCACGATGGTCCGCCTTACGCCAACGGTGATATCCATATCGGTCATGCGGTCAACAAGATTCTCAAGGATATCATTATCAAGAGCCGCACTCTGGATGGCTTCGACGCACCCTATGTGCCTGGCTGGGATTGCCACGGCCTGCCGATTGAGCTGCAGGTGGAGAAGAAGGTCGGCAAGCCCGGCAAAAAGGTCTCCACCGGTGAATTCCGCAAGGCCTGCCGTGAGTATGCGGCCAAACAGGTGGATGGCCAGCGCCGGGATTTCAAACGCCTGGGGGTGCTGGGTGATTGGGAGAATCCATATCTGACCATGGACCACCAATTCGAGGCGGACATCGTGCGTTCGCTTGGCCGTATCGTGCAGAACGATCATGTGCAGAAAGGCTACAAGCCGGTGCACTGGTGTACGGATTGTGGCTCGGCGTTAGCCGAGGCCGAGGTGGAGTATCAGGACAAGGCCTCCTTTGCTATCGATGTGCGCTTTCCCGTTCTGGATGAGCCTGCTCTGATGGCGCGTTGCCACCATGTACCCGATGGCCTGGGTGAAGGGCCGATTCATATGGTGATCTGGACCACCACCCCCTGGACCCTGCCCGCCAACCAGGCAGTGGCGCTTAATCCCAGCCTGGAATACGCAGTGGTGCAGTGCGATGGCCCACTGGGTAAGGAACGCATGGTGATCGCCGATGCCATGCTCAAAGACGTGATGGACCGCTACGGCATCGAACACTATCACGTGATCGGCTATGCCAAGGGTGAAGCCTTTGAAGGATTGAAACTGCAGCACCCCTTCTACCAGCGGGAAGTGCCGGTGATTCTGGGCGAGCATGTCACCCTGGAGGCCGGTACCGGCGCGGTGCACACCGCACCCGGTCACGGCCTGGATGACTATTTGGTAGGGACCCGTTACAACCTGTCGGTGGACAATCCGGTGGGTGGTGACGGCCGTTTCGTGGCCGGGACTGAGCTGTTTGCCGGCGAGCACGTCTTCTCCGCCAATGAGAAAGTGATCGAGGTGCTCAAGACGCGGGGCGCGCTGGTGCACGAAGAGCGCCTGAGCCACAGCTACCCTCATTGCTGGCGGCACAAGACCCCGATCATCTTCCGCGCCACCCCGCAATGGTTCATCAGCATGGAGCAGAATGGTTTGCGCCAGGCTGCGTTACGCGAGATCGAGCAGGTCAAATGGATGCCCGACTGGGGCCAGGCCCGCATCAAGGGCATGGTGGAGAACCGTCCCGACTGGTGCATCTCCCGGCAGCGCACCTGGGGTGTGCCGATTACCCTGTTCGTGCACAAGGAGAGCGGGGAGTTGCATCCCGAGACACAGCAGATCATTGAAGCAGTGGCCAAGCTTGTCGAGGAGCAGGGCTTCGAGGCCTGGTTCAATCTGGAGAACGACGAACTGTTGGGCGAGGATGCGCAGCAGTATGAGAAGGTGACCGATACCCTGGATGTCTGGTTCGACTCCGGGGTCACCCACCAATGTGTGCTGAAGGCCCGTGAGGGCCTGCGGTTTCCCGCCGACCTCTATCTTGAGGGCTCGGATCAGCATCGCGGCTGGTTCCAGTCCTCGCTGATGACATCGGTGGCGATGAACGACTGCGCCCCCTACCGTCAGGTGCTCACCCATGGCTTCACCGTGGATGAGAAGGGAGAGAAGATGTCCAAGTCCAAGGGCAATGTGGTGGCGCCGCAAAAAGTGCTGAAGACCCTGGGTGCCGACATCATCCGCTTGTGGGTGGCGGCCACCGACTACCGCAACGAGATGAGCGTCTCCGATGAGATCCTCAAGCGCACCGCCGACGCCTACCGGCGTATCCGCAATACCGCGCGTTTCCTGCTCAGCAATCTGCATGGCTTCGAGCCGCTTGAAAACTTGGTTGCAGCCAAAGATATGCTCGAGCTCGACCGCTGGGCGGTGGATCGCACGCTGCAACTGCAGGAGGAGATCATCGACGCCTACCGGGACTATCAGTTCCACACTATCTATCAGAAGATCCAGAACTTCTGCACCACCGAGATGGGTGGCTTCTACCTCGACGTCATCAAGGACCGGCAATACACCACCCAGGCCGACAGCCTGCCAAGGCGTTCCTGTCAGACCGCCATGTATCACATCGTGGAGGCCATGAGCCGCTGGCTGGCGCCGATCCTAAGCTTCACCGCAGAGGAGATCTGGCGGCAGATTCCCGGTGAGCGGACTGACAGCGTGTTCCTGGAGGGCTGGTATCAGGGACTGTTTGCCCTGGATGAGGGGGATGGCTTCGATCGGTCCTACTGGGTGCGGGTGATCGAGGTGCGTAATGCGGTGGGTAAGGCGCTGGAGTCTTTCCGGGCTGCCGGTAATTCATCCCTGGATGCGGAGATCGACCTGTATTGCGGTGACGAACTGAAATCCCTGCTGGAGCAGCTCGAGGATGAGCTGCGTTTCGTGCTCATAACCTCCGATGCGCGGGTGCTGGCTTTGGCGGACAAACCCGATGACGTGGAAGAGAGCGAGCTGGAGGGTTTGTCGGTGAGGGTCAATGCCTCGAAAGACAGCAAATGCACCCGCTGCTGGCACCATCGTGAGGATGTCGGCGCCTACCAGGATCACCCCGAGCTCTGTGGCCGCTGTGTGGAGAATGTGACGGGCGCGGGTGAAACCCGGCGCTTAGCCTGATGAGCCGCTGGCTGTTCCTCTCTTTCATGGTGATCCTGCTGGACCAGGCGACCAAGCAGTTCGCCGAAGCGATGTTGACTGCCTACCAGCCAGTGTATGTACTGCCGTTTTTCGACCTGACCCTGATGTACAACAAGGGGGCTGCCTTCAGTTTTCTGAGTGATCAGGGCGGTTGGCAGCGCTGGTTCTTCGTGGTGCTGGCGCTGATGGTCACCGCCGTGCTGATTGGCTGGTTGCGGCGCCTGAAAGCGGAGGAAAAGTGGGTCGCTCTCTCACTGTCACTCATCATCGGCGGCGCTGTGGGAAATGTCATCGACCGTGTCCTGTTTGGTCAGGTGATCGATTTCGTTCACCTCCACTACCAGCAGCACTACTGGCCGGCGTTCAATCTGGCCGACTCGGCGATTAGCGTCGGTGTCGCGGTGATGTTGATCGACGCATTCTTTCTGAGTTCGAAACGTGAGACCACCAACTCCACCACTCGATGATTCAGGCAAAAAAAACCCGGTCAGGTGACCGGGTGTATCCTGTATCAAACAACTGCAGGAAGGGAGAAGATCCAACCAAGGAAGTCGGGTGGTCAGAAACCGTGACTATCGTTTCCTGACATGTTGTATCTAAAATGGGTGTGTTTCGAGAAAATTCAAGCCTGATTCCAAAAATCAGGTCTGATCATCCATACTGGTATCAGGACCCTGGCTTTTGAGCTCGGCAATACAGGCGCCTCGGTCAGAGGCGTTGTCGAACATGGCGCTGGTGGCTACGATCTGGCCGTTAGTGGACTTCAGGTTGAAAAACAATTTGCCGTTTTTAGCCTCTTTCATTTCGTAGCGTGCATCGTCGACACAGTTTTTCTTGACTGACGCTATGCCGTTGGTTGCGCTGCTCTTGGCCTTGTAGTTCTCACTGCGCAGGACCGACTTGCCGTCGTTATTCAGAAAAGCGAAGGTAAAAGGTTCGGCTGCATCGCTCTTTTTGAGTATGGCTTGCATATTATTCTCCTGTTGGTGTTGTTGAATCGATTTTATAGGAATGCTCGGTGTTGTGGGTGTGAGTTATCAAAAGTTAACGATTGCCGATGCTCCTCCTCCCGCTGGGAGGGGGAGGGGGTAGAATCTCAAGGATGTGTGAAATACTTTAGGCTTCCAGCAGGCGCTTGAGGAAGCGACCGGTATGGGAGCCGCTCAGCTGAGCTATCTGTGTTGGGGTTCCAGTCGCGATAATCTCGCCCCCTTTGTCGCCTCCCTCCGGTCCCAGGTCGACAACCCAGTCGGCGGTCTTGATCACGTCCAGGTTGTGCTCGATCACCACCACGGTGTTGCCGTGGTCGCGCAGCCGGTGCAGCACCTCCAGCAGGTGCTTGGTGTCGTGGAAGTGCAGGCCGGTGGTGGGTTCGTCCAAGATATAGAGGGTCTTGCCGGTGTCGCGTTTTGACAGCTCCCGGGAGAGCTTGACCCGCTGCGCCTCGCCGCCGGAGAGGGTGGTGGCGTTCTGCCCCAGGGAGATATAGGAGAGCCCCACGTCCATCAGGGTCTGCAGTTTACGTTTCAGTGTGGGCACCGCATCGAAGAAGACCAAGGCCTCCTCCACGGTCATGCTCAGCACCTGGTCGATGGTCTTGCTCTTGTATTTGACCTCCAGGGTCTCGCGGTTGTAGCGCTTGCCCTTGCACACGTCGCACTGCACATAGATGTCGGGCAGGAAGTGCATCTCCACCTTGATCACCCCATCGCCCCGGCAGGCCTCGCAGCGCCCACCCTTGACATTGAAGCTGAAGCGCCCCGGATTGTAGCCCCGGGCGCGGGCCTCCGGGGTGCCGGAGAACAGCTCGCGGATCGGTGTGAACAGCCCGGTATAGGTGGCGGGGTTGGATCTCGGAGTGCGGCCGATGGGGCTCTGATCGATGTCCACCACCTTGTCGAAGTGCTCCAGGCCGCGAATCTCTGTATGTGGCGAGGGGGAGGTGTTGGCCTTGTTGAGGGTTGCCGCGCAGACCGGGTAGAGAGTGTCGTTGATCAGGGTCGATTTGCCGGAGCCCGAGACCCCGGTAATACAGCAGAAGGTGCCGACAGGGATGTTCAGGTCGACGGCCTTGAGATTGTTGCCGGTAGCGCCGATCACCTCCAGGCTGCGCTCCGGGTCCACCGCAGTCAGGCTGGCAGGGATCTGGATGCTCTGTTTGCCCGACAGGTATTGACCGGTGAGGGACTCCTGGTTGGCGGCGATCTGATCGGCGGTGCCCTCGGCGATGATCCGCCCGCCATGCACCCCGGCGCCGGGGCCGATATCCACCACATGGTCGGCGGCGCGGATCGCCTCCTCGTCGTGTTCCACCACGATCACCGTGTTACCCAGGTCGCGCAGGTAGTTGAGGGTGTGCAGCAGGCGCTCGTTGTCCCGCTGGTGCAGGCCGATGGAGGGTTCGTCCAGCACGTACATCACTCCCACCAGCCCGGCGCCGATCTGGCTGGCCAGGCGGATGCGCTGGGCCTCGCCGCCGGAGAGAGTTTCGGCGCTGCGGTCCAGGGTCAAGTAGTCGAGCCCGACATTGACCAGAAAGTGCAGCCGCTGGTCGATCTCCTTGACGATCTTGTCGGCGATCTTGCCCTGTTTTCCGGGCAGGTCCAGGTTCACGAAGAAGGCCTTGGCCTTGCCGATGGGCATGGCGGAGATGATGGGCAGGGTATGTTCATCCACGAAGACATGCCGCGCCGCCTCGTTCAGGCGGGTGCCTTTGCACTCCGGGCAGGGCTGGCTGGAGATATAGCGCGCCAGCTCCTCCCGCACCGAGTTGGATTCGGTCTCCCGGTAGCGGCGCTGCATGTTGTGGATCACCCCCTCGAAGGGGTGGCTCTTTTTGGTGGAGCGGCCCCGCTCGTTGAAGTAGCTGAACTCGATCTGCTCGAAGCCGCTGCCGTAGAGCAGTATCTTCTGGATCTTTTTCGGCAGCTCCTGCCAGGGAGTCTCGGGATCGAAATCATAGTGGCGTCCCAGGGAGCCGATCATCTGAAAATAGTAGGCGTTGCGCCGGTCCCAGCCGCGTACGGCTCCGCCGGCCAGGGAGAGTTCCGGATGGGCCACAACCTTTTCCGGGTCGAAGAACTGCTCCACGCCGAGGCCGTCGCAGGTGGGGCAGGCCCCTACCGGGTTGTTGAAGGAGAACAGGCGGGGCTCCAGTTCGGAGATGCTGTAGCCGCAATGGGGGCAGGCGAAGCGGGAGGAGAACACCAGTTCCTCCCCGCTGCCGTCCATCCAGGCTACCCGCACCAGCCCCTCAGCCAGGTTGAGGGCGGTCTCGAAAGACTCCGCCAGGCGGGGCGCAAGATCGGGCCGCACCTTGAAACGGTCGACTACCACTTCGATATTGTGTTTCTTGTGCAACTCCAGGGTAGGAGCATCATCCAGCTCGAAGATCTCTCCGTCGATGCGGGCGCGAATGAAGCCTTGGGCGTGCAGTTCGGTGAGCAGTTTGTGGTGTTCCCCCTTGCGTTCGGATACCACCGGTGCCAGCAGCATCATACGGCTGCCCTCCGGTAGTGCCAGCACCTGGTCCACCATCTGACTGACGGTCTGGGCCTCCAGCGGGATGTCGTGTTGCGGGCAGCGCGGGGTGCCGGCGCGGGCGAACAGCAGGCGTAGATAGTCGTAGATCTCGGTGATGGTGCCCACCGTGGAGCGCGGGTTGTGGGAGGTGGTCTTCTGCTCGATGGAGATCGCCGGCGACAGCCCCTCGATATGGTCCACATCCGGCTTCTCCATCAGCGAGAGGAACTGCCGCGCATAGGCGGAGAGGGACTCCACATAGCGCCGCTGCCCCTCCGCATAGATGGTGTCGAAGGCCAGGGAGGATTTGCCGGAGCCGGACAGGCCGGTGATCACGATCAGTTTGTCACGCGGGAGTTCGAGATCGATGTCCTGCAGGTTGTGGGTGCGCGCCCCGCGGATTTTGATAGTGTCCATGATTTTTTCAGGGGATTGGGTGTTCGGGCCAAAATTGCGCGCTGGTGGCGTACAAAGGATTGGGACAACCTGCTACTATACGCGCTCTTTTTAGCGGCTGGCAAAGTGAATCAGACATGACGAAAGGCAGCAGTACAGCCTCGGGATTGAATGAGATTGAGCGGCGGGGCGCTTTCTCCCTGGCGGGGATCTTTTCCTTGCGCATGCTCGGCCTGTTCCTGATCCTGCCGGTCTTCGCCCTCTATGCGGAGGAGCTGGCCGGGGTGACGCCAATGCTGGTGGGTCTGGCCATCGGCATCTATGGCTTGAGCCAGGCCCTTTTGCAGATTCCTTTCGGTATGCTCTCCGACCGCATCGGCCGCAAGCCGGTGATCATCGGGGGCCTGATCATCTTCGCTCTCGGCAGTGTAGTCGCCGCCATGGCTGACGATATCTACGGCATCATCCTCGGCCGCGCTCTACAGGGCAGTGGCGCTATTGCGGCGGTGTTAATGGCGTTGGCCGCCGATCTAAGCCGTGAGCAGCGCCGGTTACGCATGATGGCGATCATCGGCATGAGTATCGGCGCAGCCTTTGCCGTCGCCCTGGTGCTGGGCCCGGTGCTCAACAGCTGGATTGGCGTGCCGGGGATCTTCTGGCTGACCGCTCTGCTGGCTCTGATGGGTGTGCTGATCGTGATTTTTGTCGTGCCTACCCCAAAAGAAAGCCATTTTCACCGGGATGCGGAGGTGGAACCGGAACAGTTCAGTCGGGTGCTGGCGGACCCGGAGCTGTTACGCATCGACTTCGGGATTTTTGCCCTGCACATGATGTTGACCGCCCTGTTCCTCGCCTATCCCCTTGCGTTGAGGGATCTTGGTCTGGCCAGCGACCACCATTGGTGGGTCTATCTGCCGGTGATGTTGTTGGCCATGCTGGCGATGGTGCCGATGGTGATCATGGCTGAAAGTAAGCGCCGCATGAAGTCGATGTTTATCAGCGGGGTGGCGGGACTCGCAATCGCGGGTCTGGGGCTCCACCTGTTCAGCAACTCCATGGCGGGTCTGGTAGTGACCTTGTTTATCTTTTTTACCGCGTTCAATCTGCTGGAGGCCACCCTGCCATCCCTGGTGGCGAAAATGGCGCCGGGTGAACGCAAAGGTACGGCCATGGGCGTCTATTCCAGTTCTCAGTTTATCGGCGCCTTCATTGGTGGACTGCTGGGGGGGTGGATCCAGACCCATTTTGGGCTTGAGGGTGTCTTTCTGTTCTGTGGTGGCGTAGCGCTTGTCTGGTTGCTGATTGCCTGGAGCATGGCCGATCCTAATTATCTGAGTAATTATATGCTGCCGGTAGGGAGCCTGGAGGCAGATGACGCGGCCCTGCTGGCGAAAAAACTGCTGGAGGTGGAAGGCGTCGCCCATGCGGTGGTGATCACCGAGGATGGTCTGGCTTACCTCAAGGTGGATCTTGCCAGCTTCGATGAGAACGCATTGGATGCATATTGCGTAGAAGGGTAGACTCTCACCCTTTGAATTAGTGGAATAATCCAGTAAGGTTCGTTAACCCACATACAACATGCTGGATAGTTATTTCTAACTAAATAGAAGGTTGGATAGCCGACATGCTCAACCAAGGGGCGCCGTTAATACTTCTCTGTAGGCTTGACGCTGGCTTCCCTGCCACCGACACCCTCAATTGAGTATGTCGGCTATCCTATGACCGCATTAGTATTTAAGTTTTAATCATTCGCTCGGAACGCAGAGCGAAAAGAGATATTAATTTGTCTGGATCATTGAGATCGAGTCATTGAAGGGGATACAAGCTATGGCACGTGGTATCAACAAGGTAATTTTGATCGGTAATCTGGGCAAGGATCCGGAGACCCGCTATATGCCGAGTGGCGGTGCGGTCACCAATGTCACTGTGGCGACTTCTGAATCCTGGAAGGACAAGAACACCGGTGAGCAGCAGGAGCGCACCGAGTGGCATCGGATCGTGTTCTTCAACCGTTTGGGTGAGATTGCGGGGGAATATCTGAAGAAGGGCTCCAAGATTTACGTCGAGGGCAGCCTGCGGACCCGTAAATGGCAGGGGCAGGACGGTCAGGACCGTTACACTACAGAGATCGTGGGCAGTGAGATGCAGATGTTGGATAGCAGAGGAGGAGGCAGTACATCTTTTGATTCCGCCCCCCAGCCTCAGGCGCAGCGTCCTGCCTCGCAGCCTCAGTCAGCGCCGGCCGCTTCCATGCCGGACAACGATTTCGACGACGATATCCCGTTTTAGGACTACCT
>JBDLIT010000049.1:0-26546 GCA_039714735.1 Pseudomonadota bacterium
GACTTGTCAGTGACCTTGAATCGACAGATAACGGGCTGATCCACCTCGATCTTTCTCGGCAATTGGATACGCATTTTCCAACCCGGATCACGAGCCTGCCTTTTGCGCAGGTTTTTTTCATAGTCCTGCCCACGCTCATAAAAATCATCGACCACCAAACCAGAATCGTTTTCAACGGCCATATAGATCATGACCATGTTCATGCTAAAGAAGATCACTACCATGGACACCCATGCAATGACCCAGGGACTGCGCCAAGGCGAATTTTTATCTGACATTTTTAAAAATTTACCGTCTAAAAAAAATGAACGGGGCGGACTCTACAGTCCGCCCCCCTGCTATTCAAGTTTGATGTTGGCTATCGGCTAGGCCCGATAAACACACTCTTGCGTTGGCTCGTCAATACTTGGTCGTCAGTCTGACCTTCAATCTGAAACACAAGGGGAGAATTTTCCTCTAATAGGTTTTCTTTCGGCACCTTCACAAAAACGGTGCGTGGAGTCACTTTACCGTGTCTTGCCGTAATCTCCTGATCCACACCCACCAGGATCAGGCCTTCCGGCCCCACGGCGGTAATTTTGACTGGAACATCCCTGGTCATCTTATTGAGGATTTTCAAGGTGTATTTATTCTGGATGCTACCGTCACTCTGTAAAACGAACAGGGGTTGTCTTGCATGGATCACCTTGAGTTCCAGGGCATCCAGCGAACTCAGGCCAATTCCAATTCCAACCAGAGCCGCTGACATGATTACGCTGTAGATCCACACCCGTGGACGCAGCCACAAGGGCTTGGGTTTCTGATTGGTCTCCAGCGCCTCAAAGGATTCGTAGCGAACCAGGCCTTTGGGACGGCCAATTTTCACCATCACCTCGTCACAGGCATCGATACAGAGCCCACACATGATACATCCTTCCTGCTGTCCGTGACGAATATCCACACCGGTAGGACAGACTGCGATGCACTGCTTACAATCCACGCAATCTCCTGTGGTTCTCTCCTCTTCACTCTGGCCTTTCTTGAGCCTGCCGCGCGGCTCACCCCGGTGAAAATCGTAAGTGGGTACGACGGTGGTCTGGTCGATCATGACGCCTTGGATACGGGCATAGGGACAGAGCCAGAAGCAGGCCTGCTCACGCATATATCCGGCCAATACATAGGTGCCTGCGGTAAACAGGGCGATTGTACCGAATGCAACTGTTCCAGCATTGAGGGTGAACAAGTCTTCCCAGAGTTGGAACGCATCATAAAACCAAGCGACAAAGCTGATCCCGGTAATGACCGATATCACCAGCCAGATCAGGTGCTTGGTGAGTTTGACCCGGATTTTATGAAAGTCCCAGGAGGCCTTGTCGAGCTTACGGCGTTTAGGCGGTGTGCCTTCCAGAAGGTTTTCAACCCAGGTAAACACGTCCGTCCAGACGGTCTGAAAGCAGAAAAAGCCACAAAAAACCCTTCCAGCCATTGCTGTAGCCACAGCAAGCAGCAAGGCTAGAAACAGCAATGTCAATGAAAGCATCCAGAAATCCTGAGGCAGGATAGTAATTCCCAGGATATGGAACTGGCGATTGGGGATATCAAAAAGTATTGCCTGGCGGTCACCCCATTGCAGGTAGGGACCGAAAAAGAGAATCAACCAAGCAGATGCCGTCACCCAACGGATATTCCGCCATTTGCCCCCCATGCGTTTGGCATGGATGGTCTCTTCACCGGTGTTGAGGTTCCAATGATCAGCTTCAGCATAAAGATTATCCACCGCTGCTTGCTGATTTGCTTTATTCGTTTTACTCAAAGGAGTCTCTCCTGTTGAATCCGCCAATAGCCATGGATTCTATCCGCCAGCTGACTTGCTACCCAATGCGATTTATCAATCACCTTAGTCTCACTGATCCAGCAGCAACAGGAACCTCGACAGCTTGCCGGTTTTGAGACAAAAAAAGGGGGCGTAAATACACCCCCTTTTTAAGCAGCAGTGTCAGCAATTTCTACTATTTTTCCTTTCCAGCATCACCTTTCATTAAGGCGCTGACCTTAAATACCAGAAATACGATGATCACCACACAGACCACAACTGCTATGATCGAACCAATAGCTACTGCATCCCAATGCATAACATACCCCTTTATTTGTTACGCGTGACGGATCACACCGTCACGCGTTTTCTCAGGAAATAAGATTTTTTCTATTGACTGGCCTGGCCGCCGCCAATCTTATAGACATAGACTGCCAGCTTTTTGATGTCGTCTTTGGAGAGACGCTCGCTAAAAGACGGCATCACGGCATCACGACTTTTAGGATCAATAGCCGTCATATTCACACCATGCCTGATAGTGTGTTTGATGCTATAACGCAACGTTTCACCCTCAGCAGGAACAAAGCGGTAGATACCATCGGTGAGATTCGCTGAACCCATGACCTGTAGGCCCTTTGCCTCGGGACCATGGCAACCGATACAGCCTTTACTGGTATACAGCGCCTTCCCTGAATCATCTTCCTTGCCTTCACTCATCCCGATAATCCAATCGATAAGCTGCTCCAACTCCTGGTCAGAAATCACATTGGCGTCATGATTGCTCATGATCCCCTTGCGGCCCATGGTGATGCTCTGCTCGATGGTTTCAATTGTTCCGCCATAGAGCCAGTCATCGTCCGCCAAGACCGGGAACCCAGGACCACCCTGGCCACCACCGCCGTGGCAGGGAGCGCAATAGTCGCCAAACAACACCTTGACAGACGCTACGGTGTAATCTGCAAGCCCGGGATCACCCAGGATCTCCTTGCCGCTCATTCCCTTGAGTTGAGTCTCATACTTAGCCCGTACCACCTCAACCTCAGCCACACCCTCCTGATACTCCTTTATCTGGGTCCAGCCCAAGACGCCCTGAGTCGGCTCCTGGCCCACCGGGTACATGGGATAGAGCACACCATAACCAATGAAAAAGGCGATGGAGGCCCAGAAGGAGATCATCCACCAGCGTGGTGGTGGGTTTGCAAGTTCTCGTATATTGTCATCCCAGATATGTCCGGTATTATTTTCACCCGGAAATGGATTTTTATCTGCCATTTTTTTCTCCGCTATCTATTCTGTCTTCATCCATCGGTATGAACCGGTTTTTCTCCAGCTTTTCCCGATTTTTTGGACGTAATGCATAGAAGTACAGACCGACCATCAGGAGGAAGGTAACCACTGTCATGGTCAGACCAATCCAATCATTGGTGGTCATCGCCTCCCAATCGGTATGAAAGTACTCAGCCAAACTATTCATCAGACTACTCACGATATGCCTTGTTTTCGTCCAGCTTGGCCATGGTGCCCAATACCTGCAGGTAGGCCACCATTGCATCTTCCTCGGTCTTGCCCTTCAGTCCGGCATCGGCGTTGGCGATATCCTCATCCGTATAAGGAACACCCATCAGCTTCATGACCTTGAAGCGGGCCGCCATATCCACACCCTCTACCGAATTATCCTTCAACCAGGGATAGTTCGGCATGACGGACTCAGGCACGACAGTGCGAGGCGCCCGAAGATGCTTGCGATGCCAGTCGTCGGAGTACTTACCACCCAGGCGGGCGAAGTCAGGACCGGTACGTTTTGAGCCCCATTGGAAGGGATGATCGTACATCGACTCAGACGCCAGGGAGTAGTGACCATAACGCTCCTTCTCATCCCGGAAAGGACGAACCATCTGGGAGTGACAGAGATAGCAGCCTTCCCTTTGATAAACGTCACGGCCCGCCAGCTCCAGCGCTGTATAGGGGCGCACACCATCACCCGGCTTATGATCAGCCAGGCTCTGAGTTGCCTGGCGCTGCCAGACCAGTTCCGGGGCCTTGTTGTGCTCAAAGGTTTTATCCATCAGGAACAACGGCACAATTTCAACGAGACCACCAACCGAGACAGCTATGGCAACAAAGAAGACCAATAACCAGATGTTTCTCTCTACCTTATCGTGAAAACCGACTGAACTATTATTACTCGCCATTTTATATTCCCCCCTGCATTAAGCTGTAGCCGAAGCAGTACGCGCCTGCTGCAGACTGCCTTCACTGGCGGCCTTACGTACCGTCATCAGTATATTGATCAGCATCAGTAGTGCACCAGCGACAAAGATCATGCCGCCCACTGCACGCATCGCGTAGTAGGGGTGCATTGCCTCAACTGATTCTGCAAAGGTATAGGCCAGGGTGCCGTAATCGTCATAGGCGCGCCACATCAGGCCCTGCATGATACCGGATACCCACATAGCTACGATGTAGACAACCGTGCCGATGGTAGCGGTCCAGAAATGGGCATTGACCAGTTTGGTAGACCATAGCTCGGTGTGGAAGGTACGGGTCATCAGATGATAGATGGCGCCAATGGCCACCATGGCCACCCAACCCAGAGCACCGGAGTGTACGTGACCGACGGTCCAGTCGGTGTAGTGGGACAGGGCGTTAACCGTCTTTATCGACATGATCGGACCCTCAAAGGTCGACATGGCGTAGAAGGCCAGAGACATGATCATGAAACGCAGGACATAGTCAGTACGCAGACGATCCCAAGCGCCGGAGAGGGTCATCATGCCGTTCACCGCGCCACCCCAGGAAGGAATGATCATGGCGATGGAGACAGCTGCACCCAGAGAACCGGTCCAATCAGGCAGAGCGGTGTACTGCAGATGATGCGCACCGAGCCAGACATAACCGAATGTCAGCGCCCAGAAGTGGATCACTGAGAGACGATAGGAGTAAACAGGACGACCCGCCTGTTTGGGTACAAAGTAATACATGATGCCCAGGAAGCCGGCAGTCAGGTAGAAGCCTACTGCATTATGACCCCACCACCACTGGATCATGGCATCCTGCACACCAGAGAATAGGGAGTAGGACTTGAACAGACTCACGGGGATGGCCAAGCTGTTGACCACATGCAGATAGGTGATCATCACCATCATGGCCAGAAAGAACCAGTTGGAGACATAGATGTGGGATGACTTACGTGTCGCCAGAGTCATGACGAAATTGAACATGTAAACCAGCCAGACCACGGCGATCATCAGATCGATGGGCCACTCCAGTTCGGCATACTCTTTGGTCTGGTTGATGCCCAGAGGCAGAGTGATAACCGCAGAGACGATGATCAGGTTCCAACCCCAGAAGACAAACCAGGCCAGCTTGTCGCTCCAGAGCCTCACACCACAGGTACGCTGTACGCTGTAAAATGACGTCGCCATCAAGACACTACCGCCAAAGGCGAAGATGACCGCGTTGGTGTGGAGCGGACGCAAGCGCCCAAAGGTAATATAAGGAATATCGAAATTCAGAAACGGCCAAGCCAACTCGGAAGCAATATACGTTCCTACGGACGTACCCACTACGAGGTAGACAACTGCCATGACGGTGAACCAGCGTACAACACCTAAGTTGTATTTCTGCTCGGCTATAGCGTCCATGGACCCCCCTCTATAAACAGATTGTATGGATGGAAAGAAATTATTTGTTGGGAAACCCCCCATGTCAGCGCCTACTTTTGTGGTAGACAAAGACCGGCATATCTCACTCTTTATAGAGCAAAATGTCAAGAAACATAGGGGATTTAACACACCCGGTAATCATGATATAACACATTGATTTATATGTTATATTACATTTTAATGGCAGGTTTTATTGATCTAGATCAATTGATTGGGCAGTTGATAGAGAACGCCTTCTTACCACTTAGGGTGATTCACCCTAATCAGTTCGGTCTATTCGTGGTATCACTATTTTGGATAGGTAAAAATCACTTAAAGATGGCATCAACAGAAAATCCATCCCTCTCAAGGATGTCCCTCAAACGGCGTAGCGCGTCCATCTGAATCTGGCGAACCCTTTCGCGGGTCACGCCAAGTTCATTGGCTACCTGCTCCAGGGTAGAATTCTCATATCCGTGCAGTCCAAAGCGCCGCTCAACCACTTCCCGCTGCTTGTCATTCAGTTTACTGAGCCAGTTGTCGAGCTTCACCTGAAGCCCATCATTCTGAATCCTCACCGTTGGATCCTGCGCCTTTTCATCGGCAATAGTGTCAAGCAGTGGTTTATCTGCATCCTTGCCGAATGGGGTGTCGACGGAGGTGACCCGCTCATTCAAACCCAACATGCGTTTTACTTCGTTGATGGGTCTGTCCAGCAGGTCAGCAATCTCTTCGGAACTCGGCTCGTGGTCGAGTGTCTGGGAGAGTTGGCGGGCAGCACGCAGATAGACATTGATCTCTTTCACCACATGGATAGGCAGGCGAATGGTGCGGGTCTGATTCATGATGGCGCGCTCTATGGTCTGGCGTATCCACCAGGTCGCATAGGTCGAAAAACGAAACCCTCTCTCTGGGTCGAATTTCTCCACCGCACGGATCAAACCGAGATTACCCTCCTCAATCAGATCCAGCAGGGCCAAGCCACGATTCATGTAACGACGGGCGATTTTCACCACCAACCTCAGATTGCTCTCTATCATCCGCTGGCGGGCAGCTTGATCACCTTTTTGAGCCCGGCGGGAAAAGTATACCTCTTCCTCTGCGGTGAGTAGTTTCGAGATACCTATTTCATTCAGATAGAGCCGGGTGGCATCCATCTGCGATTCACTGGGCTCGGTGCTTTTTTTATTGATGACCTCGGCTTTTTTCGGCAACTGCACCTTCTCTGTGCCTGGCTCCAGCTGCACCTCAATCAATGTAGAATCCTCAACCAACACATTTTCAGAATCGACTTCCACGTCCACCTCTTGCGCATGTTCATGTTCTTCACTCATCACTCCCCTCCAAGGCTACTAAATCTGTATCAGTTCTTCTGCAGCAAAGATAAAGGGTTGATTGGCTTGCCCTGTTTCCTGATTTCGAAATGCAACACCGGGTCGGTACCAGTTCTGGGCGATCCCATTTGGGCAATACGCTCACCTTTCAACACCTTATCCCCCTCTTTCACCAGCAGCTTTTTGTTATAACCGTAGGCACTTAGATAATTGTTATTGTGTTTGATGATAATAAGATTTCCATATCCGACGAGTCCACTCCCGCTGTACACCACCTTACCACTTTCAGCGGCAACCACGGACTGTCCTGAAATACCTCTTATTCTGACCCCTTTTCGTGCGGGATCGTTCAAAGAGAAGGTCTGCACCACTCTCCCTTTGGTCGGCCAAAGCCAGTTTAACTTGAGGCTTACTGCGCCGTCCTTTTTTGTTTTTCTATTTTTTGATGGCTGAACAGTGGGTTGAATTTTCACCGCAACGGCTGGCGGTGATTTTCTGACCTTTACCGGTCTCTTTGTCTTTTTTGTCCTTCTATCTCCAGCTTGCTGAGTACCTGAAGGAGGACGCAGCCGTAGCGACTGCCCGGGATAGATCTTATAGTTGGGGCCATGAATTCCGTTCCAGGCTGCAAGCGTATGGTAATTCACTCGATATCGCCAGGCAATGGAATAGAGTGTATCTCCGGATCTGACTCGATAGTAACCCGGTCTCTTTACCTGCTGAGGTGATGTTGAACCTGCACCTCGATTGTATACAGGAGCGACGCCTCTGCTCGAGCAAGCCGATAACAAACATACACCTATCAGGAGACAGGCCAACCAAAGCCCCTTCCCCATCCTTTCATTAGACTTGTCCCCGAGTGGATTCAAATCTATCTCATCCTCTGCGCGATTCTATTTGAAATAAAGGAATGCCAGCACAAATATAAAAATCATTATCAGACCAAGACGATCGATATATCGATGCAGTGCAGATTCCATACGCTCTCCACCCCATGCCATCAGTGCTGCAACAAGGAAAAAGCGGGCCCCTCTCCCAACCGCTGACGCGATTACAAATGGCAACAGCGCCATGGCGATCACGCCGGCCGTGATGGTAAAAATCTTATACGGGATCGGAGAGAAGCCGGCCAGAAATATGGCCCAGAAACCCCACTCATCAAACCAGGATTTTGCATGCAGATAGGCATCCCAATAACCCAGATCCTGCAGCCAGGGCTGGATCAGGTCGAAGGCATAGATACCGATCAGATAGCCCAGCAGACCACCCAGAACAGACGCCAGGGTGGTCAGTCCGGCAAAATACCAGGCCTTTTTTGGCGCTGCCAGGCTCATGGGAGCCAGCATCACATCCGGTGGAATCGGAAAAAAAGAGGATTCAGCGAAACTCAAGCCCGCCAGGTAACGAGGTGCATGCGGGTGCCTGGACCATTGCATGGCACGTTCATATAGCGCGGAGAACAGGCGCATCTAAAGGACTCCTCCAACTAAAGGAACAAAATTGGCCGTTTCCAGCTGCTCCTGTTCAAAACCCTGGGGGGTATGAGTAATACGCAGCAAAACCTGACCTCCGCGAATTTTCGTCGGCAACACCAACCTTCCCCCCGGTTTGAGTTGTTCCAGCAGGGATTGAGGAATTCCTTCCGGAGCAGCCGTCACCAATATTCCATCAAATGGGGCATATTCAGGCAAACCGATACCCCCATCACTATGCTTAAGATGGATATTACGCAAGCCAAGTTCCCTGAATCTTGCTCTTGCCATCTCCAGCAGCGCCGAAATCCGCTCGATGCTATAGACCCTTCTCGCCAGCTGGGCCAGAATCGCGCACTGAAAGCCTGACCCTGTGCCTATCTCCAACACGGTATCCAGGGGTGCCCCTGCGAGCAGGGCCTCAGTCATACGCGCCACCGTATAGGGCTGGGAAATGGTCTGACCATGACCGATCGGCAGCGCCGTGTCCTCATAGGCCCGGCTGGCCAGGGCTTCGTCAACGAAGATATGCCGCGGTGTATTGCGCAAGGCCTCCAATACCAGCGGATTTCGCACTCCCTTGCCTCTGATCCGCTGGATCAGGCGCTCACGGGTACGCTGGGAGGTCATGCCTATCCCCTGATGTTCCTGGCGTATCATGAACTGCTCAACCATTCTCGTACTGTATCAAGGGCATTGTGACGTGTCAGATCTACCTGCATCGGGGTAACAGAGACAAATCCTTCCCGTACGGCATGAAAGTCGGTACCCGGTCCGGCATCCTGTTCCGCTCCCGCCGGCCCCACCCAATAGATCGTCTTGCCTCGTGGATCTTCCGTTTTCACCACCGGTTCCGCCTTGTGTCGATGTCCTAAACGGGTGGACTGAAAGCCTTTCAAATCGTCATACGCAAGATCCGGAACATTGACATTCAAGATCACATCGGTCGATAAAGGCCGATCCTGAAGTCGGCTCAGCAGCTCCATTGCCACCCTGGCCCCGGTTGCATAATGTTCGGGCAGAAACGAATTCATGGAAATCGCAATTGCCGGCAGGCCAAGAAAGCGTCCCTCGGTAGCCGCCGCCACGGTCCCTGAATAGAGCACATCATCACCCATATTCGGGCCGGAATTAATACCTGACACGACGATATCCGGTTCTTCCTCGAGCAGACCGGTAATCGCCAGGTGGACGCAATCCGTCGGGGTTCCATCCACCCGGATAAAACCATTCTCCATGACACGAGGTCTCAGTGGGCAGTCCAGGGTCAGCGAATTACTGGCGCCGCTGCGATCCCTTTCAGGCGCCACAACCTTGATCTCCCCCAAAGGAGAAAGAGTTTCGGCAAGCGCCTCGAGCCCAGGCGCTTGATAGCCATCGTCATTACTCAAAAGAATCTTCATAATCGCGTACAATCAATCCCACATTCAATAGAAATCAACATCATTCTCATTTGTAAGACCAAGACGCAAAAGCAACAACCTTAGTCATCCAGCTATGGCAACCTCACTTGCATCTGTAGTGAGGCAACAATCAATAGACAGAGTAAGCATGTTTATTATTGTGCTCCCATGGCTCTGTCAAAACTGGTCATCGGTTGTAATAACTGAAGACGACCATCCATGCCATCACCGGGTTAGTTAAACCCAGGCTTGGTCGAGTATCATAAATATACTGGAATTATCCTGGAGTCTCACCATCTATAATCTGTGAACCATGCGATCAACAGATATAGCTAAATTCATACTCAAACACCACCCAATGAACTGCAAGACGACTCACCATGGGAACTGACGACTCAAAGATTTCCGGCGATGACCAGCTATTTCAGGAAGCCCTGGAAGACGTACAGCCAATCGAACAAAAATGTACCGAGCCCTACCGCAAGCGCTTGTCACCTCGTCCACTCTACCTGGAAGACGGTTCCTCTGATGAGGAGGAACTGGACCTCTATTCCGATAACGAAATTGAGGTGACCGATGAACTCTATTTTGCCCGCCCCGGTATTCAACACAGAGTTATGCAGGACCTGCGGCGCGGACATCTCGAGATCGGTCTTGAACTCGACCTGCACGGCCAGACCGTGCGGCATGCCCGGGAGGACCTCAAACAGTTCATCGAAGAGTGCCATAGACGCGGCGTTCGTTGCGCGCGTATCATTCACGGTAAAGGCTATGGCTCAGAGGACCGGCAACCGGTACTGAAACAGAAGGTCAACATTTGGCTCCGTCAACGCAAAGATGTCCTCGGCTTTACTTCAGCCACCCGCAGGGACGGCGGCACCGGAGCTGCCTATGTGCTATTACGCAACCCTGATCGCAAGGGTCGTCGAAAGTAAACCAGCAGAATCAACAGCAATCCTCCCGTTAATGTCCCGTGGAACCGTTGAATTTTAGATTAAACCAAGTAGAATACTTGGGTATTCCTTTCGACGTTGCCGAAGTATCTCAACGAAACCCCACATTCGAACAGATGCAACCGGCTTTTGCCAAAGCCCGGTAATATCCGCCAACGTCAGCTGTAAACAGGAGAGAAAGTTTGGCCATTCGAATCAAAAGCCAGTGGTATGATGATGATAGCGACCGCTCACCCAAGGAGATCGGTGGCGCTATTGCCTTCATTGCCTGGAAAATCGCCCTGGACAAGGCAATAACCCTGCATGGGGAAAATTTTGTCTACGACGACGATCAGCAACGCCTCGCCGTAATTGCCGAATACCTTGCTTTCGAGGTTCAGATCGTCGACCGGACGATCCATGGCATGCTTGAAAACGACCACCGGGTGGAGCTCATCACCGCCCTGGTGATGAAACTGGCGGATCACTATCAGGACAACAGCGTCGAGCTGCTCGGCCCGGGCGATCACGCCAACCAGTTCATTGGTCTCTTCAATGAAAGATCGGGCGAGTATGCGGAATTCAATTTTACCGATGAAGGGCCGAGTTATCCCTTCCTACGCCATCTGGGTTTTGAGATCCAGCAGATCATGGGCCAAGAGCATGAGAATCGCTGGGTCATCGATCAGGTGATGGATGTAGACGGTCCAGAAGTCTACAAACAGCTGGCCCGGGCGGTCAGAAACCTATTGGATTAAGGAATCCTAAACCCGGCAGTTGACCGCTCCTATGAAGACCTATCCAAATGAACGCTAATCACTTTGTCACCAGTCTGACCTCAATCTTTCAATGGTGTCGCTACAAACCACATAGCACGCCCTCTTGCCCCGTCCTGCTATGCGAAATCAATCGGCAAGGGATCAACCATTCCCGCATGATTTCGCTACGCAATCCGGGCCAATATGGCGCGCTCTGCAGTCTGTCCAACTACCGGGTTTAGGATTTAGAATATGCGCCCTGCACAGCTTTTAACCATTCTGGAACGCGAATTCAACAGCACCCGCTCAGGTCACCATACGCCAGCCATGCTCTGGGGACCTCCCGGCGTTGGAAAATCGGACATGGTGCGCCAGATAGCCGAGAAGCACGCCGCGCCGGTGGTTGACATCCGACTCTCCCAGATGGAACCGAGCGACCTGCGTGGCATCCCTTACCGATCTGATGGCCAGGTACACTGGGCGGTGCCCGCTCTGCTCCCTGATACTGAACGACACGGTCCCGAGGGCATTCTCTTTTTGGATGAGATCACCTCGGCGCCCCCGACCGTATCCGCCGCGGCCTACCAGCTCATCCTCGATCGCAGACTGGGTGAGTACCAGGTGCCTGACGGTTGGGCTATCTTTGCCGCCGGTAACCGGCAGGGGGATCGGGGCGTCACATACAGCATGCCGGCGCCCCTGGCCAATCGATTCTCCCATTTCGAGGTGGAGACCAACCTGGATGACTGGGTTCTCTGGGCTTACCGAAACGATATCGATGAGCGGGTTATCGGCTTCCTGCGCTTCCGTCCGGAGCTGCTGTTCGACTTTGACCCGGCACACAACCCGGTAGCCTTCCCCTCCCCCCGTTCCTGGGAGTTCGCGCACCGCGCCCTGTACAAGTTTGGTGATCACCACAACCTGCTGCAAGGCTCCCTGCAGGCCTGTGTCGGCCCAGCTGCCGGTGTGGAGTTGACCGCCTTTGTCAATAGCCTGGACAAGATGCCTGATCTGGATGCGATTTTAGCGGGTGAGGAGACGGTCCCGGTACCGACCGAAATCGACCTGCAGTATGCAGTAGCCGCCGCCTTGGTGGGCCGCGCCATCCGCGCCCAGGAGACCGAGGAAAGCAACCAGGTCTATGGACGGATTCTTGATTATGCCGGGCGCTTCCCCCAGCGGGAGATGGGAGTCATGCTGGTCTCCGATATGCACCGGGCGATTGGCAATGCAATCTTCGAGGTCCCCCAGTTCAGTGACTGGGCCCAGGCCATCTCCGATGTGATGCTTTATGAATAATAGCCACAGAGATTGAATTCTTGCCATGTCACTGGCCTATTTAGAAACAGTAGTAGCAAACACTCGGAATTTTTTCGTTGATAAACCTCTGTGTCTCAGTGGCCAATAACACATCGTGGATATAGAACAGATTGAAACCAAGCTGGCTGCGGCCCGCACCAAACTGATCCTGGACAAGCCCTTCCTCGGAGCCCTGGTGTTGCGCCTGCCGATGGAGACCGCCAATCAAGACTGGTGTCCCACCACGGCCACGGATGCCCGCAAGTTCTATTTCAATCCTGAGTTTATCGACTGTCTGAGCCTGGATGAGACCCAGTTCGTACTGGCCCATGAGGCCCTGCACTGCGCACTTTCCCACTTCGCACGCCGCCAACACCGCACGAAGCTGCACTGGGACATGGCCTGTGACTACGCGATCAATCCACTATTGATCAGCGATGGATTGAATGCGCCCCCCGGCTCACTCTACCTGCAGCAGTTCAAGGGCATGACCGCGGAAGAGATCTATCCCTGCCTGGATGAGAAGGATGATGAGCAACCCCTGGATAATCACGTCTATGACAAGGAGAACACCAAGGGCGCCGGCAGCAGTAAAACCGAAAAGGATCTCTCAGATGCGGAACCGGATAAACAGACCTCCGAGGAGCAGGGAGAGCAACAACCTGATCCGCAATCAGGGGATGGAGGGACGGGTGAACCCGAGCCCCTGAACCCGGACGAAGCGGAAACCCTTAACATCCAGTGGCAACAACGTCTGGCAGGCGCCGCCCAACAGGCGATGCAGAGCGGCAAACTGGGGGGTGAAATGGCCCGCATGGTGGACCATCTGCTACAACCCCAACTACCCTGGCGTCTGTTGTTGGCCCGCTACATGACGGCCACGGCCCGTGACGATTTCAGTTATATGCGGCCCTCCCGCCGCGAAGGTGACTTTATCCTGCCAAGCCTGCGCAGTAATCAGGTGGAACTGGTGGTGGCATTGGATACCAGCGGCTCCATCCACGATGAGGAGATGGGGGAGTTCCTTGCCGAGGTGAACGCCCTCAAAGGGCAAATGCGCGCCCGGGTCACCCTGCTCGCCTGTGACTCACAACTGGCGGCAGAGGCCCCCTGGATCTACGAGGCCTGGGACGAATTCGACCTGCCGGAAAAGATCACCGGCGGCGGCGGCACCAGTTTCAAGCCTGTCTTCGAATGGGTGGATCAACAGGGTCTGCAGCCGGACATGCTGGTCTATTTCACCGATGCGCAAGGCGCTTTCCCTGAGCGAGAACCAGGCTATCCTGTCATCTGGCTGGTCAAAGGCAAACTCAAAACTCCCTGGGGACAACGAATCCAGCTGAATTAACGGTATCCAGAAGCGCTTACTCCATGGATGATTCTGGAAAGGACTGCCGGTAAAAGATACCATCTGGGGAACTCTTTGCAGCCTTGGAAATCCATAACCGTTATGGTTAAGCAGTTCAAACTCCCACTCCAGTTCATCCTGGTGTCTATTCTTGCGTTCACCGCCAATTTCAACGCCATCGCGGAAGGGACTCTCAATTCCCATGAGCCAATCCGCTTACCCGATCTCGGCTCTCCATCAGACCAATATCTGACACCCGCTGAAGAGATCCGCCTGGGTCAGGCATTCATGCAGAAAATCAAGGAAACTCAGAATGTTATCGATGACCCACTGATCGCGGAGTATATTCAGGACCTCGGCGACAAACTTCTGAAAAAGAGTGAAGCTGCAGCCCAACCGTTTAACTTCTTTGTCATTGAAGATCCGGTGATTAACGCATTTGCGGGTCCCGGAGGCCACATTGGTGTTTTCAGCGGACTGATTCTATCGACTCAGAGCGAAAGCGAACTGGCCTCGGTTATCGCCCACGAAATCGCGCATATCACTCAGAAACACCTGCTGCGCGCATTCGATGCCGCCAATCAGATGAGCGGTAAAACCGCAGCGCTGATCCTGGCCGCAATCCTGGTGGGTGTCACCACCTCTTCTCCGGATGCAGGTATCGCAGTGGCAGCCGGTGTCCAGGCCAGCGCCTTGCAGGAGCAGATCAATTTCACCCGCAGCAATGAACAGGAGGCTGATAATGTCGGCATCAGGATCCTTGCTGAATCCAATTTCGATCCGCGGGCAATGCCGGTCTTCTTCGAACGTCTGACCCACGCCAGTCGCCTGTACGAATCCGGGATACCCGAAATTCTGCGCACCCATCCGGTCACCACCAACCGTATTGCCGATTCTCTAGGACGGGCAGAGGAGTATTCCTACAAACAGTATGCAGGCAGTATCAGATACTTCCTGATGCGCGAGGCGTTGCGAGCCAAACAGTTCTCTACACCTGAAAAAGCCGTTAAGCATTTTAGCTCTGGACTGAAAGATGGACGGCATCTCAACAAGGAAGCCCATCAGTACGGCTATGTCCTGGCCTTAACCGCCAGCCATAAATACAAGAAGGCGCAGGAACTGATTACCGAACTACTCAAACAGCGCCCGGAACAGGCTGAGTATATTCTGGCGGAAGCAGATATTTTGAGGCAGTCCGGTAAACAGGGACCGGCTCTCGAGTCCCTGGCTACGGCAAATCTGCTGATGCCGGATAACTACCCGATTGCCGTGGCCTATATCGAAGATCTGCTGGCGTCTAAAAAGGCTGACAAGGCAAAACAGGCCATTTCAAGGGTCCGCACACTTCGTCCCAATGATCCGAAACTCTTCCGCCTGCTGAGCAGGTCTGAGAAGCAGTTGGGAAATACTACGGAGTCACACCGTACGTTGGCGGAAGCCTATGTCGCAGATGGGCAACTCGAAGCCGGCATACAGCAGTTACATGTTGCGGCAAAGAGTGACGATAAGCAGGATTTTTATCTGACCTCACAGATTGAATCCCGCACCAAAGAATTAAAACGGCTACTGGAGCGAAAGAAAGAATCGGAAAAAAAATCCCGGTAAAAAAACGCGCTCTGGAATAACAGCTAATATGGTTGCAGTAAACCCCAATCAATGACACAAGTAACCCAAAATAGTGGGGTGGATATCACACAAGGTAAATTATAAATCACTAATAGATAGACAATTTTTACTTGCCATCAGCGTCTTTTAGGGTATTCTACGGCCTACCAGAAAAGGTTGTTGAAAGTGTCGTTTTTACTTGAACAACCACACCATAGAGACACACTTGATTGGCATTAAACCAATGAAGTAGGTTGCAGCGGTAAACCGCGGCATTCATGACTGCTCCAGCACCTGATATGAAATGCATACCTGTGCCACACAGCGTGAACTCAGCAAACAACCGGTGTTTCTTACTTTAATAAACAAACCCACAAACGCTTTCTCGATCTGGAGATAATTAATGAACACAGATATGAAACGCAGGATCTTCCTTAAAAGATCACTGACTGCCGGCGCGGTTGGTGTGGCTGCAGGTGCAGGTCTGTTGGCCCCCCAGCAGATACTGGCTGCCTGGAACAAAGCCGCCTTTGAAGCCAAAGCGGTCCCGGATGCATTGAATGCCCTAATGGGCAGTGGCGCCACTGAGCCATCTGATGCCATCAAGATCAAAGCGCCTGATATTGCAGAAAATGGTGCTGTAGTGCCCATCACTGTCGATACCAGCCTGGAAGGCGTGGAATCCATCGCGATCATCGCCTCCGCAAACCCGGTACCCCTGGTGGCCAATTTCAACCTGGGGAAAGGTGCACAAGGTTTTGTCTCTACCCGAATCAAGATGGGTAAGACCGGTGATGTTATCGGAGTGGTCAAAGCCGGCGGCAAACTCTATAGCGCCAGCAAGGGCGTGAAAGTCACCATCGGTGGTTGTGGCGGTTAAAACCATCCCCACCCCACTGCATAAACCGAATTCACGAGGTATACAAGATGGCTAAATCAAGCATTAAAATCCGCGCAAAGGATAAAGATGGCGTTACCACCGTCAAGGCGCTGATGACCCACCCGATGGAGACTGGTGGTCGCAAAGATAAAAAGACCGGTAAGAAAATTCCCGCTCATTTTATCCAGGAAGTGGTCTGCAAGCACAATGGCGCAACCGTTATGACAGCCGATTGGAGTGGCGGTGTCTCCAAAAATCCATACATCTCCTTTAAATTCACCGGCGGCGCCAAAAAAGATGACGTTGAACTCTCATGGACCGACAACACAGGCAAAAGTGACATGACATCTGCTAAGATCAAATAGTCTTTTTGATTCTACCAATGCGGAAGGGCGTCAAACGACGCCCTTTGCCTATTCTGGCCTGCGAATCAACCTTGACTACTACAGCTTAGACACTACCCTGCTTTCGATTATCATCAGATTCCATCTCACCCTCTGTTGACCCGGCAGATTCTGCATCCTCCGCCAGTAACTGAGCCCACTCGTCCTCAAGTGATCCAGGCTCTGCTGGTTGATCGTCATTTAACTCAGCAACATCTGGGATCTCAATATCTACTCCCGCCAGGTCATCCATCATCGAGTTTTCTGTGGTCGGCTGGTGAGTATCATCCGATTCTTCAGGTAATAGCGCATCAGACTCAGGTTCGACTGTTTGCACCTGCTCCGGTAATTCATCCAGGTCTGCCTCGGCAGGGCCAGAAACAGTTTCGTGACTGTCTGACAGAGCATCATCCTCGTCAATCTGGGTCAATGGTTCAACCAGGCCGTCAATGTCTGTTGCCGTCATATTTTCTGCAGGGCTATCGATTGATGAAGGCTCCCCTGCCGTATCCGCGCCTTCTAGTTCAACCTGAGAATTTATCTCCTCACTGTCAAGTGCGCCTATTATCTCTTCCTTATCCAGGTCATCATCAACACCACCTGCAAACATGTAAGAGTATTCATTGAGCATCCTGCCCATGGTGTCCATAGTCACTCGCAGTTCTCCCGCTAGCTTTTTGTTTTCCTCCTTCAATTGCTGCATTTCTGCACTCTTATCGGCATTCTCCACTCCATCAGACGGTGCGGCATCAACTACCGGCACATCCAAACCCTGATAAGCTATTACCAGATTCTCCACGTCTACATCGGTCTGTTGGAATTCAACCACATCCTGTTTCAGATAGCTGTTGATGATATTCTGATAAAGACGCATCTCAGCCTGAGTCAGGTCGTGCACCCCTTGTTCAAGCTTTTCCCCTTCATACTGATACTCTTCTTCAAGTTTCTTCCCCAATCTTTGTGCTCGTGACTTCTTGTCACTCTGGATTCTTTCTACGAGGTGTTGTGCAGCCTTGCGGATTCTACCTTTCCTGACAACTATCATACCCAACAAGACACCACTCAGCAGGGTCAACCCGACCAGCAGTTCACCCAATATCAACAGGCTCAGTCGACTGATTTCAATCATGCCGCTTTCTCCTCTTCTATCATTGGGGAAGCCGGCGGTGTCTCGTCAACCAGATTTACCAGGCTCTTCTGATTGCTCTTGCGTATCCACCAGAAGGCGCCGCCTGCAATCAACAGCAGGAGCAGATTTGCAACGCCAATCCAGATCGATGTTGTCAGCCAGTCATCCTCCTTCCCGGATTCCTCCGCTACTGTTTCGGATGGTGTTTCTTGTTCCACGGGCGGATCTGCTTCAGCCATGGAATCAATCTCAGATACCGGTTCAGGCTCTGGGACCGGCTCTGGTTCGGCCGGTGCTGCTATTTCAGCAGGTGGTTTGATACCCTCCACTTCCACTGGACTGTCGAGATAGTCCAATGACTCTCCATTTAAGGTCATGCCTGTTGCTTCGACAAAGATCTTTCTCGTACCGGAAAAGCTTTGAATATCAATAGTTCCCTGACTGGCTGCGTCTTCTTTTTGCGACATCTCCAGTGGATATTTTTTTCCTTCCCGGTCTTCCATCCAGGCCCGCGCCTCAATGGTTGCAACCTTCACCAGACGTTCATCAGGGATGAGTGACACCATGAGTGTTCCGTTGGATTCTCCCGGTTTGACAACAAGCTCAACCGGCGGGACGACTTCGTATGTCATGCGCTTTTCACGTACGAATGTATTACTCCTGGCGCTGATCACCAGCTCTCCCATACCTTGTTGAAGATTCCCGCCACCAAATCCCATCGAAAAAATCCCATCATCCGCCTGATCATCACCGCCAGCACCATCATCCAGCAGGGGTCTGGGCTCAGACTCAGAATCCTGAGCATGCTGTGCTGCAGCGATTGACACTACTCTCAGAAAGGATTTTTTTCGGATGTGTCTGCCATGATCAGTGAAACTCACCTCCAGTGGCAGGGATTGCCCAACGATCAGGCGATTCGGCAGATCCGTGGTTTGCATCTTCAGATCGGTTACCACCATCACCCGGTTGTCAGGGTCCACCTCGGCCCGAATACGCCACTCACCCGCTTCGGGGTCACTGATGGTCAACATGTCGTACCCCTCATCACGATGCCAGCTGACACTGGATGGCGCATTATTGGCGCTGAAGGACTGGCCGCCGGGAGGAATCAGCTGGGTCTCCTGGGCATTGGGTTTATGGAAAACCAAAACCGTTGCTTCAGTGATGCTGTTATCGATGGTGAATTTATTATCCTTTAAGGGCACTGCATCAGGTTTGCTGACCTTTTCAAAGATACGCAGGAATACTTTCTGCAATTGACCGGCATTTTCCACCTGTTCATACCAACCACCAGTGGATTTAGCCAGCTCCTGCATCAATTCATGATCTGCGTTTTTTGACAAGGCAATGGTATGGATAGCGACGCCCAGTTGCTGCAGATGGGGAAGTATTGTCTGGAGTATGCGCTGGCGTGAGGCCTGATTTTTTGCCTTGGATTTCGAGATGTCCACCATCCCATCAGTCAGCAGAATGACACTGCGCCTGAATTTGCCCGGCGCCCCCGACCAGTCCTCGGTGGCGCGTTTGAGGGCATCCTCGATATTGGTAAACTGACCCGGTGAGCTGATCGTTTTCGAACTCTCTCTTGCCCTGTATTTCCAAGCTTTATCCACTTGGCCCAAGGGAATCTGCATATTCACATATTGACCGAAGGTCCAGACCCCGGCCCGGGTATCCTTGGGTAATAAACCAACGAGGAGACGCAATGCCGGACGCCGCAGATTCTTCGGGTCATTTTGCTTCATGCTGCCCGAGATATCGATCAACACCCGCACGTCCGCCTTGTCTGCCGAAACAGATTTCCCGAAGATTCCTGGCGAAACCAGCCAGCAGAACACCCCCAGAAGAGGCGCTAACAACCTTAGTCCACGCATATTAATGCCACTCCTCTCGAACCGGTTTCAGTTATGTATAGTCAACCGGTTAGCGGCTGGAATGATTAGCACTTTAATTCGGGAATGACGTGGAGGTTATCTCTGCCTGTCGTAGGGAGATCTGGCCCCTTCTGGTTGATCCTTGAAACGTTTATAGGACCACTGATACTGATCCGGACAGCGTTTGATGCAGGACTCGACACCTCGATTCAATGCGCTCCCAGCATCCACCGGATCAGTCGCGTCTATCCCTTCGGGCGCGGGGAGATAATGAATGCTGAAACCTTGGCCACCCGGCAGCCTCTCTGCATAACAAAAAACCACCTTGGCGCCGGTTTTCTGCGCCAGACGGTTTATCAGTAACATGCTCAGGGCAGGCACACCAAAAAACGGTGCGAATACACTGCCCTTGTTTGAGTCCGGTTGCTGATCGGGCAGTATTCCTGTTATTCCACCTGACCGCAGAACCTTGTAGAGTCGTTTAACCCCACGGCCGTCAGTAGGCACCAGTTCTGCACCGCTTCGTTCCCGGGCAGTCTTGATGATGGGTTCCAAGGCCTTCTGTTTCGGCGGACGGTAGAGCGTAACCAGCTGTCCCTTTTTGGACAAGCTTAACCCTATGATCTCCCAACAACCGAGGTGTGGCGCCAACACGATCAAGCCCTGCTCAGGATCACGCGACAGATGCTCTTCACCAGTAATCGATTCGATCTGACCAAGCACCCGCTCAACCGACCAGAACCAGATAGCCGCCATTTCTGTCACTGTGCGGCCTGCCTGCTCCAGGCTCCGGTTGCGTAATGACAACCTTTCAACCTCCGGCAAATGAGGAAAGCAGAGCTTCAGGTTGATTTCGGTGACCCTGCGTTCCCGGTTGGGGATCAAAATAAACAACCTGCCGAACAGCCAGCCAATGCGGTGCAGCCACTTCAGCGGCAGGATCGATAGCGAACGAAATATTCGAATGAGGATGCGTATACCCATGGAGTTGAATTCTACACCCGACAAACTCAATACGGGGAGTTGTCATCGCTAGAAAAACCTCTACCATGGATACTGATAATTAGAAAACGCCATTCAACACCAAAGGAACACAACATGTCACAAGCACTACCCAGCGGTCTCACACCACAACAAGCCATACAGATGATGACGGATGATCCCAGAACCGTCCTGGTGGATATCCGCTCCAGTATGGAATTCCTGTTTGTCGGTCATCCTAAAGGTGCGGTCCACATACCCTGGATCGATGAGCCCGACTGGACTGTCAATCCGGAATTTGTCACGGACATCCGAAAACTGATGCTGGGCGGCAGCGTCTGCACCATTGACGACGGATGCGCCCCGGTGATCCTGATCTGCCGCAGTGGCAAACGCTCTCTTGAAGCTGGCAAAGCCCTACTCGAGGGTGGTTTCCTGCGGGTCTTTCATATCGAAGAAGGCTTCGAAGGTGATTTGGACGACAATCACCAGCGAAGTAACGTGGGGGGATGGCGCTTCCATGGTCTGCCCTGGGAGCAGTGCTAGCGGTAATTCTTCTTGAATGAAGGAATATCCGCATTCAATGCCTTGGAGAAATTGGCGAAGTCGATGGTGACCGAAGCCAGCTCGACGCCCTCGAAATTGGTATTGGTCACATTGGCGCTGCGCAGCACCGAGCCTCCCAGCACGGCATGGGCAAGATCCGCATCGGTCAAATTCACATGCCGCATATCACAATCCTCTGCCGAGATATTCCGCAGATGCGCACCAGAAAGATTGGCGCCCTCGAGCTGGGCCAGATTGATCGCACTGAAACCACCTGCGTGTTTGCTTTCCAGATTGATGCCACTGAGATTGGCGCCAATCAGGTTCGTATCGTTCAGATGGCAGTCACGAAAATCGGCGCCTGAGAGATCGGCCTGGCGCAGATTGGCCTTGATGAACAGTGCGTCATGGGCGACCGAGTTGGAAAGATTACACTCTTGAAGTCCGGCATCACAGAAATCGGCCCGGGTCATGTTGGCGCCGGACAGGTTGGCCTTCGCCAGTCGGGCATTCCGCAAATCGGAAAAACTCAGATCCGCCCCTGAGAGATCGGCTTCATTCAGGACCGCTGCATTCGAATGAATATTACTGCCGATACGCGCATGGGTCAGGTTGGCCCCTCTGAGATCCGCCTGTGTGAGATTCGCACAACAGAGTATGGCTCCCTGAAGATTGGCATTGCTCAGATTGGCCCCTTCCAGTTCTGCGGCATTCAGCCGGGCGCCGGAGAGATCAAGATTGGACAGGTCCGCCCCTTGCAGGAGCATCTCCCTCAAATCGGCTCCCACCAGGCTGTCACCATCGATATTAACAAGGACTTCACCTGTTTTTTTATGTTTTATTTCCAACATTTAACCACTCCAGAATCGTTTCCTTACTATATCTAAGGATAGCTCCATGCCCAACCCTTTGAGACATTTTCCACTGTTAGCCTGATCATAATCAAACCCGGGGGTTCAGTAGACTATAATATTTTAATAGAGACGTGGTTCTCCGCCCCCACGGGGGATTGCAATATGGCAAAGATACCACCCAAATTCCGATCGCGCCGCCCCGCACTTACCCATCCCGCTCTGGAACACGAGCCTGAATCCCGCTTGGGTTTGGCTGGCGGGATCGCCCGCACCTTCATCGACTCTCCACTCTCCCCCCTGCTCCTGCTCGCCAGCCTGTTTGTGGGTATCCTCGGCCTGTTTTTGACGCCGCGGCAGGAAGACCCGGAGATCCTCGTGCCGATGATCGATATCTTCATCAGTTATCCCGGCGCTTCATCTGAACAAGTCGCCAGTCTGGCCATAGACCCCCTGGAACGCATGATGAGCGAGATTCCCGGCATCAAGCATATCTATTCCGCCAGTGAACATGCCCAGGGCATTGTCACGGTCAGGTTTGAGGTGGGTGAAGAGTTGGGACCCTCCATCGTCAAGGTCCACGACAAACTCCAGTCCAACCTGGACAAGATACCGCCGGGAGTCTCCATGCCACTGGTAAAGCCCAAGGGGATCGATGATGTACCCGTGGTCACCGTCACCCTCTGGTCGAACGAGGTGGACGATGCCCATCTACGCAGCCTCGCTGCAGATGTCCTGCAACGGCTGAAGGAGGTAGCCGATACCGGTCAGGGATTCATCGTAGGCGGTCGAAGACAGCAGGTTCGTATCGAGGTATTGCCGGAAAGGCTGGCCGGCTACGGTATCAGCCTGGATCAGGTGGCCTCCACCATCAAATCCGCCAATATCGAGCAGACAGCCGGCTCCATCGAGATTTCCAATACCCACTTTAAAATAACCGGCGGACATTTTCTACAGAGCGCGGATGAGGTCTCAAGACTCGTGGTCGGCTCGCAGTACGGCAAACCCATCTATGTGCACGATGTGGCGCAGGTCATCGATGGCGCGGAAGAGACTCATCAGCTGGTCAATTTCTACACCGGCCCGGCCAAGCATGCGGATCAGCCGTCCAGCGATGGCTCTGCGGCGGTGACCATCGCCATCGCCAAAAAAGAGAGCGCCAACGGCGTTACCGTGGCCGATGCCATCCTGCAGAAGCTCGAGGGCCTGCAAGGCAGGCTGATTCCCGGCAATGTGGAAGTCGCCATCACCCGGAATTATGGCAAGACCGCCAACGACAAGGTCAATGAACTCCTGGCCTCGCTGCTCGGGGCAACCGTCGCAGTGAGCTTCCTGAGCTGGCTGACGATCGGTGGGCGGCCGGCGCTGGTGGTGATCACCATCATCCCGGTGGTTATCCTGATTGCGATCTGGTCCTCCTGGGCGCTGGGTTTCACGATCAACCGGGTCAGTCTGTTTGCCCTGATCTTCGCCATCGGCATCCTGGTGGATGACGCCACGGTGGTGGTGGAGAATATCTTCCGGCGCTGGCTGCATGACGACTCCACCAGCAAAGAGATCGCCATCGACGCCGTCAGGGAAGTAGGCAACCCGACCATCATCGCCACCCTGACCGTATTGGCCGCCCTGCTGCCGATGGGCTTCGTCAGCGGCATGATGGGGCCCTACATGTTTCCGATCCCGCTGTTCGGCTCGGTTGCAATGCTGTTTTCGCTGTTTGCCGCGTTTGTTTTTACCCCCTGGTTCGCCCGCCTGCTGCGGCCCAGGCTGGAAAGCCTGCAACGGGCGGAGAAAAAAGAGCGCCGTATTCAACAGGCGATTGGCCAGATCTATCAACCCATCGTCAAGCCCCTGGTCAACAATCGTAGCTATTCCTGGATCTTTCTCGGCCTGATTGTTATTGCATTTTTCCTTGCCTGTTCACTGTTTTATTTCAAGGCGGTCACCGTGAAGATGCTGCCTTTCGATAACAAGCCTGAATTCAATGTGCTCATCAACCTACCCGAAGGCACTCCTCTGCCGGTCACGGCGAATACAACCCTGAAACTAGTCGAAGCCTTGCGCACACTTCCACAGATCACAGCCCTGCAGTCCTACATCGGCACTGTCTCACCCTTCAACTTTAACGGCATGGTGCGGCACTACTACCTGCGTTCGGAGCCCTGGCAGGCGGATATCCAGGTGATGTTGAAGGACAAGGACGAACGCCAAAGCAGCAGCCACCAGATTGCGGAGGACACACGCAAGCTGTTGAGCCCGATCGCCAAGGAGCTGGGAGCACGCATTGCGGTAGTGGAAATGCCTCCTGGTCCCCCGGTGCTGCAGACCATGGTCGCTGAGGTCTACGGACCGGATGCCGAGACCCGAAACACCGTCTCCCGTGACTTGATGACGATGTTCGAAAACGCCCCCAACCTGATCGATGTGGACAGCTACATTGCCGACCCCCACATACGCTGGCACTTTGAGGTGGATACCGAGAAAGCCACCCGCCATGGGGTAAAGGTTGAGACCATCACGCGCAATCTGGATATGGCCATGGGCGGCTACCAGTTGGGTGACGTCAAGCGCGGCAGAGAGCTGGAGCCCACCTATCTGATAATGCAACTGCCATTCGCTTCACGCGCCGAACTCAGCCGTCTGGCCAATCTTCCCATCCCTTCCGAGAGCGGCGGAACCTTACCACTGTTCGAACTGGGGCACTTTCGACAGATCCAGGAAGATCCCATCATCTATCACAAAGACCTGCGACCCATGGAGTATGTGGTGGGGGAGATGGAAGGGCAGCTCGGCGCACCGATCTACGGCATGTTCAGCGTCGAGGATCAATTGAAGGATTACACCACGCCCGACGGAGTCAGCATCAGCGGCACTCTGACCGGTCCACCCGAGGATGATTCGGCGAGTGGCTTTGAGTGGAGTGGCGAGTGGGTCATCACCTATGAAACCTTCCGGGACCTGGGCCTGGCATTCGCTGCCGCACTGGTGCTGATCTACATCCTGCTGGTCTGGGAATTCGGCAACTTCATCCAACCGGCGATCATCATGGCGCCGATACCACTCACCCTGATCGGCATTATCCCGGGGCACTGGTTATTGAGTGCCGAATTCACCGCCACCTCGATGATCGGTTTCATCGCCCTGGCGGGCATCGAGGTGCGTAACTCCATCCTGCTGGTGGATTTTGCCAAGAACGAGGTCCACCGGGGCATCAGTGCGAAGGAGGCGGTAATGATGGCCGGTCAGATCCGCATGCGGCCGATCTGGGTCACCGACCTGACCATGATGGCAGGGGCATTTGCGATACTGTTTGATCCTATCTTTCAGGGCATGGCCATCTCCCTGCTGTTCGGCCCCATCGTAGCGGTGCCCCTCACTCTGATTGTTGTACCACTGGGGTGCATCACCGCTGGCGCTGCATTCTGTAAGACCGGTGTCGATGACGAGGAAGAAGAGGCGGTGATGTGCGAAATTCCCCTGGGTTCTTCTAAAGAACACCTCAAGCCTTGATATCGAGATAACTGTTGACCAGCGTGTAGGGCGGAAAAGCGCAGCGCCTTCCGCCGTATGAGGACGGCTTACTGGTTCCCACGGTCCTCCGTGGTAACCCATCCCTCAGGTACGCATTCCCACGGAGGACCGTAGGAACGATTGGATCTTTGTCTGCCAGTGCCGGTACGATCTGCGATGGCGGCAGGCTCCGGTATGCTTCCTCGTTACAGGTTTCCAGGATCTGCTGTCGCTCCTCCGCTTTCAGTTTGTTCGCAGGCTCCGGGCGTTCGGCATCCGGTCGGCCATCGGCCTTGACCCCATCACCATCGGTCCAGCGAGGAATATGGGGTCAGAGAATAAGGGGTCCAAATAAGGAGCAAATAAGCAAATAAATTAAGGGGTCAAATTAAGCGATTAAGGGGTCAGAGCCCTTTACAGATTAAGGGGTCAGTTCCCTTTACGGGGTTACTTGGCCGCCCACGCCCCTGGCCTGTCCCACTTTGCACCAGCAATGGGCTCAGACTCCAATACCGCTACCAGTCACATAACGCATAGACGAATCACCCTGTTATATATTGGTTGCGCGGCTTATTCATCAGCGGAAATGGCTTGGGCCTCCGCTTGACCACCCTGGGCTGATTCTTTCGTTTGTATTGTCCGACAGCGGTGTAGGCAATTGCATATAGCAATGGCACTAACAACCCTTCTAAAGCCTTACTGGTCCTCTGCATGCACAGACTGGCGGTGTTTCGCATCAACTGAACTGCGGCCATGAAACTCAAATGGCGCGGTTGCTTGTCACACACGATGGCTGCCCGGGCAA
>JBDLIT010000050.1:0-26070 GCA_039714735.1 Pseudomonadota bacterium
GTGTATTACGCAATCATTGCCGAAGATCGTGAAGACAGCCTGGAACAACGTCTGCAGGCAAGGCCCGAGCATCTAAAAAGACTGGAGGCGCTACAGAGCGAAGGACGCCTTCTGCTGGCAGGCCCTCACCCTGCCATCGATTCCGAGGATCCCGGACCCAACGGTTTTACCGGCAGCTTGGTCGTGGCTGAATTCCCCGACCAGCAGTCAGCCCAAGAATGGGCCGATGCAGACCCCTATGTCGAGGCAGGCGTCTATGCCCGGGTCACCATCAAACCATTCAAAAAAGTTTTTCCGGCTTAACCGCCATTTAACCATTGACTAACCACCTTGAAGATAGAGATATAACTATGAAAAAGCGGATTTCACTGGCTGCACTCTGCGGCCTTGGATTGCTCCTGGGCTGCTCTCAGGAAGACAGCCAGGCAGAAACAAAAGCAGCTGATGAACAACGGTCAGCCGTTCTGCCAGTCAGTAAAAGTGCGCCGGCTTCCGGCAGTGAACTGGATGAAAACACCCTGCTGAGCGTGAATGGCCAGCCAGTCACCAAAATGATGTATGGGATCTATTTCCAGGATCGCATGCGGACGGCGCCGAATGCGCAGAACACTCAGGAGATGCAGATGAGTGTCCTCAACGAGTTGGCTAATGTGCTGATCGTTGCGCAGGATGCAGAAAAAAAGCAGATCGACCAACGCCCTGAGGTCGAGGCCACCCTCGCGCTGCTGCGCGCAAAATTGCTGACTCAGACCGCGCTCCAGGAGCACGCCAGCGCCAACCAACCGGATGAAAAAGCGATTCAAGGGGTGTATGACACCGATTATTCCAGCAAATCGTCCACCGAATACAAAGCCCGTCACATCCTGGTCAAGGAAGAAGATCAAGCCAAGTCAATGATCACCCAGTTGGATGAGGGTGGTGATTTTGCCGAGCTTGCAAAAGAGCACTCTACCGGGCCCACTGGTAAAAATGGTGGGGATCTCGGCTGGTTCGACGGCGAACAGATGGTGAAGCCATTCTCGGATGCGGTCAAGGCCATGGAGCTGGGCAAGTACAGCAAAGCGCCTGTGCAGACTCAGTTTGGCTGGCATGTCATCTTACTGGAAGAGAGCCGTGAGACCCCCCCTCCCCCCCTGAAACAGGTTAAGGCAGAAATCACCAGCAAGCTGCAACAGAAAGCCCTGGCTGATTACATGAAGAATTTGAGGGAAAAGAGTAGCCTGCAGTTCAACGAAAAGGCCGGCCTGAAGAAAAAGGAGGTTGAGCAGGGCGAGTCCTGATTGACTTTTCACTGACCTGATCGAAATAAAAACCGGCGGTGAAAACACCGCCGGTTTTTTTAGCTGGTCCCTCTGACTGAATCAAAACACATCATTATCAAGCCATTTTCTTTTTTGTTCAGAATCGGCCGATGCATTAATAGGTAACTCCTGGCAACCAATCGTAAGGCAATTTGAAGCCCTGTTGACCCAGGAACTTCCTTAATAGCTCCATCCTTCGTTGTTTGGGAATTTTCTTGAAACGCTCCGGAATAAATTCATCGTTATTTTTCCACAACCCATAGGCCATCATCAAATCGTCTGCATTTTTTTTATGTTTAGATGTTTTGACAAATGATCCAGTTTCCTCGTCGACCCAGATTGGCTTTGGAGGTTCATCAGTAGGCGTTCCCAGTTTATCTTTTAATACTTCAATACCCTGTATGTCACCACCGTATTTTTTACTTAGCGAATCAGGTTTGTCGGAATATGATATCAAAGACTTATCCAGAGCCCCTTTTCTCAATAGATCGATGTCGCTTCCTCTTACACCAAATTGATTGGGCTCATAAGCTGTATCTACGTTGAAAGATTTTTGTTCATTTCCTTTTTTTGATGCAACCTCTTCATTAACTGCATTTGCACTGATTTGATTGAAGTTCTCTATCGGAACTAAAAATGATCTTATTACCGGCTTTGCATTTTTATCCTGCACCTGATACTTGTACATCCACTTTACCTGCCTAAGAGGACGACCCGCACTGATCCACATGACTTTCCCGGTTCCTTCATCCTTTGTCCCGGTATGTACAGTCACTTTCCCAGATTTCTCATCTTGATGAACATCTTTATACTTGGTCTTTCCTTTCTTATCAGGCGTTTCCTCAGCAAACATAGTTGAGTAAATCCTAACGTATATTTTTTTGTTGACCACCTCCATTTCCGGGAGCCCTCTATTAATTCCGGAATCCTTTTGATCATCGTCAACTTTGGATTTCGAAGGAGCGGGAAAAACAGCCCCTTTGGGTATGACTTTTCCACTATCTTCTGAATCGACTCGATTTTTTGAAAAGTCAGCCATGGTTACATCCTGTGTAAGAGATTTATCATTTTTAATATCCTCGAAATCCTCCCCTAATATTTGGGAAATCCGAGCCTGGGTCGCCCATGGAGCAACCTGGGTTTCCATAAAGACGTTGATTTCATCCACCCTTTTTCTTCTGTCAATTCTTTCTTTCAGCTTACGTTCCTGTTTCTCTAGTAGGTGTCTTCGGTTCTCTTCCTGTTTGGGAGTCAACTTTTTCTTGCCAAACTGTATTGGTGCGTTAGTTTGTAACTGGATAGTCTCTATGCTGCCATTTCCCGGCTGAGGCTCTGATGATTTCGCTGTTTCATATTTCCCCTGCAGCAGTTTCTCTTCCTCTAAGCGTCCTTGCCGCTGCACTGTCTCGAATTGACCTTGTAATAACTCATCTTTCTCCTGTCCCATCCGCTGCACTACAGAAAAATCCGTTTTCAGTTGTATTTCATCTTCACCCGTAGACTGTAACTGTGCTGCATTACCGAACAGAGTGTTGAGCTGTTGACGTTGAGCGGTCTGCTTCGGACTGGTATTGATTGCCTCCACCAGTTGCTGTTGAGCAATGGCGGTAGTGCGGTTATCAAATAACTGAAATGTTGCACCTTCACACTGGTGTGGTTTTGATGAACTACCCGTACCCCTCTTGCTTTTCTCATGATTATTGTTGGTGTACGATTTCATATTGAATTCACGGGCTTGTTAATTACCTCTAGTATATTTTCTAAACCAATTTCTGCAATTCCCGCCAGCAAGCCACTTTATCTGGTATGTAGGGAGCACTTCTCAATGCTTTTTTGGCAATAGCTATGCGGCCCGCGTTATATCCGCTACGATCCATCAGATTGTATCTATCACCGCCGATCATTAAGTGGTCCCCTCTGCCAATATCTAGATGTAAGTGGATTCCGCTGGTCTTGTTATCGATGTATCTTTCCAGCTGTGCAACACACGATCCGGTATCACATGAGCTGGCATCATGACTAACATCATTCATTGCTCCAGTCATCTGCAAAGCCTTCCCTCCCATTGCATCCGCTTCCTTTTCTAATTGTGGATCATCGTTTACCGGAGTTCCTGTTTTCATCTGCATTGTAGGTCTTACCCTGCCTTGCTTCTGCTGCACCACATGCCATGCTTCATGTGGCAAATGTTTTTCTTGTCCAGTCCCGAGATGAATATCTGTACCTTGCGCATAGGCATGGGCTTGTATTTCTGCGGGTTTCGGGGAGTTGTAATGGACACTGACATCATCCATTGAATAGCCTGATAGATTCTCGATTCCTGTTTTGAGGTTATCGGGCAGACCAGTATTGTTGGGCTTGGCGTCTCGCTCTCGCTGAATGGGCGCCTCAGCAAACTTGCCTTGAAGCAATTCCTCTTCCTCCAGATTATCTTGTCTCTGCGCTGTGTCGAACTTTCCTTGCAGCAGCTCCTCTTCATCAGGACCCTGACGCTGAACTGCCTCAAGCTTCCCTTGGAGCAACTCCTCTTCCTCTAAGCCTTCTTGCCGCTGAATTGTCTCAAACTTACCTTGCAATAATTCCTCTTCCTCTGGCCCCACCTGTTGCAGCACAGCGGAATCCATTTTCATTTGCAATTGTGCTGCATCACCAAACAGTGTATTGAACTGTTGACGTTGAGAGACTTGTTTAGGACTGCTGTGGAGCGTCTCCACCAGTTTACATTGGGTTGCGGCTGTGGTGCGGTTATCAACTAACTGAGATGTCGCTCCATCATTCTGTTGTGGCTTTGAAATACTATTCGCATCCCTCTTACTTTTCTGATGAGTTTTGTCAGCGTACGATTTCATTGCAATAGCTCCCATTCTCTAGCACGGTATGTCTGAAAACGATTACCCATTACCACCTTCCTCATTATCCCCTACGAAACCATCCAGGTTATAATAATCAAACTCGAAATAACAACTGGCCAATAAGCCACCTTAGGTATGATATTGTCGTTGTATAATATGACGTTATGCCAACGCGCCGAGCTGATTGAGAACAGGTAGGTATTGGCAGTTGCGACAACGAGTAGTGCATACATTAAGATGTAAAAGTACTCTATGTAAACAATACTTGCTCCCGCAAATTGCTCCCGCAGTTGAATGTGCGCCAACATCACGACAAAGAATAGTGCGGAGCTGGCTCCGATAAAACCGGAGGTATTAAATCCTAGCCTTTCTGATAGTCCTTCTTTTGCACTCACCGTTAATAATGCGGCAAACAGCAATGCGGCGACAAGCAACAGAGGCAACAGATAGACGATGAAGGCATTTTGGAATTTTCGTTTTATAACGAAATTGTAGTAAAGCTCAGGAAAACCCGCTTGACCCACGTAGTTTTCTATCCCGAAGTCAGTATCATAATTTGACAACTTATAGTCAAAATAGGTGCTCTCTCGATCCCAGGTACCGAGCACAATATTTTCTTCAATACCGAAAATGTCTGACAGCCCAGTTGATCTATACGATGCATAATCTGGTATGAGAACAATGTTTCTTGAAAAGTCTTTTGGCCACAAGCGAACCCAAACTGTTTTATGGTCAAAAGGATAAAGTGAATAATCAAACGGTTGACGTAAGGTTGCCTCGAAATACCAACCGATGACTTCTTCGTCGCCGTTTTTCACACGGTATATTTCTTCGGGTTTTTCACCCGAGTCAACCTGTTCAGGGAGGATAAATCCGACCTCTGACGGACTGGGTTTGATTGCGTCGTGTACTCCATCTTTATAATGTTGCCAAATATAACCCGTTAGATTAACTTCAGTGGAATTAAAGAACTGTAAGGACTGGATAAAGATACCGGTTTTAATCTTTATCATCGGTTCCGCATGAGACGCATGTTCATCCGTCCGATTTACCCAGTGCTTGTTGAGATAATCTGTCGCAGCCTGCTCATCAACTAATTGTGTGGGCTCTACATCATATTCATTCATTTGCACCCATAATATAATTAACACAATAATCAATACTACGGATACCACTGCAGATAACCACCACCAGTTCTTCTGCTTTATCATAGACATCCCCTTTCTATCTAACGTTTTAATACAAGCAATAGCGTTACGCGATGTAAGGACGAACTCGAGGAATCAATTCCTTTTTAACTCTTTTTTATGACAGTTCTCTGTACTTAATTTGAGCATAGCTCATGATTTGGTAGCTCATTTGTATTTCTCTGTAGTTTAGTTCTGCATGAGGACAAACTTAAGGCAATTTCCCCTGGTTCACTTTGCGTACATAGCGCCATAGTCCGAACAGCAAGGCGGTTATCAGTAGACTGAGGGTGATGTCATCGGATCTTTGGTTCCAGAATGGATCACATACCAGTGACGTGATGAATACCAGTATAGTTGCAGCCAGTAGGCCTAGAACCGGCCAGGGAGAACCTTTGATTTTTTCGCGCAGATGGCAGTTCGATATGGACAGGGTTGCAACCAGTATCAGCACGAAGACCATGATATCGAACAGTATACGAAACTGCCATCGGTTGGGGCAGGCGTAGTTGCACAATTGGGGGACGTAGAGAGAGACCATGCGCTCCATGAAGTCTTGATCTGCATTCGGTTTGAAATATTCAACGATGAGTTTGTTCACCTCCTGCGCATTGGAATCCTGCGCAGGAGGCAATGGCCACAGACCTACACCGGCAAAATTATCCTCGAAGTAGATCAGGTCATCGGTAAATTGGTAGTATGGTTTTTTGGGGTCTTTGTCATGGCCCATGGGGGAGATGACTGGCACGATTTTACGCAGCACTGTCCTGCGGTCCTCGCCCTTGAATTCGTCCTCAATCTTGCTGCGCAATTTTTTCTTGTTATCGGTAGTCGGTTCTTCCAGTATTACAAGGATCAGATCGACATTGGGTTCGACGTCTAATTCGGTTCTCTTCAGTATCTTTTGCAACTCCTCTGTAAAGAGCTCACGTCTCTCACCCAGCTCACTCCAGTTCACGTTAATCATGATGTTGAGAGAAAGCGGTTTTGAATTATTCTGCAGCTCTTGATAGAGTTTGTTGATAAAACTCGTGATGTTATTCCGCTTGACTAGCTTCTTAGGATTGGTGTAATCGTCAAAGTAGATAGTTACACCATCGCCCATGGTGGTGCGGGTATTGCTCGTGAACGGCAAGAGAGATTTAATCTGCTCAAATCTACTCGGTGGAAGTATCAGATTTAATTTTTTCGCTACTGTGGCCGCAGCGTTCGCCACGGTGTCTTCATTCCAAGACGACCAGGCGTTGGTGTACACCACCAGATCCAGTTTGGAATTGTATTTCCTGATTGCCTTGACGAAACCCACTTCGTTCTCAGCATTGGTCCAATGGCGGGCTTTTGTTATCCCACCTTGTTTATCAAGATACACGCCATAGTAGCCAATTCTCGTAAGTGCGCTGAAATCTAGTTCCTGTTCGGCCTGGGCCGGATCGGTTCCTTCGGGAACCGTGACCTCGTTCGCCAACCAGAAGGGATAAATACCGTACACATCATCGTCCGGCAAATCGCGAGAGCAGCCGCACGAGCCGCCGGTCCAGCGTATCGTATCCAGGGTTTCGGGCGCTACTTGACGGGCCTGCTGCGCGAGCACCAGATAAAACTCGTTAAACTTTTGTTTTTCAGTCAGCTTGACCAGTGATTCGTCGATGGCTTGTTTCAGTTCTTGCTTGTTCGAATATTGATTACCTTTAAGGGGCGTTACGGCTTCCAGGATATAATCGGGGACATCATCGGTCTTGAGATTTTCCAAGAATAGATCCGATATCCAAAAGGCGTCACCCGCCGCCTTGACAACCTGGTCCCGATAGTGACGAAACAGTATCTCGACTGTCCCATAGATCGCCCGGAGAAACTGTGGTCGGTCGATATAATCCACATCTTGCATTTTACTGATCATTTCCAATAGGGCGGCCGGTATCACCTGAAAGTTCGGATCCGCTGTGAGTTCGGTAAAGGATTGATTGGTCAGTTGATAGACAGTGACCTGTTCCGCCGATCCACTGATCGGGGTCAAGTATTTAGAGTAGTCGATTGCCGGCGGGGCTATTTGTTTGGTCTGCTTCGCTGTTAAGTCTGTTGCAGTCGAGCCCTCGGATTCTGTCTTCTCCTCGGACGCGTCACTCGTGGCCGGCTTGGCCAATTGTTCAAAGCGGACCTCCACGGCCTTGCGCAGTTTATCCTTGTCTTGATACGGCAGATTTTTTAACGTCTGCAGCGGCTCCAACGCCGCTTCCGGAACGTTGGCCAGTCTCAGCCTGTCGAATGATTTGTCCGTCAGGCGGTAACTTTCAGGTATTTCCGCCGCTTTGAGTACTATGCCGGCATACTCGCTCCCCAACTTGGTGACTTCGGCCAAGACCTCTTCCACTGCGGCCTTGAGTGTGAATTCAGTGGAAAATTCCGTATCCTTCAAGGTTTCCAATTGTTGCAGAACAGCGTCCCTGGTTTCCAGCTCGGTGAAATCCTGCACGCTCAAGCGATAGTAGATAGCGGAATCGTCTTTGGTTTTGGAACTATCCGAGGGCTTGGAGCTAACTGCCTGCACCTCTGGCGATGCGCTTGGCATTTCGGTCTCGCTTGTAGGAACCGGCATCTTAAACAGTAACTCGACCAGAATTTCGGCCAGCGTATCGTCCTTGGCTGTTACGTTTTGCGCGCGGCAAAATTGTTGCAGGGAGTGGCGAGTATCCTTACCCAGGACACCGTCTACTTTAATTGGAGCATAACCAAGCTGATTGAGACGAGACTGAATCTTCTCCATCTGGGCCCGGTCGACAGTCTGTTTATAAACATTGAACGCCTTTATAATATCCGGCAACCCGCAGCTGTCCACTTCATCCTCTGCAAATGTCCAAGTTGATGTAAGGGGGATGAATAACAACCCCATCAATCCCAGGAAGAGCACCATTCGATTCATCTTCATGCTAGATCGTCTTCCCCTCTTTGCGCAGTTCTTTTGCCACACCGTTGACCAGATCATCATGACAGATTATCCCTCGGTTCATTTGCAGGGCATTGATGGCCCCATAGCGCACTACATTGGTGATAGCGCCACCGGAGAGTTCATACGCATCCGCCAGTCCACGTAAGTCCAATCCCTGTGCCAGGCGCACTTTACCATTGAGGGTATTCTTCCAAAGCTGGTGGCGCTGATCGGCGTCTGGGATGGGAAAATAGACCAGTGACTGGAAACGACGAGCAAATGCATCATCCACATTACCCTTCAGATTGGTGGCCAATATCACCACGCCGGGAAAATCCTCGACCCTTTGCAGCAGGTAAGAAATCTCCTGATTGGCATATCGGTCATTGGCGCTGGATGCCTGGGTGCGTTTACCGAACAGTGCATCGGCCTCATCAAAAAACAGAATCCAGTTTTTGCTTTGCGCCTGATCGAAGACGTTGGCCAGATTCTTTTCTGTTTCTCCGATATATTTGGATACGACCATCGAGAGATCGATCCGATAGACATCAATCCCCAGCTCTTTGCCAATCAGGGTGGCGGTCAGCGTCTTCCCGGTGCCCGGCGGACCATAAAACAGACTGCGATAACCCGGCTTGAGCGATTTCTCCAGGCCCCATTCCCGCATGATCGTATCTGCATGCTTGATCCAGGTCTTGATATTATCGATCTCCTCCAACACCTGCGGCGCCAGCACAAGATCACTCCAATCCAGTTTGGTGTTGATCAGCTTGGCGGGAAAATTGATGCTGTAGTCCGGCTTATGCCGCAGCCCGGTGGTGCAACGGTTAAGCGTTTCGGTTGAGAGGATCAGGGAACCACTGAAAAACGGCTCATCCCCGGTTTGCCGTTCGACGCGCAAGATCCCAGCCCTAGCAAATCGATGCTCGGATTCAAACAGCTTGATCACTTCAAACCGTTTTACCAGATCCTTGCCCGCGAGAATAAAGGCTGCCGTTTCACAGGTTGGGAGAAAGCCGCCGTGGTTACTGCCCTTCCAACCACCAAACTCGGTATAACCACGGTCAAGGTTCTTGTTGCGGACAAACAGCGTATCCAACGCCTGAGGCCTTACATGGGGAATCAAGGCCAGGATGAATACAATGCGTTCGTCAAAGCCCATCCTATGCTCGTCAACCATGCAAGCGTACTCCGACTCATCGTTGGAGAGATCGGGTGGCGTTATGCTATGGATGTCGACACAGTCTTCTGACTGCTCGAAATAGCGGCAGATGCGCGCCTCTAGTACGCGGTTGAACCATTCAATTTCGTGATCCAGACAATTGGCGTTGCTCAGCAGCATATTGTTATCGCCACTCCACATAGATGACCCTTTCCATCCAGGGATACTTTATCGTCGAAAAGCCCCAGGGGATTTGGTCCAGTAACATATCGAAGGCCTTCGACTCCACCTGCAGGCGCCAGGCATCGTCTCTGAGTTGCAGTCTTCCCTGCCTTTGCATAAACGCCTCCCGCAAGCCAGCCAATGAGGTATTGCCCAGGACCTTCCAGTTGTCGATCATGCCTTGCAGCAATCCATCGAGAAGATCTTTTTCTTGCTCGATAAGGACTATTTCGCGCGGGATGGGCTCAGCATTATTTAAACCACAGAGTAATTTGTTGAGAAACAGCTGATATTCAGGACTGGCGGATTTTTCGTTGACCAGATACTGCAACAGATGCACCGCTCTCAGCTCAGCTTGCCGGTCCTTGAAAGTGGAATTCTTGGTCAGTCCCAACCTCGCGAATAGACTGGGCAGATAGGGCGCAGTCAGAACTATACCGGCATTGGAAATATAGATTTCCTCTTGCGCTCCTGAATCTTGTATCTCGGCTGTCTCAGCTTCATCAATCAATTCATTGGGGGCGGCTTGCTGAGCGGCCTGCGGATCAACAGGTTCCAACAGCAAATCGATTATCCTTTGGCTGGCGTCCTGCGTCGAAGGCAGCAGGTTCACCACCAGCTGCTGACAGAGGGAAGCTTGAAATTGTTGTAAACCGTCCTGCCTGATCTGTTTGGTCAGGCTCTCGACATAGCCTCGGATGAACCTCTGTTCATTAAACAGACGCCCAGTATTGATCAAGTAGGTAAAGATGTATTCCCACTTGATCTGCCGCATCAGTTCCGGTTTCACCCCAATCTGACAACCGAGGCAGGCCGTGGTCATCAACTCAGCAGATTGAAGCAAGCGTCGTGACGGCACTCCGGCCAAACCCGTAACAATACCGGCCAACAAACGATCGGGCAGTAATATGACGAGGCGTGAAATCTGCTGTTGCTTGGTATCTACCGAAAGGATCAGATTCATAAATCGCTGTGGCTGCCGCGCAAACAGCCGTGTTATGCCTCGAATCAAGGAAATCTTTTCAGTGGTCGACAACTCAATCTCACCACACAGAAATTGCTTGAGACGCCCCTCGAGCTGATTATCAGGAAGCACATTCGAAACAGCCAGATTGGATAAGGCATCGATAGTTCTGTCAGTCGATTTACCGTTATTCTGGTTGGCGCCGGCGCATAGTGCCTCAAAATCGATTGGCTTATCTTTGACCAGACAGTTGAATAATTCGCGGAAGTATTGACTTTGGTCCATCGATCGCTCTGCATTGACGATCACTGCATGCTGTAACTCCGAGCCACTCTGGTTTGTCAGATCCAGCAAGGCCAGGATCAGTTGCCGCAACAGCGGCGTTGATAAACCGGACTGGGCCGATGATCCACTGATTGCGCCGGATTGTAACTCGCGCAATACACGGAGCAATTGCCAGGGATAGTCGTGTTGCAGCTCATCAATAACTTTTACCAGACCGGCCTGATCACCCTTGGTAAGGGTCTGCCCATCGACCAGGGCCTGATAGAGCTGGCTGTACAAATCATAGGCGCGCAGTTCCGGGCATTCCGCTGCTCCGGCTTGTTCGTCCTTTACCCCCGGCTCTTCTTTCAATTCAAGAAGCAGCTGACACATCTGCCGGCCAGCATTTCTGTCCATACCACCGCTACCTAGGTTTTTCAGCAGATCGTTTAGCAATGCCTGGAAGTCCATATTCTCGGACGCCGCCAATTGCCTGAGGAGACTGGCGAGGTAGGATTTCTTATTGAAACGGCTGCCGCGTTCTACCAGGAGATAACCGAGAGAAAACTCCCACATCATCCTGAGCGTGCGTTTTGGCGACTGCACCTGGCCTGCCTGCTTTGGCCGCAACGATGCATGTTGCGCAATAACCTGCGTTACAAAAGCATGCTCAAGGGGTTCGACCATCTCCAGAATGTCACGCAATTGGGCTTCGCTAAACCCATAAGCAAGCCTTTTTCTTACCTGTGCCTGTTGACCATATTGACGCAGCAGTTGCACCAGCAATGAGTCATGCTTGGAGAGCATTTCGTCCCAGCTACTAGCAATGGCGCTAGTGTCACCCGACACAATGACCCTAACCAGCATGGCCTGCAGGGCTTCCTTTTCAGACAAGCCAATATCGTCCGAGGTGAAATTATCAAGCGTTTGCAAGCCCTCTCGCTCACTCGCTACTTTTCGATTGAGCTGCTGGTCCTGATCTGACCTCTCCTGCATGAGTCGTTGCATCACCACATGGACAGCAGATGAAGATGCGGCGTCTGTTTGAGCGAGAAAAGCCGTCATGGTTTTGCGGCTGATCCGGTATTTTTCAAACAGCATCGATTGCAAGGCCTGAGCCATGAGCTCTTGAGCACTATATTGGTGACCATCGTTGCCCAGTATGATCTCGATCAGAAACAGCCAGAGCTGCGCCACGGCGTCCTCGTGACGGAGGCCAAGCGCATCGACGATCATGCTGTTGCCACGCCATGCAAGAATCAGCATATCCATCAGTTCGTTGACAACCGGAGCATGGTAGGGTGCGAGCAAATAAAACAACTGGACTATGCTTGCGCTGGAAAACTGACTGACCAATCGGGCAACGACCAGATGCCGGTGTGGTGTTGTCTGGAGTAAGTTTTTCAAACGAGCCGCATTATCACTCAGCGCACGCTCCAATAATCCATCCAGCACGACATCATCATCCAGGCTGCTGTACCAGGGCAGATGACCGTTTAACAGAAAATATTCAAGCTGATGATATTCAGCCTGACGCCGGTCGATCACACTAGCATTCGAAGCCGACCTGCCGCTCGTACTGACACGAAATTCTTTCAGCAGGCCGGTGAGGCGTTCACGCAGACGCTTGGGTAACTCATCCTGGTAATCGTCATAGGCCACACTGCCGAGATCAATTTCAAGACTGGGAATCCGCATGACGAAACCGGCCTCAGATGCCGCATCGAATACCTGGTCGACCACACCCATCATTTGCCGTTTGAGGAAGACCTCGAGCTCGGACTGGGTCTGAAAGGCAGTCTCTTCATCGCTGAAACTGATATCGAATACTGCCGTGTCAATGAGGTGGCGAGTCTGCATGGCTCAAGGGCTGGCGCCCACCCCCCTCATCTTACGCTTATCCTGCAAAAATTTGATCAGACTACCGGACAAAGGGTTGAGCGCCGCCGCATCGGCCGGTGACTTGCATTTCAAGCTGAGCCACTTTTCATAGAGACTTTCGAATTCGTACATCTCATGGAAATCGAGCCAGTAAAATTCCGCATGGATGTGGGAAGGTGTATTCAGATGCACGGTCTCCTCGGCCAACAGCCTGAACTGCGGGTCATGACAACGGGCGGTCCAGGCGGGAAAGAGCACACTGATCCTGAATGGATAAAAGTCATCTCCCGGCGACTGTCTCAAACCCCCATGGCTGGCGCAGTCAAACGGCCGCAGTAGGATATGTTCGAGCAGATGCAGCCCCTCGCAGACACTGTTCAAATGGACCAACAGATGACGTAGACAATTCGCGGCCCGGATGCCGCTCTCCTTGTCGGGGTAGCATCCAAGAGTCCAATACTGATTCTCAGCCGATTGAAAACAGAGCTGGTAGTCCCGACGGGATGCCTGGTTGAACAGCTGATAGCGATCGATATAGATCCCCTGCCGCAGCAACCGGTCACTCAGTAGATTGCTTTTCAGTGGGATGGCGTCGCCAATATGTTCACGCAGTTCCTCCACCGGCAACGCCTTGGCGGCTTCCCAAAGAGGCACGTTGAACAGACGCTCTTTGTCGGCGATTTCCGTTGTGTCCAGTTCGATGAACTCGAGCTCATGACTGCCCGTCTTCAGATGCTCATAGGTTTGATGACGAGCCAGTTTCAAACCCTCATTGAGTAGTCCCGCCACCAGGGAGCAGGTACTTGACTGCTGAAAACCCAGCAACAGCCCAACTCGGCGTTGTAATCCGGAAACTGCGCGCTCGCTCCATGTGTCGGCGCCACAATCCCCCGCCGCAGCCCTGTCGCGACCCAGATCAACGACTGATTTCAGGTAGTCGATCTTATTCTCGACAATCCTCTCTTCCACCTCTTGCGGGTTAAAGTAATAATTGAAATGGCGCAATGAATGTTGAGCGAATGACTCGCCATAAAGCGCCAGCAGATAGTCCAGCAAGCGGCTCCTGCGCTCGTGATGGTCATCAAAATCAGCCAGGATGCCTGCAAGGATCTCACCAGGGTTATCCGGATAGAGCTCCTTGAGCCCATTGATCTGCTGATCGCTCAGCGCCATGAATGAATAGGAGCTATGTTGCTCTTTGTCGATCGAAAACAGACTGGGTATGGCATTCAGATTGGCCAGATAATTGGCCATGATCTGCTCGAAGATCAGTAGATAGGCTTTGAGTTGTTTCGCGCGCGCCTTGATATCCGCCGGCGCTGATTCCGGGATGCCGTAGCTGCCGATCCCATAAGAGACAGGGAACTGGTTTTGGATTGAATAATAATCCGCAAACTGCTGGGGATTCCCCTTGGGCGGGGTGTATAGCGTCGACAATTCCTGGGGGCTGGACCTGGACGAATAATAGCGAAAGTTCAACTCGTCGATCCTGACCTTCAGCGCCTCTATCGTCACAGGCATGATCCGGCCATTGGCAATCAGTACAACCTTTATTTCACTGAGGCGTTGAGGTATCCGCAGATTCAAGGTCGACTCCTGGCTACCGCACGCGACTGAGTCGTAGTGAGCTACTCCATCCCGTTCAAGATGCAATGTGCTGATATGATCAACACCTTCCACTTTATTGATGGCGGCATACAGTGTCGAAACCAGAAACTCCTCACACTCACCTGCCAGCTCGTCATCCATTAACAGGCCATTGTTGGTAAACGGACCGCTGAAAATCTCTTCCAGGCTTAGTCCTTCAGCCTGCGCTTGAGCATAATCATGGAGCGCGACACTACCGGCAATTCGCCGGGCACAATTAAAATAGATCTCGGCCAGAACATCCTCCGGCCGCTGGGCGCTGCCAACCTCTACTCGAGCACACAGCTCATAATCCACCTCTTTCGCGAAAGAGATCTCGGCAAGATCTTCACACAGGTTTCTGTGACGCTGATACCAGCGCCGCACCTTGTTTAGAACAGTTGCACGCTGTGCTTCAGGCATGTCCTGATCGAGTTTCAGTAAGATCTTATACAGACCGGGAATATGGTCTACATCTCCATCTGTTTGGCGAATTGGCAGCAACCAACAGTTATCCAGTTCACTGACCGCATTGAGAATCGCCTTACGATAATCCAGCAGGGTCGTTGGTCGACAGGGAAAGATAAGTTCCGGCGCATACAATGCCTGCCGGGCATAATCGATGCCATCTTCGCCGCTCAACAGGTCGGCTACTGGAAAGTCAGCTCGATAAATAAGTTCGGTGATGGCATAGGCCAGTTGTTCCAGGATTGTGACGCCCGGATCATGCAGATTGTAGTCGGTCCATAACTCACCGGAAAACTGCTGTGCCAGCTCGATACCTTCACGACGCAGACTGGCAAAGCTATCTGTCCGCTCATCTGCCCGTTGCCGTTTAATGAACAGCCCTTCAGACATGATGGGCCTCTACACCAGGCTGATCCTGCAGGCAACTCAAGGGAACCTGAGAATCCATCCCGCTAACCCTCTCCAGATATCTGGTTAATGCTTGAATCTGACTGATCGATCGGCCCATGATTCCTCCATGGTTTCATCAAACCAGAGCTGCGTTAAGTAGTACCTGATCAAGATATCTTTATCGTTGTCATTTTTACCGTAATTACAATTGGTGCGCATCTGCAGATGATAGTTATCATCCTTGCCGAACCAGCGAAGTTTGATTTTGTGGCCGCGTGACAGATAGTAGGCCTGGTTGTACTTGACCCGGTTTTTGCGCTTGAAAAAGTTGAAAACCGGACCTCTTGGATTGAAAGTATTGAGCGCCACGGCCTGCATCAGGGCATACTTGCCGGTGCCCTTGTTACCCACTCCGGCCATGACCTCGAATGCCTGGCAGCCAGTTAGGGGCGCCGTTATGTTGTGCCACTCACCGTCGGCAGGCACGGTTTTCTGCTTGTCTGGATTGGCACCGATACGCCCCTGGGCGGCAACCACTCCGGAAACGTCCAGGCTCCATTTCGGCTCGCTGGTATTAACACCGAGCCGCCCCCTGGGATCGAGTGCGACTACCGGCGCCGCTTTCTCTTCCTGGCGAGGTTTTACGAACAACAGGCGATCTGTGTCCTTGTCATAACTGATCGACCAGACTGCCTGCTTACCAGCATAGTTGCGAAAAAAACTGATTAATCTGTCATGCTCTCCGATGAGTGAGATCTCAAAGCCATTCTCCGGCGATTTATCGAAACCTTCATCAACGGTATTCAGAGCGGAATCGATCATGTCAGCGAATTGGTCCTCAGAAGGCAGAGATCCTTCACTAAAGTACCGCTTTAGCGTACTCCTATTCTTTTTCGCCATATCCGCTGTTTCCATTGATGATAAAGGTATGACCGATTTCGAGTTCATCGATGCCGGTCACTTCCGCCTTGATTGTCCGGGCCGAGGTCATGGTTTCAATAAAATGATGCCTGGCAGGCACCGCCAGGCTCCACGGGTGCTTGGGTCCGATTTGGACCTTGGCATTATTCTGCTCCCCGGCTGTGTCACCGAGGCTGAAGTGTCGTTCACCGTCCTGGGTAATGTGCAGCATGGAGAAGTTGGTGACAAAATCGACATAGTCCAGCTCACGCAGGTGGGACTCGATATCTTTTTGCCGGATACTCCAACCGAAGCGCGCCTTGTATCCCGTACCCAGCCAAGGGCAGATGAAGTTGGATATTTCACGATCGAGGCGGTTGATATAAAAGCCTGAATTGAAACCACCGATAAACTTTACCGTACATCTCACCTGTATCTGCTCATACACAGGATTGCGCACCTCTATCTCAACGAAGGGTGCGGCAATGCCCTGCACAAAGGTTCTTATCCTGCTGAGTTGTACCGAGCTCAACATCAGTTTTTCACAACCCGGCTCAACGCTCCTGTGCGCATGAGGCACCACAGCTATCAGGACATGGCCAGGCTTGGGGGCCTTACATGTACTGGTCATATGAGAAAAACATTTCACCTTGGCGACTTCGGGGAATCGTTCCAGAATCAAATGTTCATAGTCCCATGTGGTCAGCGCACGATTTTTATGTCGTAAACGTTCACTGAGCCGGATGATGAGTTCGCCCTTCGATTCCTCGGCCTTGCCAGCTACAGATTTTCCCGCTTGCCACATCCCGTCAATACCGGGAATCGAGACCATCGCCTGCCATTTTACAGTTGCAGGTTGATGTACAATTCTGGAATGAGCGTCAGTTAACACTCTTGTCAGCTTTACAGCATGTGGTTGAATGGCATAGCAGTGACAGAATTCTTGTAGATCCTTTCTGGCCGATACCCTCAACCAATACAGATCACCCGGCATAAGGCTGTTGCCCCGAGTAATATCCGAAGGAATATCAAGAGTTATTATACCAGTGGAAAGAAAGCCGTCGGTGCAATCCACATGTACTCGACTGGCGGGTAACTGGCGCCATTCATTGCCAGCCAGATAGAACCAGGCAATCTCTGGTTTCCTCTGCGAGGCCTCCTGAACAAGGTCCTCAGCAAGATGAAAAAGCAGGCTTAAAGACCCCTGCAATGCTAGAGCATCGATACCAATGAACAGATTCCCCTGATAGGTATATTGTGGCAGAAGCCTGATTGGTTCATCGTGTGTGCCGGGATAGAGCATCTCGATGCCAAACGGGTGGATATGAAACAGGACGTCATTCTGTACATCAGCATCAACAGCGCCACCCAGTGCCGGCTTGATCTCTGTCCTTGCACGATAGTTCAGGGAAATCCGGTTTATGCTTGGCGTATAAGGCTGGCCGGGTGCTGGTCCGGGTTTCTTCAAGCGCACATTCTGTGTCAACACCCTGGTCAGTAATTCCGGATAAGCACTGTGACCAAAGGCGTTTGACGGTTCGTTCAGGGAGAGTCGAAAGAAACCATTTCGGGTCTTGAGACTGTAGCCATACTCAGCTTCAGGCAGCAAGCTGTCGATGGGTTTGAGGTCATCGACCAGATCCACCACCAGCATCCGCTCTTTCTTAACAGCTCCAGCAATCCCAATACTATCAAACAGCCTGATTGGCTGTAGTGTTTCGCCCTCCCGAACATGCCACTCCCCATCGACCAGCGCCTGGAATTCAGCCTTGAAGCTGTTGTTGGAATATTCACCGTCGTAGTCACGATAATACTCAGCAAATCCTCCGCTGGTGAAGGGAAACTCTCCCCACTCGAGATTGAGATTGAGATCGGTCAGTCTTTTCTTTGCGATCTCATAATTACCGACGATGAAGTATGAGTTGCAGGTGGGTAGTGGTCCGAACGGCTGGAAAGGTTTGGATGGATCGAGTTGGCCATGGTTGTTATAGGCAAGAATATTCTTCACCCCTTGTACATCCACATCGATCACCAATTTATCAATGAGGAGGTCCCTGAACAACGAATAGGGATAAAAGTTGGTTTGAGGATTCAGTTCGCAGCGTAGCAGTGGCAATTCAGTCGGGAAATATTGTCCATGAATCTCACCCATGGCAGGGATGATGGGTGGGACCTCTTGCCCCAGAGTGAAGATGATCTTGAGCCCAGTGTCACCCCCATGATTTTGTTTACTCAATGGCATGACAATATAATCGGTGATGTCCAACCAGCCGCTGTCAGCCGTTAACTTGATGCTGAAGGCATTTTTAAACAACTTGTAAAACAACCCTTGCCAGTCCTGGCTCAGCAGCTTTGCGATCTCCTTTGCCGAAGTTGCATCCAGTTTAGCTTCAATTTTGGCTGTTACTAATTGCTTGTTTTCCTCGCTCAACCAGGTTTGCCCTGAGAGCATGTAAAGACTGAAGAATTTTCCGATAAGTTGCATAAACTCAGTGTGCTTGGTGCATCCCACCAAACATGAGATCATCTCATCGGCATCGACCACCTTCTTATCCTCGAGAAAGATGGTAAGTTCTACTTTGCGCACACCCTCTTGCAATAGTAACAAGGATGACGCCACTGCAAACCCAATCTCGGCCTCCTCTTCCCCATCGGCTCTTCTGCCTGCCCCGAACAAGGGCCATGAATACAAGGTTTTTTGATCTTCGTCAGGTTTGGAGACTTGTGGCGAGGAGGTCTTGATGCGAGTCACGTAACCCAGGTCAGTTTCCGGCGAGATAAGATTGTCGTGCTGCAAATAGAGGGTGCGGAGCGACCTGATACGTGCATCGGTCACTACAAGATCATTATCCGCACAATATACAATCTCTTTCAGGAGTTCATCCTTACCAGCGGTAAACTCCGTCGTCTTATTTATCAGAGCGCCATTGCCACCCGATTTGCTGTTAAATATCAGATAGACACTCTCGGGTAGCTGGCCATTCAGCTTTGCTTTGAGCACCTGGTCGTAATAAAAATCGAGATGCCGCTGAGTAAACCGGTTTATTCTCTGCTGGGCCCTTTCATATAATTTGAGAAAGACCATCAAGAGACCGGTAGCAGGAGCGTGTTGTTGGCTTCCCAGACTGTCCTGTAGATAGACAGGCACTAATGTTTGTAGATAGTTAATGGCATGGCGAAAGGCATAAAAGGCTGTGCGCAACCGCTGCTCGCTCTGGCATTTATCTAGCAAGTCATCACTGTCACTGGAAAGAGTCACTGCTTGGCTAGCCTTAGACATCCTCCAAGCCGGACCGAACAGGGAAAAGTCGATTCGCGGGTCGCCCTGCTCTCCCAATTCAAGTTGCTCTATCACTGTACTGACGGCATGCAATTCAATGGAGAGTTTTTCCTTTACCAGCGCTCTGATCTTTTGCCCCAATGGCATACCTGATCGATGTTGCACATTATTGAGCTTATCTAGCCAGAAATTGATCTTGTGCGCCCATTGCATGACAAATCGAGCCAGCCGCTCAATGCTTCCCCTAGTGTGAAGCATGAAATCAGACTCGGCCCGCTTCAGATCGGTGCTGAGGATCATGGCCATGATCACCGCTTCATCCGTAGTAAACAGTTCCGCCCAGTTGCCGTTTACTTCATTCTTCAAATTATAAAATCTGAACTGTGCGGCAAATTCCGCCGTCATCGCCAACAGTTCTTCGAACAGGAGTTCGTCGATGTTGAAATAGTCTGCTTGCAGGGCCGGTACGATCCGATCTGTCTGATCGGCGCCATCGGTAATTCGCGTGCCGGCCCACTCAATCATCAGGCAATCCTCGCACGGTGAGTTGGACTGGCGGCTCAGACACGCACATGACTACCTTCGATAAAATAAAAGGGATAGACCACATTACTCCTGGTGTTGGTCTTGCGAATGGTGTAATCAAGTTGTATATCGATCCTTCCTTCGTAGACGTTTTCCGTATCGAGCTCTATTCCCTCCAGATTGATACGGTGCTCATAAAACAGGATGGCTCGTTCGATTACATCCCTTATTTCGGTGACGGTGGTTTCATTAATATTCTCAAATACCATGTCATGCAGGCCACAGCCATAAGCAGGCTGCATGATGCGCTCGCCAGGCCGGGTTGAGAGCAGGATAGTGAGACTCTCCTGGATATCCTCCTCTTCCGCAACCATCTTCACGCCAGTCTTATCCCCATATTTATGGAATTCCGGCGGAAAGCTCCAACCGACCCCGAGGAATCTTTTATCAGTATCCGTTTCTGACATCTCAAAAGACTCCTATCCGCCGATTATGACGGTGGCGGCGCCCAGCACGATGCTTCCGCCATGCACTGTTGTATCTCCCATTCTGGCAGCTGGTTTACTACTGATCATGACAGTCGCTGAACCTTTGGCAATGGTATCAGGTGGCCCTACGCAAACACAGCTGTCGCCCAGCACTGCAGCCGGTAGTTTCTCTATCAGCACTGTGGGTACACCGGGTCCGACTACCGGACCACCCACATGTGGAATAGGTGGTATCGCGGGAGTCTGCATGGGACAGGTATGCATGTCCGTCAACCTGGCAGCTGGTGGCATTGACTTATCCTCTCAGTTTCAGTTTTTTATTTTTCAATGGCTTCAAATGTCCATTTGAAAACAGCTACGGAAACACTCCTTGCGGGACGTTTCCATAACAACTATCGATTAATTGATCATAACCATGGCGCCTTTGACCGTCGTCTGTCCCGAAGCAGACAATTCCGCGCTGGCATTACCCTTGGCCACGAATCCCACTTTGGCGCTGTGATTGACATTCATCCCTTCTACGGAAATATCCGCCTTTGAGCTGATGCCAATCTCCCCCACTGCATCAATACCAATCGTGCCTTTAGCACTGATACTGATGTCCTTGGGACTGTCCAGTAAAATACCACTCTCATTCAGTTCCAGTTTATTGCCGTTCTGATCCTGCAGCAGAATCGATTTGTCTTCATCACTGAGAATCAACTGGTTATTGCCGGGGGTGATGAGAGTGATGATTTTTTTCTCATCATCAAACTCAATCTTAAGTTGGCTCTTGGTTACGATCGCCTTGGTGTAATTTTCTGCAGTCAGTTCGTAGGGTGGTGCAAGCTTGGTGCTGTAAACGCTACCCAATACTATCGGATTGGATGGATCATTATTCAGATAGCCGATCACCACCTCATCACCGATCTCTGGAACAAAAAAGGCTCCGAAATGATTTGAGGCATAGAAGTTTGCCAGTCTGGCCCACACACCATCGGTCTCAGCCTGTAATAGAGGTACTGTCACCTGGATCTTGAATTGTCCATCCGGGTCTTCATCCAGTTTTTTCACCACACCGATCTGCAGTCCCTCTACACCGGGCAACAGTCCGGCAGCGGATGGGGCCATTGCATCATTCTCTTCAACAAACCAATGAGGCGACATACCGAAATCAACATCAGTCAACCAGTTGCCATTCGAGATGGCATGGGTCACCGTACTGACGAAGACGTTGCCGTTGAAGCGATTACCAACACCGTCCAGCTCGATGAGGGAACCGATCTTAGCCTTTGCGTTGCCTTGAAATTTCATGCGGCCACGGATTCTAGCAAGCCCGGATTTTAGTTGCTGGGCATTGGCCCAGTCCTTGAGTGCGCTTTTTTCCAACATGGCCGAAGTTTGTAGGCGGTATGATTTGAGTGCGACCACCTTGGCCAGTTCAGTGGCGCTGAGATCGCCCTGCTGGTTGAGTGTCTGCGGTGCAACATTCTCCTCTGTCACACCCTGCTCATTTGGATCCCATGTTGCACAATTGACTTCAGCCAGTTGACTGCGCGCATCGATATCCGCCTGAAATTCCATCAAGTCATCGCCATAGACCACTTTCAACTCGGGCGATACATCAGTACCCGGAGGCTTGATCGACAGCTTTCCGTCATCGACGCAAACCAACAACCCATTGACCTCGGCGCGGGCGAGCATAAAGTCCCAATCGGCACAATAATACTGCACCAACTCCTTATGTTGGGTGGCGGTTGTTTCAACATCGGAATTTAAACCACCATAGTTACTGATCAATTTGGAAATGATGTCGCTGTCCTTTGCATCGATGTAATTGGCATTTTTCCGACCGATCGTCATCGCTACCGCTTTATCGCGGCATTCAATTATCAAACGGGAAAAGTTATCACCCGTAATCTTGATCCCATGTTTAATAATAATGCCTTCAAATATCGTCTCCTCACTTGAACCGTATCCTGCATTGATCCTGATCTCACTACCTGGTGCAAAGGCATCGCTGTTACTGACAGGAAAGTCCTGATTTGGCATGTCACCATCCATCAGCACGATCTTCGCTTGTGGAATCTTGTTTATCGCCTTATTCACCGTTACTGAGACGATTTGGATTTCGTCATCGATCTGCTGGCCACTACTAAAGATGGTCAGTTTTAATACACCACTAGTGTTGAGTCTGGGTGATTCAGTCATTCCTTATCTCAGTGGGGGAAAATGGAGTTTAGACCCAGGTTTAATATCACGGAAATTAGTGATGTTATTGATTCTGGCAACCTCCAGATAGTAAGAGCAATCCTTGTAAACCCGGTAACAGAGCATGGGAAGGGTGTCACTTGCCTTGACCTCAATCTGATGACTCAAGTCAGGCGAGGATCTGTTGGCTCTGAGCACCTCCTCCTCCTTGCTCATGAAGCCTGCGAAGGCCAGCTTGATCTTGGCGCGCAAGGGTTCGCCACTCGGTTTGAACAGGGTGTAATCAACCGACATCGATTCGAGCCGGCCAAAGAAGATAAGGCTGCCCCATAATAACCGCACATGATTGGGCTCATGTTGATTACCGTCGTACTTATAGATGATATCAGTCAATGCCTTGACCTGGGTCTTAACATCAGGAGAACCCTTGCCTGCAATGGGCAGGTTGACTACACCGGTGCCATCGATAACGATATCGAAGCTCACCTTTTCCGGCCGGATACCGTTGAATCTCGTGTCCGAGGCAAGCTGTCCCGGTGTCTCTTTTTTGTTGTAACCTATGGTATAGGCGTGGTTGTAACTTGAGGGATTCAGCATCACCTCGAATGAATCGCCGTCATTAACCGAGACATTCCCGCTATCGTCTACCGTACAGGGTGATATCTTGAGTTTTTTCTTTAATCCTGTACTCAGTCCTGCCATCTATCTTTCCCTTGTCCCATTCAGCGTGTCTTGGATCATCTCCCGGCACTCATCGAGAAGCATCTCCTTAAACTGTTCAAGATCTATATTCAAATCCATAGGTACTTGTTCAACCGCACTGCTACTGTTCACAGTGGATTTTATAATTATCTGTTTCACTTCAATCGTCATTATATTCAGATCAATCTGTTCGAATAGTTATAATTCAGTTCGATTTTTTCAATGGCAACTTCATTCTTGGTGGAATTGAAATTGTCCACATCCCAATTGACTGGATAGGCATTTGCGAACGACCAGGCACGGATTGGTATTTTATCCTCATTCATCAGGTAGATCATAATCGGCATCGGCACGATAGGCGCCATAAAGTCCGCCTCGAATACCGAACGACACCATATCACCAGGGGAGATGACATTTTTGCAATCCCACGTTTTAAAACCAGTTTAGGGTGTTTAACGGATTTTGGTAGTTGGTGTGTATATCTGTTTTCCCCTCCCTCACTGTAAGGTTCGGTTTCTATTTCCGAGCCGATGCCACTGACCTCTTGAAAGGAGGTATCAGACATTCCAGCAGTTGCAGAGAACACGACCTTGAAATAAAACGCAGCCGGCTGATAGTCATCTGATAATAAACTCATATCCTCACACCCAAATGAGAAACAAGAGTAAGCATTCAAGCTCATCCACCCGGAATACCGAATGAATAAGCTTGAATGGCAGTTAGGCCAAATCTATCTCGGAAAATAAAATACAGATATAATATTCCAAAATATCAGGGCTCCAGATCTTTTAATGACAATCAGTCATTATTTAAGCGTTATCTATCGTTATGCCTTCGTGGGCTATCTCAATAGTTTCAATGGATACCTCATTTCCATCCGCCTTGAGATCGGTACCTGTGATTTTAGTCGGCCAGGCATTAGCGAGTGTCCAGACCATGGTCGGCGCACCTGCCTCATCCAGAAGACTTATAGTGACCGGTACACGCTTGATGGTATTCATCTTGATTTGATTAAACCAATCCCAGAACTTGTTATCCGATTTAAAAACACCCTTTTTCATGGTGACATTACTGGACTTTTTGATGCCAGGCATTTTGATAGTGGAAAACTCGGGACTATCGCCATGCCGATATTCAATAGGTTGCGCCTCGATATCCAGGCCGGAAACCTCTTGAAAAGACATGACTTCGGAATCCCATTTCACTTGGAAATAAAACTTAGGCAACGGCCATACGGTTGTGGATTGTGCTGAACCGTCATCAGGCATGACACACCTCACTGTTGATTGTCATTCGATTATCATACATTTGTAGGAAATCCTTATCTTGGGATGCCTAAGACTTCTGCATCTGCTGCTGGAAGGTGATTTCGATAAATTCCGCTGGTCGGCTTATGGCCACCAGCACGGTTACCCGTAAAATACCTTCCAGGATATCTTCCGATGTCATGGTTTCACCCAGGCCCACATGCACACTGAATGCATCATCTGGCACTGCGCCAGCCAGACCACCGCGTTTCCAGATGCCAGTCAGGAAATTGCGTATCATGCTCTTGATGGTGACCCAGGTATTGGCCACGTTTGGTTCAAATACATAGGCTTTGGTCGCCAGACGTATCGACTCCTCCAACATGATCATCGTGCGTCGCACACTGACGTAACGCCAGTCAAGACTATTGCCATCCAGTGTTCGCGCACCCCAAACCAGCGTGCCTTCGCCAATAAAGGTGCGGATAGCATTGATCGATTTACCCTGTGTAGTGACATTCAGATCTTCCTGATCGTCGTGGGTAATATTGACTGAGGGTGATACCACTGCGCTGAGGCTGACATTGGCGGGCGCTTTCCATACGCCACGTGAGTTATCCACCATGGTGAAAATTCCCGCCATTGCTGAAGCTGGCGGTAACAGATTCAGCTTTTCCTTGATCGATCCGAGGATATTGCCAAATAATGGACTCATGGCAATAAGGCTTTTGTTGAGAAGATTCTTTGAGGCGAAGACCTCCTCTTCCGATTGATCGTCCCAGTTATTGGTAATGTCATCGATAGCAGTCGCCTGCTGTGTGGTCTTCGCAGGTGTGGAATCGTCAATGACATCAGGGATACCGATTTCCGTGCGTAACAGGCCTTGCAATACATCGTGATTAGCAATGTTTTCGTAGTTCAGATCTTTGTCCTGAACAACCGTTGTATTGACCCAGGGATAGTAGGCAGCCGCAAAATCGAGATAATTGATTCCCAGTGCAGAGCGGAAGTTATCGATACAATCACCAGATGGATCTTGCCTGTCTTTGTAACCGCCCCATACATCGAGAATTGATACTCGATTCTTCATCTTTCCGCCACAATGAGCAAGAGCGGCCTGTTGCACACTGATACTGTTCTGTTCATCCAGCAATACTGTCTCAGGAATCACTACCATGGTAGGCTCCTGTTCTTTTACTAGCTGATCAATGCCTTTCGTCAGCTTGTCTGCTTCGATGTCATTACTGTAGTTACCAACAGAGACAACATAACAAGGCCCACCGCCATTTTGAAAAAACAACAGCATACTGTAGTAAAGCAAGTTGTTGCCGGCTGCCTGATTCAGTTGATACTGCTTGCCGGCAAGGGAAAATGAAGCTTCATCACTTGAATCGTCAGGCAATTCATCAATACTGAAAAGTGGCAACGGTGAAAAACCGAAATAATTATGAAATTCAGACATGGAGGTAATCCGCCAGGGCTTATTCAATAAAGATT
>JBDLIT010000051.1:0-26060 GCA_039714735.1 Pseudomonadota bacterium
AAGAGGCTTAAATCAAAAATGAAAAACAAGCGGTACTATTGTGCTTACAAGAGAGCACGGTAAATTTATAGGGTATGGCTTAACTTAATGGCATTGGCTTCGACCCCTTTAATGCGACCCCTTTAATGCGTTAGGCAATGGACTTCGCCATGATTCTTGAAGTAGGAATATAGCCATTATTCTCATAGAATGAATGTGCATTTTTGTTAAATTCCATAACTGTGAGGTGTATGTCCTTAGCCCCGTATTTTTTCGCCCAATTTTCAATTGAGCTCATCAGCTTACTTCCAACGCCCTGGTTTTGATAAGTCTCTGAAACGACAACCGTACCGACACGGCACACTTTGCTACTGACTAAAAATGGAATCTCAGTATTTTCATTGAGTTTTGCCGTAATAAAACCAACAACAGAATTTTGTATCTTAGCCACTAGGAAAGCTGAATTTTTCGCTTCAAGCTGATTTAACCAGAACTCTTCTGAACCTTTCGTATCTTCTGGGTCTGTAAACATGTCAGGCAGCTCACGATGGTGAATAGCATTTATTTGGTCTGCTAATTCACATATTGCAGTTACATCATTAACAGTAGCTGGCTGAATGACCATATTTTTTCGCTTGCCTAACGGCCAAAATCACCGGAACAGCAAAATTGGCGGGGCTTTTTCGATAGCAAAATGGCATACCAATTTTGCTGTTTCCGAGTGCATTTTTTTTGTTAGGGGTGATTTATATGAGAGCTTTGCAGCTTTTTTAAACAATAAGAATTAAGGCTTTCGCCTTTTCTTAATGCATCAAGACTCAGCTGTTCATGTAATTCTTTACCAACGCGAAGATTAAATTTACCTGAATATTTCTTTCCAGCAGTTGGCTTAGGGAGTGCCTCACTATCTTCTTTATAGATAGACACCCATTCTTCTACGACTTTACATAAATCTTTATATACTTTTGCTTCATCATCACCATGAACTCCACCTAACATTAAATTAGGGCAATGACCGATATAACATTGATCCTCTTCAGACCACTCTACAATCTTTAAATATTGATCACTTAATTTCATGACACCTCACCAATTGCTTTCTTTACGGCTTTGATTTGATATGGTTTTGCATCATCGCCTGTTTTTCCGCTGACAGTAATTTTGCAGCCTTTAATATGTGTGAAATTACGATGGCTGCCTTTACCTCCTCTATTTTCGAAGCCGGCACCTTGTAATTGACTGATTAATTCTCGAATTTTTGGAGGCATAGAATAATAGTACTATAGTAGTACTATAGTTTCAACTTTTTACCCCTAACGAATAGAGTAATTGGGGACGTACCACGGTTTATTGTGTTCGTGCTTTGGGTGGGGAGCATTGAGAGGGAAGAAAGTACAGGCCAAGCACTAAAGGGACAGTCAGAAACGCGGAAGGTACTACGAAGAAATGCCAACAGATGTAATCCGCTCAATGTTTACATTTTTTCAGCTCAATTCTGCTTTCAGGCCGACCCAGCGCCAAGCGATAATCACCGCCAGACCGGCATAGCCCGCCGCCACCCAGAAGATTGATCCCGGACTGATACTGGTCCAGAGATAGCCGCTCAACAGGCTGCCGATGGCCCCGCCGGCGCCAAAGCTGATACTGCTGTAGATGGCCTGGCCCCGGCCCTGGTGCCGGCCGACGAAATAGTGATGGACCAGATGGATGGCGGCCGCATGAAAGGTGCCGAAGGTTGCGGCATGCATCATCTGGGAGAGCAGCACCAGGATCAAATTCTCCGGGGCGCTTGGCACCAGAATCCAGCGCACCACCGCGATGATAAGACTGGCGAACAGCACCAGCCGGGCGCCCCAACGGTGCAGCAGATGGTGCATGACCAAAAACACCAGCACCTCAGCGATCACCCCCAGGGCCCAGAGTTGGCCGATGGCACTGCTCGAATAGCCATGCCGCTCCATAAAGATGGAGTAGAAGGCATAGTAGGCGCTGTGGCTGGCCTGCATCAGAAAACAGACCACCAGGAACGCGATGATCTCCCTGCGTTTCAGGACCTCGAGTATCGGCTCCTGCTCATGCTGCGGTATCACCGCCCCCCGCTCCGGCACCACCAGGCTGTTCAGCAGGATACCGACATACAGCAGCAGCACTACCTGAGGCACCAGGCCAATGCCCAGATCATCCACGAAATAACCCAGCCCCACGACGGCCAGTATGAAGCCGATAGAGCCCCACAGCCGGGTGCGGCTGTATTCACGGATGCGCTCCCCCAGATAACTCATGGTGACCGCTTCAAATTGCGGGAGCGAGGCGTTCCAGAAAAAGCTGAACAGCATCATCACCAATGCCAGGGCCCAGTAACCCGTAGCGTAAAACACACCGGCAAAGGTGAACACCGAAAGCAGTGAAGCCAGACGCACGATGGGCATGCGGCGGCCGGTATGATCAGCGATCCAGCCCCAGACATTGGGGGCGATCAGCTTGGTGGCCATCACCACCGCCATCAGCTCACCGATTTCAACGGCTGAGAAACCACGGTCCTTCAGATAGAGTCCCCAGAAGGGGAGCAAGGCTCCCAGGGAGGCGAAATAGAAGAAATAGAAGCCCGACAGGCGCCAGTACGGCATTCAGCGCTACGGCTTGGCGGGTGCGGCGATATCCGGCGTGCCGGAAGCCACATCCATGTTCTGTCCCCGGTTGCGTAGCAGATGATCCAGCAGCACGATGGCGAGCATCGCCTCGGCGATGGGTGTGGCGCGAATCCCGACACAGGGATCGTGACGACCCTTGGTCACCACCTCCACCGACTCACCCGCCTTGTTCACGGTATGTCCGGGCAGGCGCAGGCTTGATGTCGGCTTCAGGGCGATGCTAGCAAGGATCGACTGCCCACTGGAGATGCCCCCCAGCACACCGCCGGCATGGTTGCTCTGAAAACCCTCCGGAGTCATCTCATCCCGGTGCTCGGTGCCCTTCTGCTCCACACAGGCAAAGCCATCGCCGAGTTCAACACCCTTCACCGCGTTGATGCTCATCATGGCGTGAGCGATATCCGCATCCAGCCGGTCGAAGATGGGTTCACCCAGTCCGGCGGGCACCCCGGTGGCCACCACATTGATCCGTGCACCGATGGAGTTGCCCTCTTTGCGCAGTTCATCCATGTAGTCTTCCAGTTCCTGCACCTTGTCCGCATCGGGGCAGAAGAAGGCATTCTGCTCCACCTGATTCCAGTCGAGCTTCTCCACCTTGATGGGACCCAGCTGGGCCAGATAGCCATGGATCTGGATGCCATAGCGCTGTTTTAGATACTTTTTAGCGATGCCGCCGGCCGCCACCCGCATGGCGGTCTCCCGGGCGGACGAGCGACCACCACCCCGGTAGTCGCGGAAACCGTACTTTTGGGTGTAGGTGTAATCCGCATGCCCCGGACGGAAGCGATCCATGATCTCGGAGTAGTCCTTGGAACGCTGGTCGGTGTTGTGGATGATCAGGCCGATGGGGGTGCCGGTGGTCTTGCCCTCGAACACCCCCGAGAGGATCTGCACCTCATCGGCTTCGCGCCGCTGGGTGGTATGCCGGGAGGTGCCAGGTTTGCGCCGGTCCAGATCATGCTGCAGATCCGCCTCGCTCAACTCCATGCCGGGAGGGCAGCCATCCACGATGCAGCCAATGGCCGGTCCGTGGCTTTCACCGAAGGAGGTGACGCTAAACAGCTTGCCGATGGTATTTCCTGACATGTTTTATCCTAGAAACTGCAGTTGGACGTGCCATTCGGCCCGTAGCGTGAATTTCCAAATCGGCGATTAAATAGATCTAAACTAACTCGCATTCTAAATTTGCACCTTATTTCATCCTGGAGCGGTCAACTGCAGTTTCTAGGATTACTGCTCCAACCAGCTGTTGGCCCGCTGCAGATCCTCAACGCCGAGGTTACCGGCCGCTGCCTTCAGGGAGAATCCATTGATAATGTAGTCGTAACGGGAACTCAGATAGTCGCGCTGGGAGGAGAACAGATTGCGCTGCACATTGAGCACATCCACGATGGTCCGGGTACCCACCTCGTAACCGGCCTGGGTCGATTCCAGGGCGCTCTTGGCTGAGACTGTCGCTGCCTGGAGGGCTTCGACCCGGCTGATGGTGGAGAGCACGCCACGAAAGGCGTCGCGCACCTGCCGGTTGACTGCCCGCCGGGTCTGATCCAGACCTTGTTGGGCGGCACGGTAGTTGGCGCGGGCCTGCTTGGTCTGCGAAGAGACGGCTCCACCGGCATACAGCGGTATCGCCAGATCCAGACCAATGGTGGCGGTGTCCGCCTCACTGCCAAACTCATTGTCGGTGCGGCTGAGATTGTAGCCACCGACCAGGTCCAAAGTGGGATAGTGGCCGGAACGGCTCACCTCGATCTCCTGACGCACCGAGTCCAGGCTGCTGCGGGTGGCGATGATGTCAAAATTCTGTTGCTGAGCGGTATCCGACCACTGTTGCAGATCATTCGGCACTGGGGGAGCGAGCTGCAAGCCTTCACCCAGCTTGGCCAGCTTGGTCTTGGACTCAGGCCCGATGATCTCGAACAGCGCCTCCCAGGCATTGTCCAGGCTGTTGTCTGCGGCAATCTCCGATGCCCGGGCAGCGTCATAGGCGGCCTGGGCCTCATGCACATCGGTAATCGCAATCAATCCCACATCGAAACGCTGTTGCGCCTGATCCAACTGACGCCCGGTCGCCTCCCGCTCGGACTGGGCTACCTTCAAGTCATCTTGCGCAGACAGAATATTGAAATAGGTGGTGGCGCTGCGCACCATCAGGTCGATCTCCGCCGCGGCATACTGGGCCTCGGCCTGGGCGATGGTGCTGTCGGTCTGTTCCAGTTGCACCAGGAAATTTCGCCGGTAGATCGGTTGGGTCAGGCTCAAACCCAGGTTCCTGTCACTGTACTTGCTGGTGGTGTCATCCCCCTCACTGTGGATATAGTTGTAGCTGGCCCCCAAGCCGATGGTCGGCAGCAACTGAGACCGGGAGAGATTCTTGGTTTCCCGTGCTGCATTCAATTGCTCCGCGGAAGCCTGCAACTGGGGATCACTCTTCACTGCCAGTTCATAGACCGCCATCAGGTCCTGAGCCCAGACGCCCTGAACCCAGACCATCAACAGACCTACGAGAAGACCTCTCATTTTTTTCATTTTCTGCTCCAAAGCATTTAATGGCCTATCTGCGGCAAACTCTATCATATCAGGTGATATTCCTCGGTATGCTGAAGCATCAGAACATACAGGGTTGATCAAGCCACTACTTCTGTTCAGGCATAGGTGGCACCAGGAGTGCGGGATCGATTCTTGCGCTGCGCAGATTCATGCGCCAGTCGAGATGCGCTCCGGTCACCCGGCCGGTGGCCCCGACCTCAGCGATCACATCGCCCTGCTCCACCCTGCCCCCTTCACTGACCAGTATCTTATGCAGGTGCAGGAAGGATGAAGAGAGCTGGTGACCATGATCGATGATCAGGGTGCCCCCGGAAAAGAACATATCCGGATGCGCCAGGGTCACAACACCAGCGGCTGGGGCTATGACCTTGGTGCCCACCGGCGCCGCCACATCGATGCCAAAATGGGGGCGGCGCGGCTTGCCATTCAGAATTCGCTGGCTGCCGTACACACCGGATATCCTGCCCTCGACCGGCCAGATGAAACCGCTAACAAAATCGGTGCGCGAATCATCCAGCTTGCGCGCCGCCTTGACCAGGGAAGTCTCTTTCTTGATCCGCTGCCAGTCCCGTTCCGGTGGCGTCACTTTGGATTTGTCCAGGTTATCGATGCGCTGAATCTCGTAGCTTCTCTTGGCTATTTTGACAGGGCGGGCCTCCAGTTTTTTTCCATCACGAAATACTGAAACCTGTGTTTCAAGCGGAGCGTCCCGTCCAAAGCCGAGCAGAAAGATGCCTTCGCCGGAGACCCTGACGGATTCACCCGACACCTTCACCACATCACCCGGCTCGACCTGCCCTGTCGCCATCCCACCCTGGATGAACTCCCCCTGCAAGGAGAGTGCGGATAACTGACAGGGCAACAGGAGTAACAGAACCCAGCACCATCTGTGTAAATAACTGGTCATAGAATTAAATTGTAAGCGCTTAAAAAATCAAATTATGGATAGAGAATCGAGGCGTGCAAGCTACCACAGCTACATCCTGCTATCCAACAACCCCGGGCGCACCCCACAATTATTGACATCAAGTATCACTGGTTGTAGAGTTCGCGATCTCCAAACCGGACACTGACCGGTATACCACATCTGCCGAGGTGGTGAAATTGGTAGACACGCTAGCTTCAGGTGCTAGTGGGCATTAGCCCGTGAAGGTTCAAGTCCTTTCCTCGGCACCATATTCAAAGGCCCAGAGTCAACACTCTGGGCCTTTTTCGTTTCTTTAGCGTTTTTATTGATCACAGCTGCCGGTTGCATAGTCAGGCCTGGCTAACCCACTCCCGTTGAACTCATGGCAGACTGGATAAAGTGAGATAGGCTTTGCCCATGGACAACGGACGCCCCATCAGCCTAGCCTGGATCGTGGAGGATTCTTTGCTGTTCGGAGATGGCGAGCGTTATCGGCTGCTGGCCTGGGTGGTGATGCCGAACCATGTGCATGTGCTCATCGAGCAGTTTAACGGTTGGCCTTTGGGTAAGCCGGTGCAGTCGTGGAAGCTCTGGGTTATTAGCTATACTTGAATCACTATTCTTATAAAAATCCTTCATCATTTGATCACCTTCACAACTTTAATTAATAAACTATGGTTAGATGTGCAAAGGATTAGTCAGTAGTAAGGTATTCAAACAGGGACATCAACATGAAGACGGATATTTCAAATACTGCAAAACGGCTGGCATCGATGCCTGTTCAACACAGGCTTCGCTTCTACAGAATGAAGATCTTCCAACACACCCCACCCGTCACCGCGCATGACAAATTCATGTTGAAGATTTACCGCAGCCTTATCGATCAGCCTGATAATCTCAGGGTATTTAAAGATATCGGCCAGAAAACCAAATAGGGAGTTGCCATTTGCCATCGACCCTGGATTTATGAATTCGCTGAATCAACCAAGTTTCCTTGCCACATAAAACAATCGATATATTCTAAATAGGTGCAAAACCAAGCTTGGAATGAAAATAATTATATCTTTATAATCAATTGGATAGATATTTTTCATGTGAGCTATAATAAGAATGGTAATCATAGTCATAATTATTTGTTTTTGTACCACACAGACCTTATTATCAAGACCAGATTAATCAAGGACACTGCGCAGTATTCTGTGTTCATAGAATCAAGAACCTAGAGGTATTCAATGACACAAGTATTTATTGCTGTTCAGGAGAACTCTGCAATGCCATCCAATATTCAAAAGATTACACTTGATCACCCCTGGCAGTGGATTGCCTCCGGGTGGAATGATTTCAAAAGCGCCCCAGTCGTCAGTATTGGGTACGGCCTGATATTTTTTATTGCCAGCATTCTGTTGACCATGCTGGTCTTCTCCAGCGACTTTTTCTTTCTCGTCCCGCCACTGACCGCTGGTTTTTTTCTGGTAGCACCAATCCTGGCAGTCTTTCTCTATGACATGAGCCGGAAACTGGCGAAGGGAGAAAGAGCGCGTTTTAAGGAAACCTGCAAAAACTGCAGAGAAAACCCGTTCAACCTGTTGGTCATGGGTTTAATGCTCATGATGGTGCTAGTGTTCTGGGTGATGATCGCGAATCTGGTTTTTGCGGTTTTCTTTTCGGGCGCGGTACTGACCTTCGAAAATTTCATCCCCACCCTGTTTCTATCTGGCGATAGCCCGGCTTTTCTGGTGGCTGGACTTCTATCTGGCGGTATTATCGCACTGATGGTTTTTTGCATGACCGTGATATCCGTCCCGATGCTCATTGACCGGGATACCAATGTACCGAATGCGATCGCCACAAGTTTCAATGCGGTATTGAAGAACCCACGCCCACTGCTGCTCTGGGCCTCACTGATTGTCATGTTTGTTTGTTTGGGTGTGCTGACTTTCTATCTGGGTTTCATCATTGCCATGCCAGTCATCGGTTACGCAACCTGGCACGCTTATAGCGACCTTGTTATCCATGAGGATGTATAAGATTTAATGATCCGGATATCTCGCTGTTGCCCTAAATCAAGGCATCGCCTTGATTTAGGATGACTTGCGAGGCCTCATCCCGAGTGTAGAAACATCCGTTGCGTACAAAGCCGGAAATGATCTGAGGACATGCCCGGATCGCCTGCCCGTTAGATTCCCTCACCTCTATCCACTCTTCAGGCAACCCATCAAGAATATGAATCGGTGCGGGCCGCCCGTCGGCAAACTGTGAGATCATGCAGAAACCAGTTCGCATATCCTGGAATGCCGGCCGGAAACCTTGATCTCTATTATTGATGCTGATGCCGGGTGAGTCTGCAAAACGCGCATTTTCCTCTTCCAGACACAGAGCGCTTAATACCCCTTTCCGCTTTACTTCGGCTTCATAAGAGAAATCTTCTTTAATATACTGACATTCTAGTTTTTCATCTTCAATCATGGCCAACACCTCTACAACAGTTCCTAACCTGAAACATCATGATTCAATTGTGGTTGTTGAGGCGAAACTCGAAATGCGTAGTTATGTGTAAATAGTGGTAGGGGTGTTAGGCATTTTTCAATCAAAAAGCAGGTAACCCAGGCATGGCTGATTTCGACTTTCAGCGGCGTTTCGGAGGCATCGCCAGGCTTTACGGACGGTCCGGTCTCCATAACTTCAGCAAGTCTCACATCGCTGTGATTGGGATTGGTGGTGTCGGCTCCTGGGCGGTCGAGGCGCTGGCGCGCAGCGGCATCGGCGCCATGACACTCTATGACCTGGACCATATTGCTGAATCAAATGTCAATCGACAGTTACCTGCGCTAAATGGCGAGTTCGGTCGCGCCAAAGTAAGCGCCATGGCTGCACGCGTGCGACTCATCAACCCCGAGTGCCGGGTTGAAGAGATTGAGGCATTTGTCGAAGCCGACAATACTGCAATGATCACGCAAAGTAGATTTGATTTCGTCATCGATTGCATCGACAGTTTTCGTATCAAGGCTGCATTGATCGCCCATTGTCGACGCAACAAAATCAACATTATCACGGTCGGTGGCGCTGGTGGTCAGAAAGACCCCACCCGGATCCGGGTGGCCGATCTGAGCAGGACCGAACAGGATCCCCTGCTCTCGAAAACCCGTAAATTGCTGAGGCGTGAGTTTGGCTTCTCCACTAACCCAAAACGCCGCTTTGACGCGCCTGCCGTCTACTCTACCGAACAGCAGGTCTACCCGACCGCTGATGGGGCAGTCTGCCTGGACAAACCCACCAACCTGGAAGGTTCCCTCAATTGCGGGGGTTATGGTTCCGCCATGACCGTAACCGCGACTTTCGCCATGGCTGCCGTCTCACATGTACTGAGCAGGCTTGCGGAAAAGGGGCCTCGTAACTTAGAACAAACCAATTAACTCAACTTCTGCGCAAAGGCTACCGTGTAACTGCGTCCCTGCTTGAGTTTTTTATAATTGCCAAATACCTCATTCAGGTTGCGCTTCATGTACTGACGCAGTCCATTGATGGTAACGACGTAAAGCCGACCATTCCTCTTCAGCCGATCCTGCGCATCATGCAGAATGAGACTCAGCATCTCCTTTCCCACCTTGGCGGGTATATTCGATGCAATGACATCAAAACGCAGTTGTGGATCGATGTGATCGAAAGCATTGCTGAGCTGGGCTCTGGCATTGGTGAGATTGTTGCGCCGTGCATTGGCGTTACTGAAATCCACCGCCATGAAGTCCTTGTCCACCATCAAGATCTGGCCCTGATGCGCCCACCTTGCCATGAACATCCCGATGGGACCGTAACCACAACCGAGATCGAGGCAATCGTCATCCGGTTCTATGCGCAGGTAATCGATCAGCAGGCGCGTGCCTTCATCGATATCCCGAGGAGAAAAGATGCCCCAGGTTGAGTGAAACAGGAAATCATCTCCGCCCAGAGAGGCATTGAAGACGATATCCTTACGCAGTTTGTCGAGTTGTTGCCGATTTTGCATGTTGCAGAAGTCTTACCCGGCAATCGACATAAGTCAATCGACCATCCACTCGAGTACATCTTGACGACGAGGAGAATCAATAGGGCCAGTAGTGAAACTGGCCCTATTGATCTGATGTATCTATTTTTTCCTGCGCTTGATGTCCTGCAAAATAGGACGGCGCCAACCACAACAAATCATTTGTTTGGAAAACTTCGACCCTTTATTAATCGCGTAGGATGCTGTATCGGGCAATCAGTCTGCTTTCGCCTCCGGAGGGAATCTCCACGACCTCATCAGCGGCATTCGCCGTTTCCACACAGAGCAAGTGCTTGTAGTCATCATCTCCCAGATCAGCCATTTGCTCAGCAACTGCGGCCCATGGATTCCAAACGATTGCTGTCCGACTGCTGATGGACCTGATAAGAATCCGCCGTCCCAATGCCACATCGACAACCGTCAGGTCACCCTGAACACCTGTGTAGATGCGATCCACCTCTCCTGAAACGGTCACCGCGCCTGCCTGGGTTTTCTCCAGTCCATTATCGACTTTATCAAGATAGGGAAGATCTTCCAGACCGAGAACCTGGACTTTGTCGATATCACCCACTTTAAAGTAGGTGTGAAACGCCTGGGTGATGGTGTATGACTTGTCTCCGGTATTGCGGGTAATCAATGCCAGTGTCAGCTCGCTGCCTACGGAGATTTCCAGAAACAGATTAAAGGCATGCGGCCAGATCCCAAGGGTCTCGTCATCATCTACGAGCTTCAGCACCACCTTGGTTTCACCTTCTGGAGTAACTTCAGTACTGGATAAAGTCCAGCCACGATTTCGCACAAACCCATGGCCTGGGCGACCTTTCCCCTCAGGATCCGGTCCAAACCAGGGCCAGCAGATGGGGACACCGCCTTTGATGGCCTTTGCGTCTTGATAGTAGGCCTTGTCGCTGAGAAACAGGAGATCTTCTGGCTCGTTGGCCGGCCGGAAAGATAACACCTGTCCCGCATAGATGGAGATCAGCGCCGCAGCCTTGCCGTTATCGACTTCGACGAAGGCAAAGCCTCCCTCACCTTCGATGACTCTGAGATGATCCTGGATAGCGAAATCACTGTTCAATTGTTCGATATTTTTCATGCTCTTCTCTTCTACATTCCAGTTGTTTTGCGCATTTTACTGCTGCTGATGTCACAGCACCATAGATTCCCGTCATTGAAAACACGATCCTGACCGGCAATTTTTATCCGTCACTGCCTTTCAGCGGTTTAACAGGAAGAATCAATTCCAGACAATCGGCGGTTCATCCAGCAGCGCCGCTTGCTCACGCAGGGTCAGGACATGCTCCTCCCAGTAACCCACTGTATTGAACCAGGGAAAAGCCAGCGGGAATGCCGGATCTTCCCAGCGCGAGGCGATCCAAGCGGCATAGTGGATCAATCGCAAGCTGCGCAGGGCTTCGACCAAATGCAGCTCAGTGGGATTAAAGTCGTAAAACTGGGTATAGCCTTCCAACAGGTCGGCCAGGCGCGCGGTCATGTAGGCTCGATCACCGGACAGGAACATCCAGAGATCCTGTATCGCGGGACCCATCCTGGCATCATCAAAATCGACGATATGGGCGCCTTTGTCAGTCCAGAGAATATTCCCCGGATGGCAATCCCCATGCAGCCGGAGCATGCGGATTTTACCGGCCCTGCTAAAACAGGCCTCTATCTGCTTGATGAGGTCAGCGGTGAGGGTTGTGTAGGCTTCAATCAGGTACGCCGGGATAAAATCATTGTCCAGGAGAAACCGGCGAGGTCGGGTGGCATAGCTTTCTATATCAACCGTGGGGCGATGTTCGAAGGACTTGGCGGCGCCCAATGCATGAATGCGGGCAATAAACCGCCCCAGCTGTTCCAGATGATCCGGGTTATCCAGTTCAGGCGCCCTGCCGCCGCGACAGGGGTAGAGAGCAAACCGAAAGGGTCCCTGTTTGTGCAGACTGATCCCTGACTCATCCACACAGGGGGGAATAACCGGTATCTCCTGCTCGGCCAGCGCCAGGGTAAACAGATGCTCCTCGATGATCGCCTCATCAGTCCAGCGTCCGGGACGGTAGAATTTCGCCACCAGCGCAGGCCCCTCTTCCACACCGACCTGGTAGACACGGTTTTCGTAACTATTGAGGGCCAGAAAACGCCCGTCGCACTGAATCCCATTGGCTTCGACTGCATCCAGGATCTGGTCCGGTCCCAGGTTTGCAAAGGCGGCACTGGGTGATAGCTGATTCACGAGGAGGTTATCCCGGCTCTACCGGAAAGGTGTTGTAAAAGCCTTTCCGTGGGTCTATTACGACACGGAAATGTAATTTGCAGTTTTTCGTTGCCTTTATGCTGCGTCATCTTATAAGACACTCTCATCAATACCTGGGTGATTCATAAGCCATATCTTCCTTGCCCTCAACGATGGTGCGTACGAAGATCTCGACCCGGCGGTTGCGTTGTCGTCCTTCATCGGTCTCACTAGGCTCCCTGGGATCACTCTCGCCCCGACCTTCGATCCGGATGCGCGATGCGGGCACTCCCTGCCGATTCAGCAGGGTCGCCACACTGCTGGCGCGTCGTTCGGAAAGATAGAGATTGTACTCACTCGCGCCCGCAGTATCCGTATGGCCGATGACATGTACCGCGGTTTGATTGTATTTGATCAGGTGCTCCGCCACTTTACTCAATGTGGGTTCACCAGCGCCTTTTATTTCAGCGCTATCAAAATCAAAAAAGACTTCATTCTGCAGATAGAGTTTCAGTGTGTCGTCTTCCAGTCTTGCGATTTCCACCTGTTTCCTGCGCTGCTCCTCCGCCAGTTTTTGCTCAAGTTCCCGCTGTTGTTCATCCATATGGCTGCCGACCATGGCGCCGGCAATTGCGCCAACCGCAACTCCAACTAGTTTAGCTTGGTCATCGTCAAGCTTATGACTGGCTGCGGCGCCGGCCAATGACCCAATCACAGCGCCGGTCTTTGCCTGGGCATCCGGGTCATCGGTCGCACAGGCAGAGAGCGTCAAGCCGGCTATGACTGACAGAACGCAGACTATTAGCATCTCACTTCGTCCCAAAGGTTTCTGAAAGGGTTGAATAGTCATTAGTGATAATTACAAAGGTTACATAAAAAAGGCAGGATCAGTACATCTGACCCTGCCTATCCGGGGAAGCTACTGGATATTACCCTTTATTGAGGATATCCGTATGGATAATAACCCTGTGGATAGGGATTATTTGTGGGATAACCAGGATTCCTCCAGCTTGGATAAGACGGTCTTTGCATCATGGGCCCCCGCATTTCCCTGCGTTTCTGCATCATCTCATACATCGCTTTTCTTTCTTTTACCGCCGCATTACGCAGTTCATCGAATTCCTTCAGTATCTTGGTTGCGGATTCGGAACGCTGTTGACTGTAGGGTGTGGCGGTAGGCGCTGGAGCTGCCTCGGACTTACCCTCTGCCACCTCAGCGGTCTCTGTTACCTCAGCACTGCTTACCGGGGCAACGGCTGCAGGCATGGCCTGGACACTCTCAACCGCGCCAGGGATTGCTTCGGAGGGAACTGGCTCAACTGCCGCAGAACTGGTGTCAGGCGTTTTCCCGGCGACCGCAGGCCGCGTCTCTGGTTCATCAGCGCTCGTCACCTCAGACTCGACCACCTCAGTACGAGGAGGAGTTTCGCTGGCGGCCGGCGCCACTGCTTCTGCCTTTTCCCCAACCTTTTTATCCGCGACAGGCTCGGGAGCGGGTTCTTCAGCAACCGGAGGATCCATGGTGACGTTGGAAATGACCGCCGGCACAACCACACCTTCAGCGGAGTCAATAACGACTTCATGGGGGACAGATTCGGTTTTCGGCTGGGCCACGGCTTCAGATTCGGCGCCGGCAGCCTCCGTGGCTTCCGCAGTGTCAGCCTCAGTCGAGGCTGCTGCACTGGCTGGCGGTTGCTCATCGATTTTGGCTGCGGCGGTTCCTGAATCAGTCGACACTACACTGCTCGCTGTCTGCTCAACGGCGCCTGTTTCAGACCCGGGATGCTTGGCAAGAGACCTGATATAACTGAATCCTATGATTACGATGAGTAACCAGAAAATGACTTTTGGCAAAAAGCCTGTTGAGCCATTGGATGTGGATGCCATGTGTTCGTCCTCTTTATTGGATTGAGCTTTAATAATCAATTCTGCTGATGCTGTTTTTTCGTCACTGGTTGGATCTTCTCCATCTTTTTTATTCTCTAAAACCTCCGCTCGTTCTGAAACTTCCGGCGTACTGTTGATCGGCTCGGCGCTGGCTGCCTCTGGCTTTGGGCGCTCCTGAACCACTGCGGCCATGACAGCCTCGGGTCGAGTTTTTTCCTCCGGCCGTTTGTCAGCAACCGTTGGATTGAGCATTTCCTCCGAAGCCTGTTCCAGCACGGCTGGATCAGTTTTTTTTACGAGCTGAATCTTCACCTCAGCCGCTTCAGTTGAATCACTGTCCGGAACATCTGTTCCTGAGACGTTCTCTGATGTGGCAGCCGTTTTCTTCACTGCCTTTTTCTTGCTGGCAACCTTCTTTTGGGCAGCCTTTTTCTTGACTGTTTTCTTTGCAGCTTTCTTCTTGACCACCTTCTTCTTGGCAGTCTTTTTCTTGGCAGTCTTTTTCTTGGCGGCTTTCTTTTTGACGACCTTCACCACTTTCTGATCATTCGTTTGGTCATCGGATGAAACGCCTTCACTGTTCTGCTTATCGTTGTTCCCAGATTCAACCACGGCAAAACCCCCATCTGAAGCAGTTACAATGCACAAATCCTAGCATATTGGAATTTGGTGCGCCCTTTAATGGCAATTCTCAGGATGATTGAGTTGTCATTCAACCGGTTCTGTCAACCAGCCTGCAATCCACCTGAAACCTGTCCCATTTTCTGATCCAAGAATTTGATACCACTCATTCCGTTCGCCGATCACTTTTAATATGGAACCCTTTTCAGCCATCCCGACCTGACTGAAAGTTGTGCCTGGACCTGAGCGGAGATTGGCTTTATCCACATTGACCCGGATCGGCCGACCAAGCCAATCCTTAGCTGTCAACTCAGGCAGCCGCGCCTGTACTTCAGTGGCGCCCGCCATGACCTTCGCTCGTATCATCTCCCGGGCATCCTGGTGCCCCCCGTTGGCGGCTTGCAAATACCAATCCAGGGCCTTGACCGGATCTGCTTTGACGCCTTCGCCATTGGTATAGGTCAGACCTAAAGCAAACTGGGCATCGGTATGACCCTGACTGGCCGCCTGTGACCACCAGTGGATGGCTTGGCTAATATCGACCTTCAATCCATTCCCGTTGGCGTACAACCAACCTAAATGATAGGCCGCTTCTGCATGCCCCCGCATTGCCAACGGTCGCCAGACACAGTAAGCCTCTGCGAAGTTACCCTGTTCCAAGGATGTCATACCCCGTTCGAAGGGTCCGGCAGTAACGGTTTGCAGCGCGAAAAGAGGAATAATAAAAATCGTGAGAAACACTCTCAGCCATCCAGGCCGAACCGACAATCCTAAATCAACCCACAAAGAAAATTGGTGCATAGGCAATTGTGGGCTATTGCCCTGATTGCATTGTGAGAAACTGAGTCAAAAGATTTCTGACAGTCTCCATGCCAATGATTAAGTTCCGTTCAATATCGCTCATCTTGATTATCTGGTTGGTTTTGCCGGCCGCCCAGTTAGCCACCACAGCACAAGATGCATAACAGATGTCGAGTTCGCGGGCCAGGGAGGCCTCAGGCATACCGGTCATGCCGACAATATCACAACCATCGGTGGCCATACGTCGTATCTCCATGGCGGTTTCAAGGCGTGGGCCTTGGGTGGCGCCATAGGCGCCAGCCTTGACTATCTGCCCGGCAATCTGTCCACCCGCATTGATCAATCTCTGACGCAATCCGTCGCAATATGGATATGTGAAATCAATATGCGTCACCTGGGTCGACTCAGTATCAAAAAACGTATGCTCCCTGCCATAGGTATAATCGATGATCTGGTCAGGAATGACAATCCGGCCAGGCGCCATCTCATCAGTTATCCCACCCACAGCGGCTACCCCGATAATCGTATCTATACCCACATGCTGCAGCGCCCAGAGATTCGCTCGATAATTCACCCGATGTGGTGGAATATTGTGTGCAGACCCATGACGTGGCAAAAAGACCACCTCATTGCCGGCGATTCTGCCATACGTCAATGCAGCTGATGGTTCGCCAAAGGGAGTGTGTGCGACCTCCCGGCGAATAATTTCCAGATCGGGGATCTTATCCAGGCCTGTCCCGCCAATTATGGCCAGTCTTGTCATCTATTTTCTGTGTCTCTGCAGTTGAATACCTGATTTTATCCTTGAATTCGGATATGTAAATGACTTCGCCACATACTACTTCCAATTCAACCTAGAATCTGCAGTTGGGCGGGGTAGAGGTCGCTCCCGGCTTCCTGCCTCCCGCAACACTACTCCGTCCATGGAGGGCGTGTGCGTTTGTGGGAGTACAGGTCGAGATGCAGCGAAGATGCCCCACATGGATGTGGGAAATGCCGGTTCCGTCTGGAACATGAACCGGCCATGTGTCGCCAAAAAAGTACGATCTACAGGGAATCACAGTACAAATAGAAAAGGGGCCGAAGCCCCCTTTTATTCAGACTACTTCGATAAAGTATCTGTTAACCGGTAGCAACCTGTGAAAAAACACCCGATGACTCGAGTGTCGGGATCAGAATGGACTTTTCTCTCTCGATCCGCTCTTCGATCATATCGAAGATCTCAAACGTCTCCACCACAAAGTCTTTCGTGAAATCGAAATCGCAGTCCTTCAGCCATTTAGTGTAATAGTCATCATACTGCTTACGCATAGGTTTCTGGCCATTCAGAAATCCCCAAGCCATGGATTTGAGCTTCGGATCCTCATGAATCAGCAGACCCGGATAGATTTCCTGATCCTGAGATGTCATATGAATTTTCAGCTTGTCTGCAAGTTCGCAAAGTAACCTGTGAGTTGTCATGGCGTTGGGCCGGATTTTCAGCTGTTCTTCGGTCATCATGGCCCTCAGATCATTGATCATATCCTGCATTTCGCCATGACTACCCTTCATAATATCAATGGTGCTCACTACTGAATCCTCCTAAGGATCATACGTCCCAACAAAGTGTATGCTGAGTAAAATTGCCGAATTGGCAAAAAAAACGATATCCTGCTCTCGAGCCAGGTTAATCTTTGTTTATCAATAGTGGACCAATTTCGTAAAAATAACAATAGGTACTTAATTTTATTAGTATTTTTTAATACTGTGCCGGCAATTACCCCAAATAGCTTAGACTAAATACAGGGGCTTTCCCTCGCTCAATCTGTACTATTGACCGCAAATATCCCTGCGGCATTCCTTAAATACCCTTTGTAATCCATCCCAAAGCCAAACACATATCGGTCCTCCACTTCCAGACCAACAAAATTTGGGATGAATCCATTGCCTCTGGTATGCCGTTTTTCCACCAGGACCGCTGTATAGACAGCCTTGGCCCCCACCATCCTGCAGGAGTTGACTATTTCCGACAAAGTTACACCCTCATCCAGAATGTCATCAATGACAAGGACCGTTTCATCCTCCAGGGAAACACTCGGTTTCCCGATCCACTTAAGGTCATTGCCGGAAATTTCACCCCGATAGCGGGATGCGTGGATATAGTCGTAGCGTAATGGGAATGTGAGGCGCGTCAACAGATGCCCCATGGGAATCAATGCCCCGTTGAGGACACAGAGTATGATTGGGTTTTCCGTGGAAAGTTTGCTGCTGATCTCAGACGCCAGCCTATCCAGCGCCTGTTCGACATCACTCTGTGTGTAGAGTCGTTTCGCCTCAGCCAGAACTTCTTCAGCTTCTTGGGGAGTAATCAATTGTCTCTCATTCCAGGTTTAGATCGAACGTCAGGTGTTGCTCAGATACAGCCAGCGCCTCTACCGCTTTCGCCCAACGCGGATCCAGATGTAGATTCTGCCGGCTGATCTGCCCCCGGCCGTGCATTCTCACCAGCCGCACATGCGCCGCCGGGTCGTTATAATCTTCGAGTGCGGCAAGGACATTGCCGGCCTCAATGCGATTGTTACAGACCAGCACCATATCACATCCGGCATCCAGCGCCGCCCGGGCTCGTTCGGCGTAGCTCCCAGCGTTCTCCGCGGCGGCCATGCTGAGGTCATCACTGAAGATGACACCTTGAAAACCCAATCGTCCACGGAGTACCTGCTTGAGCCAGAATGTCGAAAAACCGGCAAGTTGCCGGTCCGCCTTCAGGTAGATCACATGCGCCGGCATAATCGCTTCTATACCGTAATGAATCATCCGTTCGAAGGGTCTCAGATCCTCCATTTGCAGGTCTTCGAAGCGGCGCAGGTCCACCGGCAATGCACGATGTGAATCCGCCTCCACACCGCCATGCCCGGGAAAGTGTTTTCCAACCGCCGCCATGCCGGCCGCATGCACGCCCTGCATCCATGCATGCGCCAGTTTTGCGACCGTTTCCGGGTGGGATGCAAACGCTCTGTCACCGATCACCTGACTGATCCCCGACCCCAGGTCCAAGACCGGCGCAAAACTGAAATCGACTCCACAGGAGAGCAGTTCCACCGCCATCAGCCAGCCACCCTGTTCCGCCAGCTGCACTCCCCTGTTTGAGCGTTTCGCATACTGTTCCCCGTACCACGCTGCGGGAGGCAACTGGGTAAACCCGTCTTTGAAACGCTGCACCCGTCCTCCCTCATGGTCCACCGAGATGAGTAGATGGGGGTTTCTGCAAGCATGTATCTCGCTGCAGAGGCGGTTCAGCTGATCGTGGTTTTCGTAATTGCGAGAAAACAGAATAACACCGCCGGCTGCCGGGTGTTTCAGCAACTCACGCTCTTCCTGGGAGAGGGTTGTCCCCTCCAGATCGATCATAACCGGGCCAAGACTCATGCTTCTATTCTGACTTTTTCCATTCAATTTTCGCCCAAGTATGCCGTAAACAGCAGTAACGGAAAACCACAGCCCTGCTCTCAACCAGAGATTTCCCTAACCAAATTTGATTTATCGAACTGTCAGGAAGCCTTTCCCATGTATCGGACCATTATTGCCAGCCTCATCCTATTACTCATTGCCACACCGGTTTTCGCTAATGATGATGAGGGCGGCTCTCCAACTATTAGCTACTACGAAATCAAACCCTCCTTAGTAGCCAACCTGGCCAGTGGCGGCAAGTATATCCGCACCGACATCCAGGTCATGACGAATGATGAAACCTTTAAGGAGAGCCTAGAGCTGCATGGGCCGGCAATCCGCCATGCCTTGTTGTTGCTGCTCTCCGAGCAGGATGGCAGGACCCTCAAAACCCCGGAGGGCAAGGAGACGCTGAGAAAAGAGGCATTGTCTGCGGTTAGCCAAATCATGAAGGACCTGAGTGGCCAAGACAGTCTGAAGGAGCTTTTTTTCACGACCTTTTTTGTGCAGTGAGCCGGATGTCCAGCTTGTCACGCAGTTGATCCCCAAGCAGATTCAGCGAAAAGACGACCAGCAGAATCGCAAATCCCGGCGCCAGCACCATATGCGGCGCCATCAGCATATAACTCGCTCCATCCCGGATCATACTACCCCAGGAGGCCGACGGAGGTTGTACCCCCAGGCCGAGAAATGAAAGTCCGGCCTCTGCGATTACGACCCCGGCCACACCGAAGGTCACTTCCACAATCAGTGGTGCGGCAATCAGCGGCAAAAGATGCCGGAGCAGAATGCTCCATTGACTGCTACCCAAGGCGATTGCCGCGCTGACATGATCACGCTGCTTAACGGAAAGGGTTTGCGCCCTTGCCAGTCTGGCATATCCCACCCAGCCGACCATCGACAGGGCGATAATCAGGTTATCCAGGCCCGGCCCCATGACACCCGCCAAGGCAATCGCCAGCAGAATACCGGGGAAGGCGAGAAAGACCTCGATCAGCCTGACCAACACCAGATCGACCCAGCCACCCTGATAACCGGCGATCAGCCCCAGAAATGTGCCCGACACTGAGGTAATGGCAACCACCCCGAACGCCACCAGAAAAGAGGTCTGGGCGCCGGCGATGAGCCGCTCCAGTATCGGACGCCCCAGATCATCAAAGCCCAACAGACCATGCATGCCGGGAGCGGCAAGAATTCTTTGCAGGTCGATCAGGTTCGCCCCTGAGGTAAACCAGCTACCGAACATGGCAGACAGCCCCCAGAGCAACAGAATCGTGATGGGCATCCAGCGGCTCATCAGCCCCGCTCCACACGGATTCGTGGGTCAAGCAGACCGTAGGCCAGGTCGGTGGCGGTGTTCACCAGCACATAGATCAGGCTGACAAACAACACACAGCCCTGCACCACTGGATAGTCCCGTTTCTGAATCGCCTCGATCATCAGGGAACCCACGCCGGGCCAATCGAAGACGATCTCGGTGACTACCGCGCCACCCAACAGAGCGCCGAGCTGCAGACCAATCAAGGTCACCACCGGCAGCCAGGCGTTGCGCATCGCGTGCTGCCAGACAACGTGCAGTTCATCCAGCCCCTTGGCCCTTGCGGTGCGTACATAATCCTCCCCCAGCACTTCCAGCAGACTGCTTCTGATCATGCGCGCCAGGATCGCGGCAAATGCCGTTCCCAGCGTGATGGCGGGCAGAATGATGCTTCCGGGAGCCTGCCTGCCACTGACCGGGGTCCAGCCCAGCCACAGAGAGAAGATCAGGATCAGCACCGGTCCAAGCCAGAAATTGGGGATCGAGACCCCCAGCAGGGAGAAACTCATCGCACCCCAGTCCCAGGCCTCACCGCGCCTGACCGCAGCGAGCAGACCCAGGGGGATGGCAATCAACAGCGCACAACCCAAGGCGGCCAGCGCCAACTGCAGAGTCGCGGGGATCCGCTCTGCCAGCAGCTGGCTGACCGGCTGTCTGCTGTGGATGGAACTGCCCAGATCCAGCCTGGCCAGTCCGCTGAAGTAATCCACCAGCTGCCGGCCCAGGTTCTGGTCCAGTCCGAGTGCGGCGCGCAGCGCCTCACGGTCCGCCGGTCTGGCCGACTCACCCAACATCACATCCACCGGATCTCCCGGCGCCAGATGGATCAACAGGAAAACCAAAATGGCAACTCCGAGAATCACCAGCAGGGCGCTGAGCAACCGCGAGAAGATGAAATCGATCATTTAATCTCCACCAGCATCCCCTGCTCGACCTGATCAAAGAGTTCAATCAGATCCCGGTTACGCATGCGGATACATCCATGGGACAGAGGCACACCCATCAGTGCTGTGTCCGGACAGCCATGGATGTAGATGAAGCGGCGCAGGGTATCCACCTTCCCGCCCCGGTTGAAACCAGACTCAATACCCGTCAGCCAGAGAATCCGGGTCAATATCCAGTCCCGTTCGGGATATTGCTTAGCCAGCTCGGGAGTATAGATCTCACCACTGGACCTTCGTCCAATAAATATTGCATTTTCAGGGCATTGTGATCCTATTCTAATACGTATTCTATGCATTCCCCGGGGAGTGCATTCACTGCCATGCTGTTCACCGGCTCCGTTCAGGGCGGTGGAGACGGGAAACCTGAGCAGTTCCCTGCCCCCCTGATGCAGGCTCAAAAGCTGTTTCGAGAGATTAATCAGCAGCATGTGTCAGCTCCCTGGAAAAGGATTCCGATGCCATGAATTCCACTTGTTCAAGCCCATCATAATTCCCATCCGGCATGAGCTGATAACCTTTGATCTCCTGCCTGCTGACGGCCAGTTGATCCTCATACCAGAGCGGGATATAGGGTAGATCCTCGTGTAAATGTTGCTGGATCTGGCGATAGGTTGCCGCCATTTCCGGCAGGAATTGTTGCCGATCAGCCCGCTCCAGCAACCGATCAACCTCCGGACTGGAATAACGCCCCCGGTTGGCGCCTGCCGGGGGTACTGAGTCCGAGGCGAAGATATACCGAAAGCTGTCAGGGGTGCGCAGGCCGACCCAGGTCAGGCTGTAGAGTTGGAAGCGGCCCGCCTTGATATCGCCAAAGAACGTGCCCCAATCATAGCTGCGCAGATCGAGATCGATGCCCACTGCCCGCAACTGACTCTGAATGATGGTGGCAAGTCTGATGCGAAACGGATCGCTGGAGGTCTTGTAGACCAGTTTCAAAGGGGTCTCCCGGCTGTATCCTGCCTCTGCCAACAATGCCTTGGCCCGTTCAGGAGAGAATGGGATAGACTCCAACTCAGCTGTGCCTGCCCAGTGTTCCGGCGGGAATAACGCCTCGGCAATCCGTGCGCTTTGGTTCATCACCTGTTGAATGATGGCCTCCCGGTCGATTGCATGAGCAATCGCCCTGCGCAACAACGGATTGCCGGTCGCCATGTCATCCAGATTAAATCCAATATATGAGAAATTACTCCCACCCAATTGTTTTATATTAACTTCCTTCCTTGATCTTAGATATCCAATCAACTCAGGCGAGAGGTCATTCTGGAGCAGGTGAATCTCTCCCCGTAGCAGCTTCAGAACCCTGACCGTGGGATTCTTTACCTCGACCAATTCGAACAGTTGGTGATCACGCCGTCTCTCTAACAACAATCTTCCAGGCTCAGGCCGGCCGACTACGTTGAAGCTACCGCTGCCAACCGGCTGACTTCCGAACGGGTGTTTCCCGGCAATGAGTTTAGCCGGCAGGATCTCCAGTATCAGATAGGCCGGGAACAGCGGATCGGCGCGTCTGAGGTGAAAATCGACTTGTTCCTCATTGACCTTTTCGACCCGTTCAATCAACTCCAGGGCAGAACGATGTGGTGATGCATTTGCTGGGTCGAGAACATATCGATAGGTCGCGACCACGTCCGCTGCGGTCACCGGCAGGCCGTTGCTGAAACTTAAATCCGCCTGCTGCAACTGAAACCGGTAGTGGATCGGGGTGATGCGCTGCCAATCGGCAATCCCGGGAACCGGCATGCTCTGCGTGTCGAACTCCACCAGGCGCTGATAGAGCAAACGGTTGATGCGCGCGGATGTGGCGTCGGTTGCGAAGCGGGGATCGAGATTCAGCGGAGCGGTGGCGAGCCCCATGCGAATTGCCTGGTTATCGGGCGCTGCTCCACAGGCGGACAGAAATAACAGCACCAGGAGGATTAGCAGTGGATGTCGATAGAGCGCCCGGCTACCAATCACAATAGGGATGTTTGACCAGGCTGGCGTTGTAATACTTGGGGTCTGTGGAGACTTCTTCACCGGCCCACTCAGGCACCTCGAAGGCCTCGTCCTCGGAGTCCAGTTCGACCTCCGCAACCACCAGGCCTTCGTTATCCCCATGAAAGAGGTCCAGATCCCAGACATGCCCACCGCAACGCACCTTGTAACGCACCTTGTCGATCACCGAACCTGAAGTCAGATTGGCCAGTATCTCCTCACCATCCTGCAGCGGGATCTCATACTCATATTCGGAACGACTGATGCCCAGAGTGATGCTCTTGATGTTCAGGTGCGCCTTGCCCTTCGCTATCCGCACACGGATGCTGGCATTCGCAACCGTGGCCAGATAACCCTGCTTCATGGCCGCTTCCGACTCTACAGATAACTTCCACTTATTGTTTGCTACCAGGTACTTACGCTCTATTTCTACAGCCATTTATCATCTCTTTTTTTACTGTTCTGCAGGATCAACCAAAGTTATATGCTGACTCCGGATGTTTCTGTAGGAAGTGTTTGCGGCAGGGATGCTGCAATCAAACCGACCAGGAAGTATCAATAGTTGCAGAAGTAATCGCATGCGTGTGAGCGCGACCGTCGATGGGAGGGACCCCGTCGTCGAGCGTACAGGGAGGTATTCATAGCGTGTCGCGAGCACATGCATGCGATTACTTTCGGGACGATTAATAATTACGGCGACTTCCGGAAGAAACACCCGGAGCCAGCATCTTGTTGCGACCGGATATGACATACTGAATTTCACTTCTTTTCAAACAGCGCAATCGATTCCACATGGGCAGTGTGGGGAAACATATCCATGACCCCGGCGCTGAGCAACCGGTAACCCAGATCATGCACCAGGATGCCCGCATCCCGCGCCAGTGTCCCCGGATAACAGGAGACATAGACAAGTCGTTCCGCTCCCAGCCGTGGCAGGTGCTCAAGCACCTCTTGTGCGCCACTGCGGGGTGGATCGATCAACACCTTGTTGAACCGATCCTGTAGCCAGGGTTCATTCTCAAGCGTTTCGTACAAATTGGCGGTATAGAAACGCACATTGGCGATGTGGTTCCGTTCTGCATTCGCCCTGGCGCGCGCCACCAGCCCGGAATCTCCTTCCACCCCAGTAACCTCCCCCGCCCTTCGGGCCAGTGGCAGGGTAAAGTTACCCAGACCACAAAAAAGGTCCAGCACCCGGTCCGCCGGTTCCAACTCCAGCATCTCCACTGCACGACGCACCATCTGCCGGTTGATATCCGTATTCACCTGGGTGAAATCGTTGGGCAGGAAATGCAGGGTAAGGTCGAAATCGGGAAGCTGGTAGCTGAGTTCCACCGGATCTCCGGAGAGGGGCAGGACCGTATCCAAGCCGCCCTCCTGTCGGTAGATTACCACGTCGTGCCGCGGCCCGAAGTCCTCCAATTTGCGGCGGTCCTCAGCGCTGGGGGTTTCCAACAGGCGAAAAATCAACACACACACCGAATCCCCCATGGCCATCTCAATCTGAGGAATTTGAGTGCGAATTGAAAGTCCGTCAATCAACTCGCTTAACGCAGGCAATAACTCCCCCACCCTGGGATGAAGAATCTGACAGGTATCGATGTTCGCCACAAAAGATGAACCCCGCTCTCGGAATCCAACCAGGGCGCCGCCCTTTTTCGGCACATAGCGCACCCCGAGGCGAGCCTTGCGGCGATAGCCCCAGCGGGACTCGCCAAGCAGCGGTGACAACACCTCATCGGGTTGTACCTTGCCGATGTGCTGCAGAGTATCCAGCATCGCCTGCTGTTTGGATTCCACCTGCGCTTGCGGATCCTGGTGCTGCAGGCTGCAACCACCACAGATACCGAACTGACTGCAGCGTGGCTCAACCCGCTGGGTTGAGGCTTCCAGCACCTCCACCACCCGGCCCTCATCATATTTCCGGCGCCGGCTGGTGTAGAGGAAGCGAACCTTTTCTCCCGGCAATGAGCCATAGATAAAGGTCGCCTTGCCATCGATGTGGGTAACCCCTTTGCCATCATGGGTCAGGGACTCGATCTCCGCCTCGACGGGATCTTTGGGCAAGGGTTTGCGGCGGGAACGCCCCATTAGCGGATCACCTCTCAATCGACACTCAAAGAGAGGCGATTCTACCTCCATGTCATGGAATAATCCCGTCCTTCGATTACAGGTTGCCTATTTCCGCACCCAAGCTCCCTGCTTGTTCTGGCGCCACCACCCCTTTGGGGCATTGCTCACCCAGGTCTTGCTGAATGTCATACGAACATCATTTTCCCACTCAGGATGACCATTGGCCTTGGCGATCTCTTTATAGAGTTGATTGCGATCCTTGTTTTCCGCCTTCATCAGGTTTTTCAGCTGCCCCCTCTGTTTGAGAGGCACGGCCGAGAGTTGCCGGATACCGATCAGGGCATCCTGGGTAAATCCAATCGCGCCGCTCTGGTAGAAAGCCTTCAATGATGAATAACGCTGTTTCATGGAGGCCTGCAATTTGCGAACTGCAGGGCTACTTACATCAAACTTCGGCTGTGCGGCTGCTTCGGCCGCGGGTATCAACAGGCTCAGCAGATTGAATGTATATTCCGGCTCAGCCTCCAAAAGACGCATGGACTGGTCATTTTTACCGGGCGTTTGTTGATCCTCCGTTTCTCGCCGAAGGGAAGGTGTTCGGTGGCCGTTCTCGTCGTCATCGAATGGTCTCCTTGTCGAATCGCCCGCTTCGCAAACTGTCCGCAATTTAGC